>CANGAC010000044.1 GCA_947451425.1 Bacteriovoracaceae bacterium | reverse complement strand
CAGCGTCAGCTTTCGGTGGTTCGAATCCACCCCGCGCCACCATTTTTTAGTTGATTGTTTTCTGCGGGCGTAGCTCAGTTGGTAGAGCGCCACCCTTCCAAGGTGGATGTCGAGAGTTCGAATCTCTTCGCCCGCTCCATTTTTTCCCGGGAACATGCTCTCGTGGCTCAGTGGTAGAGTACTTCCTTGGTAAGGAAGGGGTCGCGGGTTCAATTCCCGCCGAGAGCTCCATCCCTGGGGATAGAGCGTAGGTTTTTTTTATTGTCAGTTTGTTGGCAGCTGGAGCATACTCTAGCAGTCAAAAATAAAATAACGTTAATAGTCGAAACCCTCATAAGGAGAGCTAGCCATGGCTAAGGAAAAATTTGACCGGAGTAAACCTCACGTCAACATCGGTACTATCGGTCACGTCGATCACGGTAAAACAACACTCACTGCTGCTATCACAATGACGATGGCAAAAGTTTACGGTGGTACAGCGAAGTCTTACGCTGACATCGATTCTGCTCCTGAAGAGAAAGCTCGCGGTATTACAATCAATACAGCTCACGTTGAATATACAACTGCTAACCGTCACTACGCTCACGTAGATTGTCCAGGTCACGCCGATTATGTAAAAAACATGATCACAGGTGCTGCTCAGATGGATGGCGCGATTCTCGTTGTTGCTGCTACAGATGGTCCAATGCCACAGACTCGTGAGCACATCCTTCTTGCTCGTCAGGTAGGTGTTCCAGCGATCGTAGTATTCATGAACAAAATCGATATCGCAGATCCAGAGCTCGCTGATCTCGTAGAAATGGAAATCCGCGAACTCCTTTCTAAATATAAATTCCCTGGTGACGATATTCCTATAGTCAAAGGTTCTGCGCTTGCTGCTGTTGAAGGCACAAACCCAGAGCTCGGCGAAAAAGCAATCGTTAAGCTGATGGAAGAAGTGGATCGTTATATCCCAACTCCAGCTCGTGACATCGATAAGCCGTTCCTTATGCCGGTTGAGGACGTGTTCTCAATCTCTGGTCGCGGTACAGTTGTTACTGGTCGTATCGAGCGCGGAATCGTTAAGGTCGGAGAAGAAATCGATATCATCGGTATCAAAGATCTTCAGAAGACTGTTATCACAGGTGTTGAAATGTTCCGTAAACTCCTCGACGAAGGTCGCGCAGGGGATAACGTTGGACTTCTTCTCCGTGGTACTAAGAGAGAAGATGTTGAGCGCGGTCAGTGTATGATCAAGCCAGGAACTGTTAAGCCACACGCTAAGTTCCGCTGCGAAGTTTATATTCTCACTAAAGAGGAAGGCGGACGTCACACTCCAATCTTCAAAGGTTACCGTCCACAGTTCTACTTCAGAACTACAGACGTAACTGGTGCGATCACTCTCAACGACGGCGTTGAAATGATCATGCCAGGTGATAACACTTCTTTCGGTGTTGAGCTCATCGCTCCAATCGCTATGGAAAAAGGTCTCCGTTTCGCGATTCGCGAAGGTGGACGTACAATCGGCGCTGGAACTGTTTCTGACATCATCGAGTAATTAGTTTTTCAAAAGAAAGGGCCGGCTAACGCCGGCCTTTTTTTTATCTTCGGGAGTATAGCTCTAACGGTAGAGCGAACGATTCCAAATCGTTAGGTTGGGGGTTCGAATCCCTCTGCTCCCGCCACCTCTTTCTTTTCATTCATCCGACTAAATGATTTCCGTTCACATTCTCGTACATAATCATCCCTCCAATTGCTGAAGTGTTGACTCTAAATATTTCTTGACGCGGGTGGTTCTTTTCAAGGATCAGGCCAAGTCAACCTAAAACAATTTTTTTGTAGACATAACTCCCATGATTTTGCATAAATGGGGATTCGATTTCAGATTAAATTGAGGTTTTAAATGGCTGTGGCTTCTAATGATGAAGGCAAGAAGTGGATTCAAGCTTCTCTTGCCGTCGTTTGTATCCTTCTTGGTTACATACTAATAAGTTTTTTCGAAAAGTTAGCTGAATGGTTCGCGCTTGAAACAATGATTCCATACTACTTCGGAGTCACTCAAGCACTTTCTGTTGTCCTCGCAGCGAGTACATATTTCTACGTCATGAGAACTCCGAAAACTTCGGACTTCTTAGTGAATGTTTATCAAGAACTAATGAAAGTCGTATGGCCTGATAGCCAGCAAACATGGAGACACACTTTTGTCATTATGGTTGCCGTAACAATCATGGGATTCGTTTTCGGATTCTTTGATTTCGGTGCGAACTATCTCTTGATGCTTGTGAACAAATAAGAAGGATCTTGCAATGACTGATACGAATACAGAGAAGAGAGTTCTTGCCCTTGGTGATACTCCAGATTTCAAGTGGTACATCGTTCACGTTCTGAGTGGTTTCGAGAATCGCGTTCTTAAAACACTTAAAGAAAGAATCGTTAACCATGCCATGACAGAGTATTTCGCAGAAATTCTCGTTCCTGAAGAAAGTGTCGTTGCAAACGTTAATGGTAAGAAGCGCACCATGAAGAAGAAATTCTTCCCGGGATATGTTCTCGTAAAAATGGTGATGAACGATAAGACATGGCACCTCGTAAAAGACACCGATAAAATCACGGGATTCATCGGCGGAACTAAAGACAAGCCTATGCCGATCTCTGATGAAGAAGCTGCTTCAATGACAGCATCACTCGCAGAAGGATTCAAACGTACTCGTTCAGTTGCTAACTTCTCTGAAGGTGATTCAGTGAAAGTGATCGAAGGACCATTCGCATCTTTCGTAGGTGTTGTTGAAAACATCTCTGATAAGGGCAAAGTTAAAGTTCAAGTTTCGATTTTCGGTCGTCCAACACCAGTAGAACTCGAATTCTCTCAAGTAGAGAAGGTCTAATAATAAAAGCGGGAGACTTAACAGTCGTCGGCACCGCCAGGAGAATTTATGGCTAAAAAAGTCACAGGTTTTATCAAGTTACAAATCCCAGGTGGGAAAGCAAACCCATCACCACCAATTGGTCCAGCTCTTGGTCAACGTGGTGTGAACATCATGGAATTCTGTAAGGCATTCAATGCCCGTACACAGAAAGATAATGGTGTAACTCTTCCGACAATCATTACGGTTTACTCGGACAGAACTTTCACATTTGTTACTAAGACTCCTCCAGCAACTTACCTTCTTAAGGATAAGTTGAAGCTCCAGTCTGGTTCTAAAAAACCAGGCCATGAAGTTGCCGGAACTGTTCCTCGCAAAGTTGTTACTGAAGTAGCAAAAGCGAAGGAAGTAGATCTGACAGCAGCTTCTCTTGAAGCGGCAGAAAGAACTGTTGAAGGTTCTGTTCGCTCAATGGGTCTCAAACTGGATTATAAATAATTTGCGGGAGACCTCTCAAAGGGTCGTTTGAACCGAAAGGACTAATGTATGAAAAAAGTATCTCCAAAATATAAATTAGCTGCGAAGGAAGTTGATCCTTCTAAGCAGTACACAGTTTCAGAAGCACTCACTCTCGTTAAGAAAGTAGCCTTCGCAAAATTCGATGAAACTGTTGACCTCGCTTTCCGTCTTGGTATTGATCCACGTCACGCTGACCAGATGGTTCGCGGCGCGATCGTTATGCCAGCGGGTACTGGTAAGAAAACAACTGTAGTTGTGATCACTGCCGGTGAAAAACTTGCTGAAGCAGAAAAAGCAGGCGCAGACTTCGTTGGTGGTGAAGACATCATCAACAAAATCGCTGGCGGCTGGATGGATTTTGACCGTGTTATCGCGACTCCGGACATGATGGGTAAGATCGGTAAGATCGCCCGCGTTCTCGGACCACGTGGTCTCATGCCAAACCCAAAACTCGGTACAGTAACAACTGACGTGGCTAAAGCTGTTAACGAGCAGAAAGCTGGTAAGGTTGAGTACCGTGCAGACAAAAACGGTATCGTTCACGTTCCTATCGGGAAGAAGTCATTCACTGAAGCTCAGCTTACTGAGAACTTCAAAGCTGTTTGCGGAGCTATCCTCCGTGCTAAGCCAGCTTCTTCTAAGGGTACATATGTTAAGTCGCTCGTTGTGAGTGCAACTATGTCTCCAGGTGTTCGTATCGATGCACTTGATGCATCTGCAGTCTCTCTTTAATAACTAGTTTACCTTGAAGGGGTTTGTGACAGCCGGTGTCTTCCACAAGAAGAGTAAAGCCTGCCGAAGCTCCCCTCCAAATATTATCAACGGAGGAAAGAATCTATGATGACACGTGCAGAAAAAGACGCAGTAGTCTCATCGATCAAAGAGAAAATTGAGAAGTCACAAGCTGTCTTCTTGACCAACCTCGTAGGTATCCCATCTGTGGATTCTGTACGGATCCGGAAGAATGTTCGCGCTGCTAAAGGCCACATGGTCGTTACACGTAACACTCTCTTCGCTCGTGCAGCCAAGGGTACTTTCGCTGAAGGTCTTCTCGCTGATCTGAAGGGAACCAGCTGTGTGGCATTTGCTTATGATGATGCGGCAGCAGTCGCAAAAGTCGTAAACGATGCTTCAGGAGAGTTTTCGGAAATCGTCACAATTCGTGGCGGTCAACTCGGAACTCAAAAACTTACAAAAGCGGATGTAATTGCGCTGGCTAAATTGCCTTCACGCAACGAAATGCTCGGAACATTGCTTGCTACATTCAATGCACCAGTATCTGCCTTTGCAAGAGTACTTTTCGCGATTCAAGAGCAGAAACAAGGCGGCGCTGCTGGTCCTGCTACTGAAAACGCTTAACAATTAACGATTTATTTTTTTAGGAGATTTTATGTCTATCACTAACGATCAACTCATCGAACACGTATCTAAAATGTCAGTTCTCGACCTCGCTAACCTCGTTAAAGAGCTCGAAACTAAATTCGGCGTATCTGCAGCTCCTGTAGCTGTTGCTGGTGCTGCTGCTGCTGGTCCTGCTGCTGAAGCTCAAACTGAGTTCACAGTAGTTCTTTCTGACAAAGGTGCTTCACCAATCAACGTTATTAAAGAAGTTCGCGCTATCACAGGCCTCGGTCTGAAAGAAGCGAAAGACCTCGTTGAAGGCGCACCTAAGACTGTTAAAGAAGCAGTATCTAAAGACGAAGCTGCTGAAATCAAGAAGAAGCTTGAAGCTGCTGGCGCAAAAGTCGAAGTTAAGTAATTTGATTTCATTGTCCCTCGGGGATGTCATGGAAGCAGGTCCAAAACCTGCTTCCATTTTTTGCATTTTAGAAGATTTTTTTTAGTTGAGCCTACATAGTCAGGAGTCATTAAATGACAAAAGTATTCGCACCCAACGAGTGGACACGTAGAAGTTTCAGCAAGAACGACTATGTGATGTCACCGCCGAGCTTGATGAAACTGCAGATCAGCTCGTACGAGGATTTCCTCCAGAAAGATATCCCTCCTGCTAAACGTGAAGACAAAGGTCTCCAACACGTTTTCAAAGGTATTTTCCCAATTTTCGATTTCAACAAGACTGTCTCTCTCGAGTTCGTCAGCTATACGCTGGAAGAGCCGAAGTATTCAGTCGGTGAGTGTCGCGCACGCGGCCTCTCATATGAGTCACCATTGAAGGTGACAGTTCGCCTTATCTTCTTTGATACCACTGTGGAATCTGAAGACGGTAAGAGAACTATCTCGTCTATCAAAGAGCAGGAAGTTTACCTCGGTAACATTCCTCTTATGGCCCCAACCGGGTCATTCATTTTCAACGGTACTGAGCGCGTAATTGTATCTCAGCTCCACCGTTCTCCAGGGATCATCTTTGAGCACGATTCTGGTAAGAAGCATTCTTCAGGGAAACTTCTTTATTCAGCTCGTATCATTCCTCATCGTGGTTCTTGGCTCGATTTCGAATTCGATCACAAAAACATTCTCTACGCTCGTATCGATCGTAAGAGAAAGTTCCATGCAACTGTTATCCTTAAGGCAATGGGCTACTCAGTAGCTGACCTCCTTAAGGCTTTCTATCCGCTTGAAAAAATCAATCTCTCTGAGAAAGGTTACTCGCGCGAACTCGACTATGAACTCCTCACTGGAGCACGCGTAGACGAAGATATCCTTCACCCGAAAACTGGCGAAGCTATCATCAAGAAAGGCAAAAAGATTACAAAGCCTGCAGTTAAAAAACTTCAGGAATCAGGTCTTAAGTCTCTCCCGATGAAACTTGAAGAAGTTGTAGGCAAGGTTGTTGCTGATGATATCTACGACAAAGCAACTGGTGAAGTTATCGCTTCCGCTAACGAAGCCCTGACTGAATCAAAAATCTTTGAACTCATCAAAGCTGGCGTGAAGCACGTTGAAGCGATCTATATCGACAACGTCAACTACTCTGACCAGATCAGAAACACTCTCTATCTCGACAAGACTCATTCGACTGAAGAAGCTCTCGTTAAGATCTTTGAGCGTCTCCGTCCAGGTGAGCCGCCGACAATTGAAGCAGCGGAAACGCTTTTCAATGGTCTCTTCTTCACAGCTACAAAATACGACCTTTCTAAAGTTGGTCGTATGAAGATCAACTATAAGTTCGGTCTTGATATCCCTGTTGAGAACACCGTTCTTACAAAAGAAGATATCCTTACAACTGTTAAGTACCTCGTGGATCTTAACAACGGTAAAGGTCAAGTCGATGATATCGATCACCTTGGTAACCGTCGCGTTCGCGCAGTTGGTGAACTCCTCGAGAACCAATTCCGTGTTGGTCTCGTTCGTATGGAAAGAGCTGTTAAAGAAAGAATGTCGATTCAAGAACTCGACACGATGATGCCTCACGATCTCGTTAACCAGAAGCCAGTAGCTGCTGCAGTTAAAGAGTTCTTCGGTTCATCTCAGCTTTCTCAGTTCATGGATCAGACGAACCCACTCTCTGAAGTAACTCACAAGCGTCGTCTTTCTGCTCTCGGGCCAGGCGGACTCACACGTGAGCGTGCAGGTTTCGAAGTACGTGACGTTCACGCTACTCACTACGGTCGTATGTGTCCTATTGAGACTCCGGAAGGACCAAATATCGGTCTGATCACGTCTCTCGCTACATATGCAAAAGTTTCTGAGTACGGATTCATCGAAACTCCTTACAGAGTTGTAAATGAAGACCGCTCGCTCGAGAAGAAGATTAAGTACTTCTCTTCATTCGAAGAAGAAGGAAAAATTATCGCTCAGGCGGATACGAAATTCGTTAAAGACGGAAAAATCTCAGGCAGCATGATTGCAGCTCGTAAGCAGGGTGAACTTGCTCTCGTAGACGCAACAGAAATCGACCTGATGGACGTTTCACCATCTCAGATGATTTCGATCGCAACATCACTCATTCCGTTCCTCGAGCACGATGATGCGAACAGAGCTCTCATGGGTTCAAACATGATGAGACAAGCGGTTCCGGTTGTTAAGACAGATGCTCCACTCGTTGGAACAGGTGTTGAATCTACTGTTGCTCGTGACTCTGGTGCGATTCTCTTTGCAGAACACGACGGTAAAGTAATCTTCGTTGATTCAAACCGTATCGTTATTCAGCGTGATAACTTCAAAGAAGAAGAATCAGGCGTAGATGTTTACAAGCTTGTTAAATATCAGCGTTCTAACCAGAACACTTCGATTAACCAGAAAGCCCTCGTTAAAGAAGGTGACGGCGTACGTGCCGGTGATGTTATCGCCGACGGTCCAGCTACTCACCTTGGTGACCTTGCCCTTGGACAAAACGTTCTCGTAGCGTTCATGCCATGGGGTGGTTATAACTACGAAGATTCAATTCTCATTAACGAAAAAATTCTCGCTCAGGACGTATTCACAACGATCCACATCGAAAACTACGAAGTGGAAGCTCGTGATACGAAACTTGGTAAGGAAGAAATCACTCGCGATATCCCGAACGTTTCTGAAGAGGCCCTCAAAGACCTCGATGAAGCCGGTATCATCCGCGTTGGTGCGATTGTTAAACCAGGCGACATCCTCGTCGGTAAGATCACGCCAAAAGGTGAAACTCAGCTTTCTCCGGAAGAAAAACTCCTCAAAGCGATCTTCGGTGATAAAGCCGGTGACGTTAAGGATACTTCTCTCCGTGTTCCTTCTTCAGTTCGCGGTACAGTCATTGATGCTCACGTCTTCACTCGTGAAGGTGTAGAACTCGACGCTCGTTCTAAAGCGATCATTGAAAAAGAAACTGCTCTCATCCGTCGTGATGAGAACATTGAGATCAGAGCTATCCAGCGCTCAGCAATCCGTAAGATCGCTGAAATGCTCGGCGGAGCAACTACTGAAGATAAACTCGTTTCTGAAGATGGTTCATCTGAACTCCTGAAGAAAGGTGTGAAGATCACAGAAGAAGTACTCGCTTCAATTCCTTTCGAGTTGATCGGTTACCTCCCGCTCAAAGCTGATCTCGAAGAAAAACTTTCTGAATACTTTGCGGATATCCGTAACCGCATCAACCGCGTTCGTGCTAAGGCCAACGAAGAAATCGCTAAGCTCCACAAGGGCGACGAGCTTCCTCCTGGCGTTATCAAGAAAGTGGTCGTTTACATCGCGATTAAGAGAAAGCTTCAGCCAGGTGATAAAATGGCCGGTCGTCACGGAAACAAGGGTGTTATTTCCCGCGTTCTTCCAGTTGAAGACATGCCATATATGGCCGACGGAACTCCGGTAGAAATCGTGTTGAACCCACTCGGGGTTCCATCACGTATGAACATCGGTCAGCTCTTCGAGCTCCACTTAGGTTGGGCAGGTAAGGGACTTGGAGACAAGATCCGTTACATGATGGAACAGCAAATGGACCTTCACCGGATTAAAGATCTTATTTCTAAGATCTATAAGTCGGCTGATGCAGATGCTTGGCTCAAAAAAGCTTCAGATGCTCAGGTTCGCGATCTTGCCGAAAAACTTCAGACAGGTGTTCGTTTCGCATCTCCAACTTTCGATGGTGCAACTGAACAAGATATCGAAGAAATGTTTGACCTCGCTGAGCTTGATCGCTCAGGGAAGACTCAGCTCTTCGACGGTATCACCGGCGAAGCTTTCTCTGAGGAAGTAACGATTGGTTCCATGTACATGCTGAAACTTCACCACCTTGTTGATGAGAAGATTCACGCTCGTTCTACAGGACCTTACTCTCTCGTAACTCAGCAGCCACTCGGTGGTAAGGCTCAGTTCGGAGGTCAGCGTCTCGGAGAAATGGAAGTGTGGGCACTCGAAGCTTATGGTGCTGCTTATACCCTCCAGGAATTCCTGACTGTGAAGTCGGATGACGTGGTCGGAAGAACACGCATGTATGAGTCTATTGTTAAAGGCGAGCAGGTTCTTGAGCCAGGCTTACCAGAGTCGTTCAACGTTCTTATCCGCGAGCTCCAGGCACTGGCACTCGATGTGAAGCTCGAAGAACCGACTGTAGAGCCATTACTTTAATTTTTAGAACAGGAGCTCAGCTCAATGAAAGATCTATTAAATTTTTTCGATAAACCTAAAGATCCTATTTCGGTCCAGGCCATCTCCATCCGGATGGCCTCTCCGGATACGATCCGTGAATGGTCTTTCGGTGAAGTAAAAAAACCGGAAACCATCAACTACCGTACGTTCAAGCCTGAACGTGACGGTCTTTTCTGCGCGAAGATCTTCGGAC
This sequence comes from Bacteriovoracaceae bacterium, assembly GCA_947451425.1. Taxonomy (GTDB): domain Bacteria; phylum Bdellovibrionota; class Bacteriovoracia; order Bacteriovoracales; family Bacteriovoracaceae; genus Peredibacter. Next base: position 8,136 of record CANGAC010000044.1, on the reverse strand, counting down.
CTATCAAGGATTACGAATGTATCTGCGGTAAGTACAAGCGTATGAAGCACAGAGGTGTTGTGTGCGAGAAGTGTGGAGTTGAGGTTACACTTTCTAAAGTTCGCCGCGAGCGTTGCGGCCACATTGAGCTGGCTTCTCCAGTAGCTCACATCTGGTTCCTTCGTTCACTTCCTTCACGTATCGGCGCTCTCCTTGATCTTTCTCTGAAAGATCTCGAGAGAATCCTTTATAACGAAGCGTATATTGTTACATCTGCAGCGAACACAGACGGTGAAGGTGGACTTCCAGTCGGATCAATCCTTTCTGAACAAAAATTCCACGAGCTCAAAGCTGCTAACGTTGATTTCAAAGCTGGCATGGGCGGAGAAGTTGTAAAAGACCTCCTCTCTAAAGTTGACATTGATATCCTCAATAAAGAACTTCGCCGTGGACTTCGTGACTCTACGACTGATCTTTCTAAAGCGAAGATCATTAAGCGTCTCAAAGTTGTTGAATCACTTCTCAAATCACCGAACAAGCCAGACTGGTTCATGATGGATGTTATTCCGGTTCTTCCACCGGATCTTCGTCCACTCGTTCCTCTTGAAGCTGGTCGTTTCGCGACTTCAGATCTTAACGATCTCTATCGTCGCGTAATTAACCGTAACAACCGTCTTAAGCGCCTCAAGGAATTGAACGCGCCGGAAATCATCATTCGTAACGAGAAGCGTATGCTTCAGGAAGCGGTTGATGCTCTCTTCGATAACGGTCGTCGTGGTAAAGTCTTCACTGGTGCTAACAAGCGTCCACTTCGCTCTCTCTCAGACATGCTGAAGGGGAAGCAGGGTCGTTTCCGTCAGAACCTTCTCGGTAAACGCGTCGACTATTCTGGTCGTTCAGTTATCGTGGTTGGTCCTTACCTTAAACTTCACCAGTGCGGTCTTCCGAAGATGATGGCTCTCGAGCTCTTCAAGCCATTCATCTACAACAAGCTCATTGAGAAAGGTCACTGTACTACGATCAAAGTTGCTAAACGCATGGTTGATCAGCAGAAGCAGGAAGTTTGGGATATTCTCGAGGACGTCGTTCAAGAGCATCCGGTTCTTCTTAACCGCGCACCAACTCTTCACAGACTTGGTATTCAGGCTTTTGAACCTATCCTCATCGAAGGAAAAGCTATCCAGCTCCACCCGCTCGTTTGTACAGCGTTCAACGCTGACTTCGACGGAGATCAGATGGCCGTTCACGTTCCACTTTCTATCGAAGCTCAGATTGAGGCCCGCGTTCTCGCTATGTCGACGAACAACATCCTCTCTCCGAAAGACGGTACTCCGATCATCGTTCCTTCACAGGATATCGTTCTCGGTATGTACTATATGTCCCGCGTTCGTCCGTTCGCCCGTGGATATGGCAAAGTGTTCTCTTCGAAAGAAGAAGCTCAGTTCGCTTACCACACTGGTAACCTTCACCTTCAGGCCCCAATCAAGATCCGTCTTGATGGCAAAATGGTTGATGGAACAGTTGGACGTACCTTCATTCACGATATCACTCCGCCAGCTCTCGGATTCGAGGCGATCAACAAGATCCTCAATAAGAAAGAACTCGCGAAGCTCATCGACCTTGCTTACCGTAAGTCGACAGAGAAAGAGTGCGTGATGTTCGCAGACTCGATCATGAAAATGGGTTACGAGTACGCAACAAAAGCCGGTATCTCAATCAACATCAAAGACATGGTTATTCCTAAAGAAAAACCAGCGATCATTGGAACAGCTCAGGCTGAAGTTGATAAGATCACGAACGAGTATAACGAAGGTTCAATCACCAACGGTGAGCGATACAACAAGATCGTCGACGTTTGGGCACAGACCAACGAAAAACTCTCTAAGGTTCTCATCGGTAACCTTTCCTCTTCAGAATTCGTTTCTGAGAACGGGAAAGAGAAACTCATGGCACCTTCATTCAACGCAATCTTTATGATGGCGGATTCAGGAGCACGGGGATCGAACGTTCAGATCCGTCAGCTCGCTGGTATGAGAGGTTTGATGGCGAAACCATCAGGCGAGATCATTGAGACTCCAATTACTTCTAACTTCCGTGAAGGTCTGACCGTTCTTCAGTACTTTGCTTCATCTCACGGTGCCCGTAAGGGTCTAGCGGATACAGCTCTTAAGACTGCAAACTCTGGTTACCTCACTCGTCGTCTCGTTGACGTTGCCCAGGATGGTATCATCCGTCAGGTTGACTGTGACGCTACAGACGGAATTGTCCTCACATCAAGAGTAGAAGCCGGAGAAATCGCGGAGCACGTTGCTTCTCGCGTTCTTGGACGTGTTGCTCTCGAAGATGTGAAAGGCAAAAATCAGCAGACTCTTTTCCCTAGAAACCACCTCTTTACTGAAAAAGATGTGAACACTCTCATGGCCGAAGAAATCGATCAGGTGAAAGTTCGCTCTGTTCTCACTTGTAAAGAGAAGCATGGATATTGCGGCCTTTGTTTCGGTCGCGATCTTTCCCGCGGTAAGCTTGTATCAATCGGTGAAGCAGTCGGTATTATCGCGGCTCAGTCGATCGGTGAACCAGGAACTCAGCTCACAATGAGAACGTTCCACATCGGTGGTACTGCAACTGCAGGTGCTCAGGTTAACAAAACTGAAGCTAAGACCGCAGGTAAACTCGTGTTCGAGAACGTGAAGGTTGTTACCCGTGCAGACGGCCAGATGATCATCATGAACAAGACCGGGGAAATCGCGATTAAGACTGATGCTGGAGCTGAAAAAGAGCGTTACCCAGCAATCTACGGAGCAACCATCTTCTTCAAAGATGGCCAGGTTGTAGCAGTTGGTGACCGGATTCTCGAATGGGATCCATTCACAATGCCGTTCATCTCTGAAGTTGCCGGTACAGTGAAATTTGAAGATCTCGTCCAGGGTGCTACTTATACAGAAGTACTCGATGCAGTGACTGGTCTCTCTCACCGTGTAGTAACAGAAGCTAAAGCTAAAGAAGATCTCTCTAAGCAACCACGTATTCTCGTCTGTGACGACGCCGGTAATCCGATCGTTGTTCCAGGTACGAAGCGTATTGCCTCCTATACATTACCTGTTGGTGCGAACATCGTAGTGAATCCAGGAGATAAGATTGACGGTGGTATTGTTATCGCAAAAGTTCAACGTGAGTCGACGAAAACGAAAGACATCACCGGGGGTCTCCCTCGAGTTGCAGAACTCTTCGAAGCAAGAAAGCCGACCAACTCTTCGCAGATCGCGGACATCGCCGGTACTATCGAGTACGGTCCAGAAGTTCGTGGATCACGTAAGATCATCATTAAGCCAGAAGATGGTTCAGACGCTGTCGTCTACACTATTCCTAAAGGCCGCTATGTGATCGTTAACGAGGGTGACTATGTTCGTCCGGGTGACCAAATCATGGATGGACCTACAAACCCGCATGATATTCTTCGTGTTCTCGGTGAGAAAGCGGTTGCTCGCTATATCACTGATGAAATCCAGGAAGTTTATCGCCTTCAAGGTGTGAAGATCGATGATAAACACATTGAAGTAATCGTTAGCCAGATGTTGAAGAAAGTAGAGGTTACAAACCCAGGAGATTCGATTTTCGTTGAAGGTGACTCTGTCACTAAAGCGGAATTCAAAGAAGAGAATGAGCGTTTGATTGCTGCCGGATCTCAGCCAGCGGGTTCTAAGGCCCTCTTGCTTGGTATTACGAAAGCATCTCTCACGACAGAATCTTTCCTCTCTGCTGCGTCGTTCCAGGAGACCACAAAAGTGCTTACCCAAGCAGCTCTGGAAGGTAAGAAAGACGACCTGATTGGTTTGAAAGAAAACGTACTGATGGGCCGACTGATTCCTGCTGGTACTGGTATCCCTAGATATAAGGATTTCCAGGCAGATGTAGTGACAGACGAAGCACCCTTCAGCATGAGCTTGTAGGAAGAATAATTTAAACTTGTATTAGCCGGGGCGCTTTGCTATAAACCTCGGCTAATCATTAAACAAATGTAAGGAATGAAGTATGCCTACTATTAACCAATTAGTGAGATTTGGACGAGCTTTGCAAAAAGCTAAGACAAAATCTCCGGCGCTCGAAGGATGTCCTCAGCGTCGTGGTGTCTGCACGCGTGTTTATACAACAACGCCTAAGAAACCAAACTCGGCTCTACGTAAAGTTTGTAAGGTTAAACTTACATCCGGTTACGAAGTAATCTCTTACATCGGCGGCGAAGGTCACAACCTCCAGGAACACTCAATCGTTCTTATTCGTGGTGGTCGTGTAAAAGATCTTCCAGGTGTACGTTACCATACAATTCGTGGTGCACTTGATGCCTCTGGTGTTGAGAAGCGCCGCAAGCGTCGTTCACACTACGGCGCTAAGAAACCTAAGAAATAAGCAGAGGAATTTATGAGTCGTAAACACCAAGCCCCACAAAGAGAAGTACTTCCTGATCCGAAGTATAACGATATCCTCATCACAAAAGTTATTAATACACTTATGTATGATGGTAAAAAATCTACTGCTGAATCCATTTTCTACGGAGCACTTGACCTCGTTGAAAAGAAAATGGGCGAAGAAGGGATCAAAGTTTTCAAAAAAGCTATGAACAACATCAAGCCAGCTGTTGAAGTTAAATCTCGCCGTATCGGTGGGGCAACTTACCAGGTGCCTATCGAAGTTCGTCCAAACAGAAAGCAATCTCTTGCTCTTCGTTGGCTCCGTGATTATTCACGTACTCGCGCTGGTAAGAACATGGTTGAAAAGCTCGCTGATGAAATCATCGATGCTGCTAACAACCGCGGTGGCGCTGTTAAGAAACGTGAAGACGTTTACAAGATGGCTGAAGCTAACAAAGCTTTCGCTCACCTTAAGTGGTAATCTAAATCCGTTAATTCAAAAAAGGCCGGCTAACGCTGGCCTTTTTTTTGTCCAAAATCCATAGAGAAATTGCCTATGAAAAGCACCGAGATTCATCGAGTACGTAACATTGGTATCATGGCCCATATTGATGCCGGAAAAACGACAACCACAGAACGCATCCTTTTCTACACCGGGAAAAATTATAAAATCGGTGAAGTCCATGAAGGCACTGCCACCATGGACTGGATGGTTCAGGAACAGGAACGTGGGATTACAATTACTGCCGCAGCGACAACTTGTGAATGGAACAAACACATCATTAACATCATCGATACTCCGGGCCACGTTGATTTTACGATTGAAGTAGAAAGATCTCTTCGGGTTCTGGATGGAGCAGTAGGTGTATTCGATGCCGTCAGTGGCGTTGAGCCTCAATCAGAAACTGTTTGGGCGCAAGCCGATAAATATCATGTCCCCCGCATTGCCTTCGTTAACAAAATGGATCGAGTAGGTGCTGACTTCCTGAACTGCATTACCGAAATCCGTGAAAAACTTGGTAAGAAAGCAAACGCCATTCAGATGCCTGTCGGAGTGGAAGAAAATTTCACAGGTCTCATCGATCTTCTCACTCTAAAAAAACATACCTGGGCAGGATCTGACCTTGGTCAGAAGTTTGATATTGTTGATCTGGCAGGAGATGAGCTCGCAGAAGCAAAGCTATACCGTGATGAGCTCATTGAGGCCCTTGCTGACTTTGACGACAAGCTTGCTGATGAGTATCTGAACGGTAAAGAGATCACGGCTGATGTTATGGAAGTGGCCATTCGGAAAGCCACGATCGTTGATGGCTTCATCCCTGTTCTTTGTGGATCAGCTTTTAAAAATAAAGGAGTCCAGACACTCCTTGATGCTGTTGTTAAATACCTTCCATCTCCTCTTGATAAAGGGGAAGTAAAAGGCCACGACGCTAAGGACATCGAAAAAGTCGTCACCAGAAAGCCAGATGAAAAAGAACTCTTTAGTGGTCTTGCTTTCAAAATTTCCTCTGACCCATTCGTTGGTCAAATTACCTACGTAAGGATTTACTCCGGAGAGTTGACTGCAGGTACCCAGGTCTACAATCCGCACGAGAAAAAGAAAGAGCGGATTAATAAAATCCTTCAAATGCATGCCAACAAACGGACTGAAGTAGAAGTTGCTTCTGCAGGTGATATCGTCGCTGTGTCCGGTTTGAAATTCACTACCACAGGACAAACTCTCTGTGCGGAACACAAGCCCATCATTTTTGATCTCATGGAATTCCCTGAGACAGTTATTTCCATCGCGATTGAACCTAAGACTTCGGCAGATGAAGAAAAACTCCAGAAAACCCTCGATTATTTAAAAATTGAAGATCCTTCTTTCAACTACAGAAACAACAAAGAAACCGGTCAGCTTCTCATTTTCGGAATGGGAGAACTTCATCTCGACATCATTACTGATCGCCTAGAGCGTGAGTTCAAAGTCGGCGTGAATAAAGGAAGCCCACAGGTTTCCTATAGAGAATCCATCAACGCTTCAGCTACAGCATCAAATACGTTCCGACGTGAACTAGCCGGTAAAAATCAATTCGGTCAGGCCTCGATTCAAGTTGAACCGCTTGAGGGTAGCCTCGAGGTGAAAGTGGAATTTAAGAAAAAAGATCGTGGCATACCTGAAGAGATTTTTGAGGCCGTGAGACGCGGTATCATTGACTCAGCTCCTGGTGGAGTGATGGCCGGCTTTCCGCTGATCGGTATTAAAGCGTCAGTAGAATCGCTTGAGTTCATCGAACAAGAGGCCAGTGATGTGGCCTATACCATTGCCGCTTCTATGGCCTTCAAAGAGGCTTGTCAGAAAGCTGGTGCCGTACTCATGGAGCCCATCATGGCTCTTGAAGTGACGACCCCTAGTGACTTCGCGGGTGATGTGATTGCTGATGTAAATGCCAAGCGTGGCCGTATTCATGGCATCGATCCTAAGTCTGGAAAAGACGTTCTGAAAGCAGAGGTTCCTCTTGCTGAAATGTTTGGGTACAGCACTCAGCTTCGCTCTAAGACTCAGGGACGCGCAAGTTTCACCCTCACTTTTAAACGATATGAGGCGCTTACGCATAATCAGGCAAAAGAGATTCTCCTGAAACGCGGAATCTACATCTAATCCGCTCGGAAAACGGCTATTTATAAGGAATTGGATGAAAATCAGATCAAAATCGAAACTTGAGCAAAAAACTAGCATGAGATGTCAAAAAAATAACGTTTTAAGCTTTACAAAAGATTCAAAGATCTCTATTTTGCTAAAAATTAATTTTTTGGAGACTCCATGAAAACTAATAAGCTTAGAATCAAGCTTCGTGCTTACGACTACAACATTCTAGACGCCTCTGTTCAAGAGATTGTTCAGACTGCTAAAAATACTGGCGCACGTGTTGCTGGTCCGATTCCTCTTCCAACTGAAATTAATAAGTACACTGTCCTCCGCTCTCCACACATTGATAAGAAGTCGCGTGAGCAGTTCGAAATGAGAACTCACAAGCGCCTTATCGATATCGTAGAGCCTACCCAGCAGACTGTAGACAGCCTCATGAAGCTCGATCTCTCTGCCGGTGTTGACGTAGAAATTAAATACTAGTACAAAGCTTAAACGCTTTTTTTTGAGTTTATATTATTAACCATGAATGCATCCCTGAGAGAGGGTGATGCTGTGGAGGGCGAATGTCAGACGTTAAAGTCAGTCTGCCTGCTTTTTACGGAATAAAAGCTGGCATGACCAGAATCTTTGATCAGAACGGTAACCACGTTCCAGTCACTGTCGTTAAATTAATTCCGAACGTAATCTCACAAGTTAAAACTAAAGAGAAAGACGGCTACAACGCTTATCAAGTTGCTTACAACGAGAAACGCGCCAGCCTCATTACTGAGCCAGCTAAGGGTCACCTTAAAAAAGCCAGCATTGAAAAAGCTCTCTCGGAAATTTCTGAGATCAGAATGAATGAAGTTGCTGCCGATGCACTCGGTAAGGAAGTTTCACTCGAAGAGTTCAAACCAACAACATACATCGACGTTACTGGACCTTCTAAAGGTAAGGGTTTCGCTGGTGTTATGAAGCGCTATAACTTCCAGGGCGGTCCTGCTGCTCACGGATCTCACTTCCATCGTCGTCCAGGTTCTATTGGATGTCGTGCAACCCCAGCTCGCGTTTTCGCTAACAAGAAAATGCCAGGTCACCTTGGTGTTGAGACATCTACAGTTCAAAACGTACAGGTAG
>CANGAC010000043.1 GCA_947451425.1 Bacteriovoracaceae bacterium | reverse complement strand
CGAGTTTCAGCAGCTGTTTACCAGCATGAAGCTCGAAGTGAAAACACCCATCGAAAAGGTCCAGCTCGTGGGGATCTGTAAGGAACTCGAAGATAACCTCAGTTTTCTTCCGAAAGAACACCTCTTTCTGTTCATGAAATCTGAAGTCACAAAAGACGTTCTCGAGTTCAAATTTCCCAAGGTTCGTCAGTTTGATCTCACGATTAATCTCATTGAGCGCCTGGATAAAGATTATAAGAAAAAAGAGAAATACCTGAATCCTTTCGCAGGCTGGATCTGGCGTTCGATCATCGCGGAACTCAAAGTGCGGCAGGACCATGGACTGATCAGTCAGAAAAGTTTCAGCTCCAGAGGCTTTGAAGGTGCGAAGCTCGCAGAGGCGCAGCGTTTTGAAAAATACCTTCGGTACCTCATGCCCTGGATCGACCGGATGGACAGTTTATCGGCGAGTGATTTCAACTCACTTTCCAAGGAAGTCGGCTGGACAGTCCTCCGAAGGATTAATGACCGTTCACTCCTGTTCAAGAAATATGCTTCTACTGCTGCTGGCGATACAAAATTATCACTCTTCAACATTCCTCAGAAACTTCTGAACATCAATCCTGATGACATCAGGGATGTAGAGAAAGTGGAACAACTTCCTTCTTCACTCCGTGACGAAGGTGCGCAGGAAAAAGCTGATGCCGGGAAGTCCGTTGAGACAGCAACTCCGTCGGACATGAGCCCTCTGTCAGAAGACATTTCCAAAGAGATCGACAAGATCAACCCTTAGGGGCAGCTCAACTGCTCCATTCTTCCGGCCACGATGTTGATCGGAAGAAGGCCCAGTGCCAGAACGCCATCGTTAAAACATTTCTCCGAGAACTTATTTCCGAGTCGTTTTAAAGCACTCGCTTTCATGACTCTCATCTTCCTGAAGCCGAAATAGTATGAGGGCGCTTGTCCGGGATCATCATAGGTGTAACGACGGACTTCAAGTTTTGCCATCGCCTCGGAAATTCCGATGTCCTTCGTGAAGACACGGATAACTTCCGCTTCCTTGATCTTCCCGAGATGAAGTTCTGGCTCAAGAAAGGCTCGGGCCATTCTCCAGAGCCTGCTTTGGATGCCGACCAGCTGAGATTCCACAGAGAGATAGGGGTAGACGAGTTCTTCAGCGTACAATCCCCAGCCTTCGACGTTCACGCTGTTCATCGCGTACCGTGCGCGGATCGTGGAAATTCCATTATCCAGCATCGAACTGAATTGCATGTCATGTCCGGGTCTTCCCTCGTGAGCAGTCAGGATAATTGCCGCCGCCGGATAAGAGAAATCATTGAAGGGCATTTTCCCCTCAGAAGATGTGGGAACGACAAACTCCGGTCTTTGTCCCTGGTTATTGATCAGAGGCGGAGGGAGAAGGTGGGGAACCGGAGCGGACTTACTTTCCGCATCTCCCGCGAGCCTGATTTTCAAAGGAGTCGGGGGTAAACTTACGAGAGAATTTTCTGAGATGATCCGGGCGAGTTCCTGATCGGCGTTCTGATAGAGCTTCCCTACTTCCTCCGAACGTGTGACCTGTGACTGCTTCAGGTAATCGATCACGAACACTGGCTGGAACTTTTTCAACTTATGTTTCCGGGAAACTTTGTAGGCCACATTCTTAAATAGCTTGTAGGTTTCCTGATAATCCTTACGGGCCATGGTGATGAGTTCTTCCGGAGTCGCAGAAATACCCCGCGCCCGAAGGGAATAAGCATATAATCCCGGCGGCAAATGAAAATCCGTCCGGGCCTTGGGCAGGATAGATTTCCGGATGAAATCATCCGCATCTTTCACCTGCACCAGGAAATTCTGATAGTCTTTTTTCCAGTCGCTTCTACCGCTTTTTTCAAGAAGATCTTTGACACCTTTCTGGTAGAGAGCTGTCTGAGAGAGATACTCTTCCACTTCCGTTTTCAGGGGATAAAACCCAATCCCATCGAATTTTTCGAGGAAATATCTCGAGCGATTTATCGTGGCCGTGATGTAAGGCAGATAGCCCTGAACACCATGTATGTAATTATGGAACCTGTCCACAGCTGCAGATTTTCTTTCGGCCGGAGACTGATCGTTAATAAGACCCATGAGTGACATGTAGATATTCTTGCTCGCAAACCCATACGGGATCTCTTTAATTTCCTCGCTGATCCTCATGCCCTGAAGCTGGAGTTCGAGCTTCGCCAGAAGAACGGTGAAATCGATACTGAGCTCGAGATCCTTCGTCTCGCTTCGAAGATTCGTCAGTTTTATCCACCATCTTTCGATGAACGCGCGGTCCTTCGTCTCCATGTCGCTTTCAAGTTTTACGACCTGAGAATCGTATTCCGTCAGTCCCAAACCTGAAGCCGACTCAGGGTAACGAACCGCCATATCCTTTGCGTATTCAAGAGCAAGTTGGTTGGAAACTGCCTTCCAATCCGGCTTGACGTCCACTTTAGGTGTGGAACACGCCGAGATAAGAATCACAAGAATGGTTAGTGCGAGAATTTTCATGAGGCCCCCGGATTGACGCAATACAAATCATGCTTCGAGATGCATCCACTGTACCGGATTCCATCGCGATTTTGTATAATAACCCGTCCCCTTCAAAGAAGGATTTCCCCATGGCGCTCAATAAATCACCCTATCGCGGTACCCGCGATTTTTTTCCGCGAGACATGCGGCTGCGGAATTTTATTTTCCACAAGATGGCGGAAGTTTCCGAGCAGTATGCCTATGAGCCCTACGACGGTCCTCTTCTGGAAGAAGTGGAACTCTATCTCGCAAAATCCGGTGAAGAACTGATTAACGAGCAGATCTATTCTTTTATCGATCGCGGAGAAAGAAACGTCGCGATCCGCCCGGAGATGACTCCGACTCTCGCGCGCATGGTGGCCCAGGTTCACAGAGAAACGCCGAAGCCCATTCGCATGTATGCCATTCCGAATCTCATGCGCTATGAAAAACCCCAGAAAGGTCGCCTCCGTGAGTTCTGGCAATACAACGCAGATATCTTCGGCGCCGGAATGCTGGGAGAGATCGAAATTCTCCAGATGTGCGTGAGTCTCCTGAAAAGCTTCGGCGCCAATAGTTCGCAGTTCGGTGTTCACATTAACGACCGGCGTTTCGTGGATTTCATTTTCAACGGTCTCATCGGGCTCGACGAAGTTTCCAACAAAAAACTTTATAAGCTGGTAGACCGCAAGAATAAAATGCCGGCGGAAAAATTCGCTGCTGAAGTCCGCGCGATCATCACCGAAGAAGATAAGGCGAAGATCTTTGAAGCTTACACGGGCCTCACATCTGCCGCCGACATTAAGAATTTCATCGACAAGTATTTCTCTGAGACAGGTGTTTCGGATTTTCATCACAATAAGACCGCTTCGCCGGTAGCTGTATCTTCTCACGTAGCTCCACTCCTGGAGACGTTGAAAAAGATCAGCGAACTGGGACTTGATGAATATGTGAAGTTCGATCCCTCTATTGTCCGCGGTCTCGACTATTACACCGGTCTCGTCTTTGAGATTTTTGACAAGCACCCTGATAATAACCGTGCGATCGCCGGCGGTGGCTCATACGCCAACCTCCTGCAGATCTTCAATGAACAGGCCCTCGAAGGCGTGGGCATTGGTCTGGGTGAAGTTCCCCTCACAGAGTTCTTGAAGGCCCACAACCTCATGCCGGATTTTTCCAAAGCCAGCATCGATTATCTCGTGGCGTATCTTGTTCCGGAAGCAGAGGCCATGGCCCTGAATCTTGCGCAGCAACTCCGCACGAAATGGGGAAAGAAAGTGGAAGTCATGCTGGGTGAGACAAAGCCCAAGAAGGTCTTCACTTACGCTGAGAAAAAAGTCGTGGGCTCCGTTGTTTTTGTTGGCGAAGAGGAACTCAAAGCAAACAGTGTGAAAGTGAAAGACCTTGCAGAGAGAACCGAAGAAACGCTCACACTTGAAGAATTTTATAAGAAACTAGGAATGGAATAATGGAAATCGAAAATAATCTCCCGAAGACGTTTGACCCCGAAGGTGCCCAGGACAAGTGGTACGACGTATGGATGAAAAATCAATCCTTCAAGCCCCGCCCGGGAAAACAAGGAAAAACTTTCACTGTCCTCATGCCACCACCGAACGTGACCGGAAAACTTCACATGGGTCACGCCCTGGATGCGACAACTCAGGACACGCTCATCCGCTACAAACGGATGAAGGGCTTTGAGACGCTCTGGATTCCGGGAACGGATCACGCGGGGATTTCCACTCAGGCGGTTGTAGAAAAACTCATCTGGAAGCAGGAAAAGAAAAACCGCCACGACCTCGGGCGCGAGGAATTCTTAAAGCGCGTCTGGGAATGGAAAGAGCAATACGGTAACGAGATTGTTAATCAGCAGAAGAAGATGGGTGTTTCGTGTGACTGGGATTATTCCACATTCACTCTCGATGAAATTCCGAACATGGCGGTGAAGAAGTTCTTCGTCATGCTCTTCAATGAAGGTCTTATTTACCAGTCAGACTATATCGTGAACTGGGATCCCGTCCTTCAGTCAGCAATTTCTGATGCGGAAGTTGAGCATAAAGACGTGAAGGGCTTCTTCTACAGCGTGAAATACAAAGTGAAAGAAGATCCGAATGTAGAACTGATCATCGCCACTACCCGACCGGAGACAATGTTCGCAGATACTGCGGTAGCAGTTAACCCGAACGATGAGCGTTTCAAGGATCTCATCGGGAAAACGGCGATCATCCCGATCTGTAACCGCGAAGTTCCGATCATCGGTGACGAGCACGTGGACATTGAAAAGGGAACCGGTTGCCTCAAAGTAACACCGGGCCATGACTTCAATGACTTTGAAATCGGAAAGAGAAACAATCTTCCGATCATCAATATCCTCAATAAGGACGGAACGTTTAATAAGAACGCTCCGGAGATTGAGGGAATGAACCCGAAAGATGCACGCGCGGAAGTTGAGCGCATCATGACGGAGCTTGATATTCTCGTGGAGAAAAAAGAGCATGTTCATCCGGTTGGCCACGGCCAGCGCTCCGATGAAATCATCGAGCCCATGGTTTCGAAGCAGTGGTTCCTGAATACCACACAGATGGCAGCAGATGCAGTGAAGGCCGTTGAATCTGGTGAGATGACGTTCTTCCCGAAAGGCTGGGAGAACACTTACTTTGCGTGGCTGAAGAATCCGAAAGACTGGTGTATTTCCCGTCAGCTGTGGTGGGGTCACCAGATTCCGGTTTACTACTGTAAGCACTGTGAAGCGAAGTGGGCGGCAGAAACTGATCCTACAGAGTGTATCGAATGTAAGGGGAAAGATTTCTTCCAGGATCCGGACGTTCTCGATACGTGGTTCTCTTCAGGACTCTGGCCTCTTTCTACTCTCGGCTGGCCCGATGAGAAAGCTATGAAGGAAAAGGGCTTCGATAAGTTTTATCCGAATGAAACTCTCATCACGGGCTTTGATATTATTTTCTTCTGGGTCGCGCGCATGATGATGATGGGGATGAAAGTGACCGGCAAGGTTCCTTTCTATCACACCTACATTCACGCCATCGTAAGGGACAAGCAGGGCCGGAAGATGAGTAAGTCTCTCGGGAACGGGATCGACCCGCTCGATATGGTAAAACAGTATGGTGCCGATGCCATGCGATTCACGCTCGCGGCTGGATCAGGTTACAACCGAGACCTCAACCTTGATCCGGAAAGGATTGAAGGCTACAGAAATTTCGTGAACAAGCTCTGGAACGCGTTCCGCTTTGTGTATCCGTTCCTCGATAAAGCGCAGGATGAGCTTCCGGTGAAATCCGAGTGGCATCTTCACGACAAGTGGATTCTCGCTGAGCTTAATGACGTCGCCAAAGTCATGAATGAGGCGATGGATGTTTACCGCTTTGATGAAGCGAGTTCGGCAATCTACGCCTTCGTGTATGACAAGTACTGTTCGTGGTACATAGAGCTTTCCAAAAACATCCTCTACGGTACGGATGAGCGCGAGAAGGTGATCCGGGCGACGATGCTGAAATTCTGCTTCAAGAAAATCGTAACTCTCCTCCACCCGATCACACCTTTCCTCACGGAAGAGATCTGGTCGTATCTCTCGAAAGACCTTCTTATCACTCAGGAATACGTCGAGTACGACAAGTCCCTTGAGAATCCGGAAGTCCTGGAACTCATGAATAAGTTCATTGAACTCACCACCGGAATCCGGAACATTCGCTCTCAGGTGAACATGAAGCCAAAAGATGAGATCGATGTCCGGATCTTCTCCGATGATAAGAAGTTTGCGAAATTCACCTACGACTCGCGGAGATTCTTAAAAGCACTCGCGAACGTGAAGTCAGGAACGATCCGTGACAAGAACCAGGAAAGGCCGAAGAAATCTGCCTCTCTAGCGACGGGCTTCGCCGAGATCTTTGTTCCTCTCGAAGGAATCATTGATATCAGTGAGCAGGTTAACCGGATCAATAAGGATATTGAACGCACGAAGGCCGATTACGCGAAGGTCGAAGGAAAACTCAATAACCAGAACTTCATGGCCAATGCACCGGAAGCTGTTCGTGCCGAGGTTCTTGAGAAAGCGAAACTCGCTCAGGATAAGCTCGCCTCTTTAAATCTCATTCTCGCTAGTTTTCAATAACAGGAGTGTTTATGAAAGTTCTTCTCGCCTTTATCTTTGCCTCTTACTCTCTGGCCTCACTTGCGGCCCAGTCCATCGTCCGCTGTGATCTTCACCGTCAGGGCTTTGATGAGTACAGCTATGTGACGTATTTCCAGCCTTCAGGTGCCAACACCGCTCTTCAGATCGTCAAAGGCAGCGGCATCTATTCTTATTACAAGCTTCCTGCCCCGAAAGTTGAAGTGACCAACGGTGATTTCATTTCTCACGTTTACGGAATGGACGGAAATGTTTCGCTCAAAACTTCAGACAAAGTCCTCACCGATCCGGCCGGAACTCACTTTGGTGGAGTCGCTGAATCTGAGGGTGGAGATGAGGCGATCATTTGCTATCTCCTTAAGCCCCAGCAAGTAAGAAGATTTAAAGATTTCCTCCGGTAACGACCGGTAATCACATTTCCCCCGGACTTTCCGCCGGGGGACTCCCTTGCTAGAATTTTCCTATTAAGGAGTCTCCGATGAAGCTTATTTTCACTCTCATTCTGAGTGCCTTCTCGTTTTCAGTGATGGCGCAGGAAATGACCTGCCTGGATAAACTTCTTCCTTTTAACCGCCACTCCGGCGTTCACATGCTCACACGGGAGCAGTGTTCGGGATGCTCGGATGTCCTTAATAAAGACAGCGCCAAAAAGGCCCTGAAGACTCTTCTGAACTCGCGTCTCTTCTGCAATGAAAGTGATGTGACTCTGTCTCTTGATCCGGTTTGTGAACTCGTGAGCCGCGATCTTCCCGATTCCAACATCTGCTTTATCAAAACCAATCTCGGTTATTTTTTCGTGTCGAAAGATTACGCGAGAAATTTCAATTTCATCTTCACGCGAGAGAAAGTTACGCCGTAATTATTCGAGCTTAAAAAACTGCGAAGCTTTCGCCTGAATGGCGTGCATGTCGAAAATCGTGCGCGCCTTAAGCGATCCGGGTGCAGCGGCCTGAAGCGTGACTGATGTATCCTTGCTCGTCAGAAGAGCGATATCGGAAAGAAAATAAAAAGGCCCTTCTCTCTGCGGATCACGACGATCGTAGATAATCAGCGTCTTGGCTCCCACGTACGCAGACACAGAGGCCAGGGGCCCTTCATACGTAATCACTCCGCGGGCGTAGGCCAGCATCCTCGAAAGTTCAATCCAGTCTTTCTGGAAGAAAAAAGAATACGTGTTGGTCTTAGGAAGAATGGAAATAAATTTATTAATGAGCGGAGTTACCCTTTCCTTGTCTTCTGAGGAGAAAAAGATGATCCGCTGATCTTTGAAATCATAAACGAGCTTGATCCACTCTTCATCGATCACGGCATCTCTGAGCGGAGTGAGGTTAATCGCCACATACGGCGTCGTATCCCAATCCTGGATGATCGGGCGAAGATCGCGGGACATGACCTTGAGCTTCAGGTCGATGTTGGCATTGACGTGAGTCTTGTAGAGCTCAAAGAAATCCTCGCACAGGTGATGGCCCACCGGGCGTTTGGTTTTCTCGTTAAGAACCAAAGTCTTCCAGTTGTCTGAGAAACCCAGGCGCTTCTTCGCCCGCAAACTCATGCCAAAACTCGCATCTGAAAATGAATTCGTGAGACTGATGAAAAGATCGACGTTAAAAATTTTAGCGTAAACACAGTAGCGGTGCACATCAAAGACAGTCCTGATCTCACCCTCATCGACTTCGTGATAAAAAGCCGTGAACGGAAGAAGGTTCAGAACTTCGATGTCTTTTTTCGGCGTGATGAAATGAATTTCAGCGTCGGGGTATTTATTTTTTATGGCGTGGAGAAACGGAAAGCTTAAAAGCCTTTCCTGGAGGTCAAAGGGAAGCTTGATCGCGATGACCTTAACTTCTTCTTCTACGACGGGATTTTCTTCTGTCTCTTTAGCCATAGCACCGTAAAGTAACTGGTCGCAACTGCGGGGATGAATGCATTTATTATCGGTATAGAGACGAGTAAGAGGAAGAGGAATCCGGACACACTATAGGGAATTATGTTTCGAAGGACATCGCTGAAGCACGCCCCTGCTCCCATTTCATGCCGGGACCAAGAATAATCAACAAATTGTACCGCAAACAGAAGCGCCACAAGGAAAAGTCCCACGGGATAGAAGAGCGGGAAGAAATTCATCACAAAGGCAAATGCTGCCACCACAATGATAAACACGAGCTTTTTGATCTCGTTTTTCAGGGTCGTCCCTAACCTCAGAACCATGTCCTTCATCGTTTTCTGCCGGTCCTCCCCGACGGGTTTTCCCGCGAGAATGGTCTCGATCCGGGAACTGAGCATGGAATTAAACGGGGCCGCGATGAGACCCACGACGATGACAAACGTCCAGCTCATCAGGAGAAACACAAAGAGGACGAGGATGGCCGTCAGAATCTTTCCGATCCAGCCAGCAGCATCCTTGGAAGGAAGATAATCCATCAGCATCACGGAAAAATAATCAGCGCGCTGAAAAATCCAGGCAATCAGGACGAAGTACATCATGAGGGCAATCGCCGTCGGGATAACGGCGAGAAACAGATTCACCGGATCGCGGGTGATGAGCCTCAGGGCCTGGGAAAACGTTTTCACTGGAAGAACCTCACAATCTCCACTCCTCCACGGTCGTCGCGGACAATCGCAACGAGGAGGAGGTTTGTGGGAGTATCATCAAGATACTTCACAGTATCACCATAATCCGCTTTCGGTTGGTCTAACTTTCCTTCGGAAACAAACCAGCCCACTTCCAGGTCTTCCGATTTCGTCTCAATGCTTCCGTCGATGTTCTGGTACGAGTAAGTCTCCGGAGTTGTCCCCGAGATCCTGAGCTTATCGTCTTTTCCCGGAATGGTCGTCAGAGGAGCGCCATTCAAATAGACCGTACTCCCCGCGGGATTACTGTTAAATGTTCCCCGATTGGTAGCGACGACCCGCTTGAAAGCGGTATGGGTTTTCCCATCAACATCAAACCGGAAAATCACAATGTACCCAACGCCATTGAACTTTTCACGATCGGATCGTCCGAGAAAAATATTGGCAGGAACAGTGACGCTGACTGAGCCGGTGTAGCCAGTGAATAGATTGTTTGCGAGATCAGGGATGGTCGTATTAATGACACTTGCACCAGTTAAGGCCGAAGGGTCGTGATCGCAGTTAACCTCGGCACCCACACTGATCCCAGGATCAATGCACGCTTCATAGGTTCCGTTAATAATTCTTCCTCCGCCATCAACGTCGGAAACAAAAAGATCCAGTGTCGCAGCTCCCAAAGGCGAAACTTCAGGTTTCGCCGTTGCCCGGATACCCAGGATACGAAAGCCTTTCAGCGTTTCGACTCTGGTGAATTTATCGTCGCTGCAAGAGATAAGAAAAAGAAGAGAGAAAAGAAAAAGGGTTTTCATTAAA
Organism: Bacteriovoracaceae bacterium; assembly: GCA_947451425.1. Taxonomy (GTDB): domain Bacteria; phylum Bdellovibrionota; class Bacteriovoracia; order Bacteriovoracales; family Bacteriovoracaceae; genus Peredibacter. Next base: position 7,700 of record CANGAC010000043.1, on the reverse strand, counting down.
ACTCTCCTTTAAGACCAATCGTCGGAAGAATCGGAAGGCCGCGAACTTTTTTCTTTTCCGTGTAATCGTAGGAATACTCGAAATTCTGAGAGTTCCGGGAATTGTAGATATTGAGGATATCGAGATAGGCCGTGAGAATCCATTCATCGAAGATGTACTTGCGATCGATCCGGATATCGAGCTGGTTAAAGCTATCAAAGCGCTGGGAATAGATTCTTCCGCGCGAGGGAATATAAACATCATTGTCCGCATCAAAGGTTGCACCGGAAATGGGAGTATAAGGATTTCCTGTGACGTAACGGAACCGCGCCGAATAGGTCCAGCGCTCTTTGTTATAGGCACCGATGAGATTTAAGTTATGAGTCTGGTCGTACTCTGATGGTGTCGTTCCATATCCCGGAACGTGCCGGCGGGATTTCAGGTACGTGTACACAAACTGTGACGTCCATTCATTCTTCCGGTACTTCGCCTGGATTTCTCCCCCGATAATATTTCCTGTACCGGAGTTTGCGTAATTTTTCTGGAAGTCCGGATACACGAGATCCTTCAGGTCTTTGTAAAAATAATTATTCGTGAGCTCCCACCCCTGAGAGCCATCTTCACGGAAATCCTTGGTGAATCCCAGAGTGTAGTGCCAGGCGTAGGGCGAGCGGATATTCTTATTTCCGTAGAGGCGGCTGGTTTCCTGCGGCTGCGGTGTTTGAACGTACTGGCCCCATGAACCGCGAAGCAGAAGTTTCGGGTCTACCTGATAGCGCGTCTGAAAGCGCGGGGAAAACCTTGTGTCTTTATTAATCGTAAAGTGATCGACCCGGACATTCGGAAGAAACGTCCACGGTGACTCTTCGGTGGGTTTTAATTCCTGACGGAGATAAGCCCCGAGATAAGTCTGTGACCCCTTCGACTCAAATTTCCTGTTTTCTCCAACAGAAAATGGCGTGTTCACTCCACCGACGGAATACACATTCGGGAGATTCACTTTGACGTCAGAGTCCTGCCAGTAATTATCAAGACCAATATAGGATTTCGATTTTCCGTTCCATGTCCGGGCAATTTCTGAGCGCTGGGAAATCACCGTGGAGTCCACGTCAAGGTAGCGCCCGCCGATGTCGACGAAAAGAGAATCGTGCCCGAGGCCCAGCGAGTTCTCCATTTTGGTGTTGCCGTCGATCTCGGTATTGATCTGCGGAATCACCCGGAAAAATTCCGTGCTAGAGAAAAAATTCCCACGGAGGTCTGTGTCGTTATTGGCGGCCTTATTCAGGACGAGCTCAAGCTGATCTTTACTCGCCACCATCGTTGCCTTCAACGTATTTTTTTCGTTTAACTTCCGGTCATAGATGGTCGTGAAGTCATAGTACGAAGGCGCGGCCGTCAGTTCAAAATCTTCGTTCTCTTTCGCGACGGCTTTCAGAACTTGTCCAATGTAGGAATACCTTCCCGCCACCAGGATGCTGGATTTGTCATCGATGGGACCTTCAATCATCGCACCGGAATTCAGGAGATCGACAAAGGCCATTCCGTGGAAGCGATCTTTCTTCGGGGCCTTGGTGGTGAGGCCCACGATCCCTCCGATCGCGCGGGAGTACTCGGGGCCATAGCCCGAAGGAAGAAGATCCACTCTCTCCACGGCATTGGGTGTGATGACACTGGAAAGTCCACCGAAGTGGAAGACCAGAGGCACTCTGTGACCATTGATCACGTAGCCCGTATCATCGGGACTCGCTCCCTGAATAATGATCTGCGCGTTCGCACCGTTATTGGCAACACCCGGTAAATTCTGGGCCGCACGAACGGGGTCGCCGCCGAAGGAGCCGGGTGTTTTTATAAATTCTTCCTGTGTCAGGCTGTGGGATTGATCATCCCGCTTCACGACCTTACCGGTGACTGTTGTTTCAAAGCCCGTGTAGCTCACTTTCTCGAGGTAAATAACCTGGTCAGTTCCCGCGCAACTATTTTTCTTCTCGTACTTCTGATAACCGGTAAGGTTTACGATCAGGACGCAGTCTCCCGGGACAGCTTCTGGAAATGAGAATTTCCCGGAGGCATCGGTCGTGGCCTTGAGCTTCTGCGGAAGAAGAAAGACGTTCACTTCCGGAAGAATCTTTCTTGTTCCGCGCTCGATGAGAGTTCCGCTCACCTGGGCAAAGACGGGAAAGGAAAAGAGAATCAGTAAAAATATTTTCATCAGTATTCGAGCTCAAAATTTAGAGTGTAGCGGATTTTGACGGCGACAGGTTTTCCTTCGACCTTCGCCGGACGGAAGCGGAACTTTTTCATCGCGGCGAGGGCCCCGGGGCGAAAAATGTCTTCCCCTTCCACGATACTGGCCTGTCTCACGGCTCCCGCCTGATCGACGAGAATATCCATGACGACTTTCCCCTCGATCTTTTTGTCCTTCGCCTCTTTCGGATAATCAGGGCGGACTTCGGAAATCACCTGAGGCATTTCACTCACCAGATACTCTTCGGTCGGTGTCGGTAAAGAAGATGCATCATCGTCCAGAAGAACGGTCGTATCTGCTGACTTCGCCAGCGTATTTCCTTTCTTGGCCGCTACCGCTTCCGCATCGGTGACGGTCTCATCAGTGTAGGAGTTACGGTTAGTTCCAAAAACCTCACGGGCCGGTTTTGAAGAATCATTTTCATTCACAGATTTCAGGACAACCTTAGGTTTTTCTTCCTTGATCTCGGTGAGCTTTTGCACTTCCACTGGTTCCGTGTAAATCGGAACTTCGATCATATCCTGTTCAGGCAAAGAAATTTTCGTGACGACAAGGAATGCCCCGGCGAGAAGCGCGTGGAAAAGGAAGGAAATTTGCCAGGGTCGAAGCGCCTCCATCAGGGACCTTTGATCTTCTCAACCTGTAGGGCAAACCGATTGAGATTATTTTTTTTCAAAAGATCGATGAGCTTCACCACATCCCCGTGACGGGAATCGGCATCGGCACTGATCAGGAAATTTGTTTCCGGAGCTTCCCGGGAAATTTTCCGAAGTTCTTCATTCAGTGTTTCATCACTCATGATTCTTCCACTGAGAACGACCTGGCCTTCTTTTGTGATCGCCACTCCGAGGGAAGCGGCTTTGGTCGTGATATCTGAAGTGAGAGTCTTCGGGAGATTCACTTTGAGGCTTTCTTTCACCATCGCGGGGGCCGTCACCATGAAGATCACAAGAAGAACGAGCACAACGTCCACAAAAGGCGTGATGTTGATTTCGTTAATGCCGTCGTCCTGATTCGAATTAAAGGCCATGGCTTATTCCCGGTACGCGAGATAGAGATCTTTTACTCCCTGAGCTTCACTCAGGGTCAGGCGCACGCGACGGGAGAAATAGTTAAAAGCAACAACGGCGGGAATTGCTACGACGAGTCCGACCGCCGTGAGAATCAACGCCTCGGCGAGAGAGAACATGACGGTATTCGTACTTCCCGCGCCACGGGAAAGTTCACCGAAGCTCACGATGATCCCGAGAATTGTTCCGAGAAGACCAATGAAGGGAGAAGTTGAGCCGAGAGTTCCTAAAACCGGAAGTCCCTTCTCGAGAGATTTTCTTTTCTCATTGATGATGGCGTCGAAGGCCTGGTTCACCTGCGCTGGATTTTTTATCTGAGTCAGTTCTTTCAGATATTCGCCATAGTAACCCTGAGTGGAAACACTCCGGTTGCGGATGGCTGCCTTGAGATCATCAGCATCTTTTGGGATGGATTGAAAGTATCTGCGACGTTCAATGATGATGGAGATGGACCAGAGAGAGAGCCCAATCAGGAGAAAAAAAACTGAGCGTCCAAGCCATTCTACAACTGAGATCCAAAGCATGAATTCCTCCGGGAAATAGTCCGGAAATCATAGATGCTTTGGAAGCATTCGTCAGGGGTTTTCCCCTGACGAGCAGAGTGTCAAATTACTTGCGCCACTTCTTCGTGATGACTGCATCAAGGGAGAAGCGTCCGGGACCTACGAGAAGGAACATGAGAGATAGTACAAAATATAAACCTGCAAGTTCCCACGACGGTCCGCCTTGACCGACGAAGGGGTCCCCTTTCGAAATATGAAAGAAAGCGGCCACTGCCATTGTGCAGACAAGTCCAAAAGAAGCGATGGGAGTAAGAGCACCGAGGAAGATCGCAATCCCTCCGATGAATTCCGCAATGGCGGCAAGTGCTATGAGAAAGGCCGGAATGGGAGAATCAGGTCCCATCCATGTTGTCATGTTCTGGAACTTGGGCCAGCCGTGCGAGGCCATGGCAAAACCCATTGTGAGTCTCACTAAAAGAAGGGCCGTGGAAAGTCTTTTGTCGTTAGCTTCGAGCGGGTACCAGCAATTGAAACTCATAGAACCTCCGTATTGATAGATAAAGGTTATCGGTCAATCGGAGGAGGGTCAAAGAAAAAGGAAAGGGTCCCCGGAGGGACCCTTGTGAGGCAGGCCTATTTAGTTTCGAGAGTGAGAACGTAGCTCTTAACAGTGCGGACTTCGAAGCCGTCATCAACCTGAGTTGATTTCTTAGTCACTACGAATTTACAGTTGTTCGTTGCGCGGGCAACTTCCGTGCGGAAGATACCAACGTTTTTGATTTTTGCACATTCAGTCTGCTGGCCATCGATATCGAGAACAACGGATCCACCAACGATGGAGAGACCTTTTACCTGTTCACGGAGGTATGTATCAGTAGAGTCAACGTCCTGTGAGCGAAGTGTGATTTCTGCCCAGGCGCGACCGAGTTTTGTGTTGATGCCGTAAGATCCCACGATGTCGTACGCAGACTGAACCTGGTTCGCGTTGATTTCAGCAACTTTTACTGATCCAGCGAAAGCGTTAAAAGATACGAGAGCGAGAGCGATGATGAGAGTTTTCATTTGTTCTTCTCCTTAGAAGATTTTGTTTTTTGATTCTCTTTGGTGGCGCCGTTATAGCCAGCACTCCACGGGAATGGAATACGGAGGAGTAGACTTAACGGACGCTTCACCTTCTTCGCACAAGCCTGACAATTAGCGGGTATTTTTTACAAAAAAAAAGGGCCCCCGAAGGGACCCTTTCCTGGGAGAAACTACTTAGTCTCAAGAGTTACAACGATTTTTCTTCTCTTGTGGATTTCAAATCCATCATCTTCCATCACGATTTTCTCTGTCGCGAGGAACTTACAGTTACCTGTCGCTCTAGCAACCGGATAGTGGAAGATACCAACGTGCCTCACTTTCGCGCACTCTACGTTCTGACCTTCTACTTCAAGAACAACAGTGTCACCAACCAGTGAGAGGCCTTTTACCTGTTCACGATAAACATCATCCATCGAATCGACGTCGTGGTTAACTTCAGTCACTTCGGCCCAGGCGCGACCGAGCTTCTCGTTGATTCCGAAGCTACCTTTGACATCGAATGAACGTGTCAGAGAGCGCGGAGATAAAGTCATCACAGGAACTGAAGCGGCGAATGAGCTAAGAGAAACGAAAGCGAGAGCAGCGATAAGAGTTTTCATAAAATTCTTCTCCTTTGAAGAAAATGTTTTCTAGCTGTTGCATCAATACGCAACAGAAGGAGAAGCTGTGAAGAGGTGAGCGAAGACTTAACGTAGCCCTGAACCAGCCCACAAATCCCTGACAAAAACCTGACAAATGTGGCCTAAGAATTCGAAGAAACCGAGTTTCTCCTTGAGACGTAGTGCTGGTGGGCGGGAGAAATGCGGTAATTCATTTCTTCATCGTCGACTTTGAATTCTTCGGGGAAGTCAGCAAGTTCCCTGTCTGAACGGACATAGGACAGAAGAGCCGCTGAAGATACAGAGACAGTAAACGCGATGACTGAACTGAGAAGAAGAATTCTTGTTTTCATCTTATTTTCCTTGATGAATGACCGGAGCCGAAGCTGGCTTCCGGGAGTTTTGTGCCTGACTGATAAGACCCATGAGAAAGAGTGAAAAGGAAAAGAAGAGGAGAAGTTTCATCATGTAAGCTCCCTGCTCTTCGTGAAGATTGCGGTAGTGGGCGACGTCTTTAGGAGTGTTCTTTTTCATGAAGCTAAGTATATGCGGGTGCAGATGCGGAACATACTTACTGGGACTTAGGTAGGCTTAACTAGCACAGATTTGTGTCAGTACGAAGGAAAGCGAAAATCAAAAAGTTCTTTAAAATCTTCCAGGCGAGCTTCCGTTGCTGGAACTTTCATCACAAGTTCTTCAAGAGATTTCCAGTGAAGCTTATCAACCACCGGAGTAAGAACATGTAGCTCATGGATCTTCCGGAATTTCTCTTTCGCCTTGGCGATCATGCCCGTGGCACCGGTGATTTTTCCATCGCGATAGTGAATGCAGGCAGCAGCGACCTGAATGACGGCCCAGTAGATGTAGCGGGCGTTATCGGTTCTGTCCTCGAGCCAGATGTGCTCGAGGCTTTCGTGGCATTCCCAGTATTTTTGTTCGTTGAAGAGTTCAATCCCCTCGCGCATTTTCTCTAGGTGTTCGGGAGTAAATTGTCCGAACTGATACACCTTAGAATCCGCCGAGAATATTGAGACCGGAATCGACGTAGAGAATCTGACCAGTGACTCCACCGGAAAGTGAAGACGCGAGATAAACCGCAGCTCCTCCACAGTCTTCCGGAGTGACGTTCTTCTTCATCGGAGAAATCTCTTCTACCTGAGAGAGAAGCGTTCTGAATCCGGAAATTCCTGAAGCCGCGAGAGTCTTGATCGGACCAGCTGAAATACAATTCACTTTGATCCCGCGAGGGCCCAGGTCGTAAGCGAGATATCTCGTCGATGCTTCGAGAGCAGCTTTTGCGACTCCCATCACATTGTAGTTCTTGATCACTTTCTGAGAGCCGTAATATGTCATGCTGATGATGGATCCATTGTCATTCATGAGATCCTGGAGAGAGTCTGTAATTCCCACCAGCGAGAAGGCAGAGATATCACACGCCATCGCAAAACCTTTTCTCGATGTGTGCATGAATTCCCGCGAGAGATCTTCTTTGTCCGCAAATGCCAGAGAGTGAACGATGATATCGAACTTCCCCCATTTCTCTTCTACCGTCTTTCTCATCGCCGGATAGTGAGCGTCGTTGGTCACATCCATTTCAAAAACAAAGTCGGCGCCGATTTCTGCCGCCAGCGGCTCGACTCTCTTCTTGATAGCATCGTTCATGTACGAAAGAGCGATCGAGGCTCCCTGATCCTTAAATGCCTTTGTGATTCCCCAAGCGATGGAGCGGTCATTGGCCAGACCAAGAATAAGTGCTTTTTTGCCTTCGAGTAGCTTCATGAATTACCTCACTGATTTGTGAGGAAAGTTTAGCTGTTTGCTTCGCATTAAGGGAAGGATTAGGAGGCTTTCTTCTTGAGTTTTGCGTAGGCGTCGTTCAGTTCTTTGGTCTTTTTCTCAGCGAGCTTCTTGAAATCAGGACCCATGCTGGCAACCCGGTCAGGATGGCTTTGTTTTAGGAGATCGTGATAACGGGACTTCAGTTCTTCGGGAGTGAGTCTTTCACCCGGCTTCAACTCAAAGACAGATTCGGGAGATGGTTCAGGAGTTGAGGCCGCGGGCCTTTTCGGCGGCTCTTTTTTTGGTTCTTCTTTTTTCTGTTCTTTTTTATGCTCGTCTTTTTTAGGCTCTTCTTTTTTCTTCTGCTGCTGTTGAAATTTTTGCTGCTCTTTTTTCACATCTTCAGCATCTCGACGGATCTTGTCTTCCAGGCGCATGAACT
>CANGAC010000042.1 GCA_947451425.1 Bacteriovoracaceae bacterium | reverse complement strand
GTCTCATCTGAATCACCATCTCATCCATGCGGATTTTTTTTGATGGAAGCATCTTCGACACATCTTGATTTTTTCCGGTGACTTTACCTTTCTCATCGTAAAGATAGAAGCCTTTTCCATTCTTTTTCCCGAGGAGCTTCGCCTCATACAGACGAGAAGTCAGATCATTGGGCTTGAGCCTTGGCCCCAGACCATCATTTAAGATTTTCCCGACCTTCATCCCGACATCAATTCCGATTTCATCAATGAGCCGGAACGGGCCCATCGGCATCCCGAAGTTCAGGGCCGCATCGTCAATCGCCTCCATCGAAACACCTTCTTCGATGAGATAAGACGCTTCATTTAAGTAAGCACCCAGAATTCTGTTCACGAGAAAGCCCGGACCGTCTTTCACAACGATGGGTGTTTTCTTCACGTCCAGGACCCATTTATAAAGCGTATCGATCGTATCCTTAGACGCTTTCTCGTGAGTAATGATTTCCACGAGCGGCATCTTATTCACCGGATTAAAGAAGTGAAGGCCCGCAAAGCGCGAGGAATCCACCAGCGCCTTACTCATCTCTTCCAGCGACAAGCTCGAAGTGTTCGACGAAAGAATCGTATCCTTCCGCACATACCCTTCCAGTTCCGCGAAAACTTTTTTCTTCACGTCCATATTCTCCACGACGGCTTCCACGACGAGATCCGCCGCCTTCATGCCTTCAAAATTCATCGTGGGCTCAATGGAGCGCATCTTTCTCTGGAATTCATCCGGAGTCATTTTTCTTTTTCGGAGAGCACCTGAAAAATTCGTCGAGGCCTGCTTAAGTCCCAGCTCCAGGGCCGCCGGCGTAATATCTTTCATGATCGGCGACTGGTTATTGTGGGCAAAGAGCCACGCAATCCCGCCCCCCATGACACCCGCTCCGAGAACGGCACCCTTCTTCACCGTCGGCAAACGATCCTTGTTATCAAGCTTCTTCGAGTTATCCGTCAGAAAGAATATGTGCTGAAGATTCTTCGACTGAATGGACTGCGAGAGTTCCGCAAATGCCTCGGCTTCTTTGGCGAGATAGTCAGTGCGATTTTTTCCCGCTCCCCCTTCCAGCACTTCCAGAATCTTGAGTGGCGCCGGATAAAATCCTTTCGACGTCTCAAGAACTTTCTCCCGCGCCTTCTGGAAAATAATTTTTCTGGCCAAGAAATTATCCATCGCCTGCGCCTGGATCTCTTCCTTCATGGTTTTTTTCTTGCCGGTTTTTTTCTCAAGAAGATAAATCGGAGCAAGCTCTTTCATTCTTTCTGTCGGGAGCATGGCGTCCGCCAGGCCCATCTTGAAAGCGTTCTTCCCTTTGATCTGCCTTCCCGTGAGAATCATATCCAGCGCCGTCGTGAGCCCCACTTTCTTCGGGAGGCGATACGTCCCGCCAAACCCTGGAAGAACTCCCAGCATGACCTCTGGTAATCCGAGTGCTGTTTTCGGGTTATCGGATACAAAAATCTTTTTACACGCAAGAGCGAGCTCTAATCCGCCACCAAGGCAGACACCATCAACGAGTGCTACCGTCGGCATCTTGAGATCGTCGATCGTATTGAACATCGTATGCGCTTCATCGAGAGCTCGGAGTGCTTCAGATTCTGTCTTCAGGGAATTGATCACAGAAATATCCACACCCGCGAGAAACACTCCCGGCTTGTGGGAGAAAAAGACGAGCCCCTTGGCCGTCTTATTCGCCTGAACTAACTTAACCGCTTCCTTCATCTCCTCCAGAGTCTCGCGCGTGAAGGTCGTCATCGACTTCTTCTCGTGCTTACCGAAGCCGATCCAGATGAGATTGTCTTTTTCTTCGTAAGTTAAAATTTGGAAGTTCATATCACACCTTTAAGTTTTCAATAATCACTGCACCACCCTGACCGCCACCGATACATAAGGTCGCGAGACCATACTTTTTCCGGCGACGTTTGAGTTCATGAGCAAGGGTCACAACCAGTCTGGAACCTGTTGATCCCACCGGGTGGCCAAGGGCAATCCCCCCGCCGTTCACGTTCAATTTCTCGAGCGGAATATCACCGATCACTTCATCAATACCCCAACGGCTTGAAAGATTTTTATCCTTCATGACTTTGAGACATCCCAGAACCTGAGCAGCAAATGCTTCGTTCAGTTCCACGAGATCCATCTGATCCATCGAAAGCCCTGCGCGTTTGAGAACTCCATGAGACGCCATCACGGGACCAAGGCCCATTCTCTCCGGCTCCAGACCATGGAAGTGGAAATCCACCATCCGTGCCATGGGTTCGAGCTTGTATTTTTTCACGGCCTCTTCGGAACAAAGTAACCACATCGAGCCACCGTCGGTGATCGGACACGCGTTTCCTACAGTCACCGTTCCGGTTTCTCTTTCAAAGTACGGCTTGAGCTTCCCGAGTTTCTCGACAGATGAATCACCGCGAGGGCCGATATCTTCTGCGATCATCTTATCGAGTTTATCCCCTGCCATGATCGGAAGAATCTCCTCGCGGAATTTTCCTTCCTTGGTCGCTGAAATCGCCAGGTGATGCGAGCGATCCGCAAACTCATCCTGCATCGCTCTTGTAATTCCCAATTCCCGCGCGAGTGTTTCCGCCGTCTGCCCCATGTTCTTTCCGCAGAAAGGATCGGTTAAGCCCTGCTCGATCGCGATGATCGGAGTGAGATAATTCGGACGAAAACTTGCGAGTGTTCCGAGTTTTTGTCCCGTGGATTTTGCTTTCATCATGTTGATGAAAAACTCCGTCATCTCTTTGTTATAAAGAAGCGGCATCTGCGACATGTTTTCCACACCGCCGGCAAAAATAATATCGTTTCTTCCCGAAGCGATTTTCACATACGCCTGAGAAAGAGCTTCCATCCCTGAAGCACAGTTTCTGTGCACAGAATATCCCGACGTCTTTTTATGAAGTCCTGCTTCCAGAGCAATCACCCGTCCGACGTTCGGATACTTCGGAGGATTTCCGGTGTTCCCGACAATCACTTCATCCACAGCATCCGAAGGAATGCCGTATTTATCCACGAGGTGGCGGATAAGATAATGGCCCAGGTAAGGAGCTGCGATCTCTTTCAGATCAGCACCTGATTTCACATTTGGTGTGCGCTTTCCATCGACGAGATAGACGGGTTTCATAAGAATCCTTGTTGGTGAGTTTTCAGGGATTATTTTAGTCTACCCGTCCGGTCTTTTTAACTGAAAAGCATTCTTGTCAGGAATAGTATTTTGAAAGTAAGTCACCCGCTGCCTTTGATTGCACGCGCGACACAGTAAGCGCAGGTTTTCCACAGTACTTTTCCCTCCTACGGCAAAGGGTTTGATGTGATCGAGCTCCAGCGCATACGTTCCCTGGCACTTGGTACAGACTCCCCGGTCCCGGCTCCAGACCTGCGCCTCAATCATTTTGGGAATAAATCTTCCCTCAGTTGATCCGTGCGACATCCTCTTAATCAGTGTCGGATCCCAGATTTTCGTCACCTCATCGCACATTTTCGTGATCAAAGAATCGTTATCCGGACAGGTGTGGGCCTTGAGATCCCGGACCTTTTCAAGTTTCTTTTTTGTTTCTTCTTTCACCACCAGAAAAACATTCCGCGAGACGGCCTCTTTCCGATGTTCGTGAAGAATTCGTTCTGTTTCTCTGGTTGAGCGATTTTCAATTTTCTTGAGAATCTCTGCCTTTTTTTCCGGACTGGAGATTTTCTCATCTCTGAAAAAAAAGTTCGCTTGATTCAATTGCGTGAGATTTAACGAACCATTTTCAATTTTTCCGGCAATTCCCGGAAGGTCTTTTAGTAAGCGTGTTCCAGAAACTCTCCTGGAAGCTTGACCCTCAGAGTATTTTAAAATCCTCACGCAGTAGTCAAAAAGACTGCTGCACTTCAGTTCGACAAAGAGTTTTCGACGATCAATTTCTTTGAGATGCCAGAGAATCTGGCCACCAATATTCCTCTCGCGCTCAACAAGTTTGAGAGTGTCATCGAGTAAAGTTTCGTCTGTCAGATGATTGAGCTTCATCCAATACTAATACGGAAAAGATACGGAAAAGTAAACTTAATATTTTTTCGGCGCCGGCGAAGCCTTGCGTAAAGCTATTCCAGATTCGGTTTAAACCAACACTTCGGTCTCATCCCGAACGTATCGCCATTCTTCTCGTGGCAATAACCATTAAACTCATTCACGTAGCTGACCGGAAACTCCGGGCCCTTGGTGCAGATCGCTCCCTGAAAAGCCGTTTCCGCCCGACAGGCATTCGGAGGATAACCCGTATTCGTCACACTCACTTCCGGCAGAACGCGGAAAAACATCGACTCCGCCTGCTCCGCCCGGGAAGCCTTGAACTGGAAAGTCTTCGCGATATCTTCTCCAGCCTTTGCTGTCCGAAGACAAATCCTATAGTCATCGGCATCCGCATACACTTCGCGGCACTTCGCCTTCACACCTTCCGGAAGCTCAAGCGCTTCGGCCGCTTCATTCTCCGGATCATGCTTTAAAATATCCCGCATGCATTTCAGGGCCGCAAAATAATCCGCCCCGCCTTCCGACGTTGACCACTTGCCTTCTTTTTTCGGAAAGCCGCCGAAGTGATGTCCCATCTCGTGGCATCCGACGTACATGAGTCCATCGCGGGTCATGTAGCGCCCGCGCGCTAAGGCCCCGGCAAAGAAAAATCTGAGCTTCTTCTCGCCCGCCCATCCCGTCTGCGCGTTGAACCACTCATTGTTCCAGTCTATGGTGAAGTCGACGGCGAGTCCCATGTCGGAAAAAACTTTGGCGTAATGATCCCGCACCCGGCCCAGGGCTTCCGTAAAATCCTGCTCCGTAAGTCCCGAAGCGGAAGGCAATGGCTCAGCGGTGAATCCCTTAAACCGCGCGATCACAAATTCATGCGGCTCAACCGGACACGCAAATGCTGTATTCATGAGAAGCAGAAACACCAGAAAAAATCTCATCACTCCACTCCCGCTTTAAACCAGCACGCTGGTCTCATCCCCACGCGATCACCATTTTTTTTATGGCAAACACCTGCAGTCTCATCTGTGTCACTCAGCTCGAGATTCTTATCGCAGATCGCTCCCCGATACGCCGTTTCCGCCCGACACGGAATTTCCGGATAGCGCATGATCGTCTCACTCACCGGCAACAGAATCCGGTTGAATAAATTCTCATCCGCATCCGCCCAGTTTCTTTCTTTAGACTGGAGGAATTTGTAAGCACCTTCGGCCGCCATCGTACTCCGGAGACAGATCTGGTAGCTGTCATCATCGGCGTAAATTTTCCGGCAGCGACGTTTCATATTCCCAGGAATTTTCAGTTCCACCGCGCGCGCATTTTCCGGATCACCTTTCAGGACTTCTTTCATGCACTTTAAGTTCGCAAAGTAATCGGCTTCACCTTCCGTCGACGACCAGGCCATTTCTTTTTCTTTCGGAAATCCTCCGAGCTGATGCCCCATCTCGTGGCAGGCAGCGAAGAGAAACGAATCCTTACTCATGTATTTCCCGCGGAGAAGTCCGCCGGAGAATAGAAAATAAACCGTCTTCCCGTCTTTGGACTGGGAGGTCATGGCATTGCCCTCGTTCACGTCCCAGTACGTGAGAACCTCAACTTTTTTTCCCTGGGCGGCATAGACCGGATCATAAACTTTCCGCACGCGACTGATCAGATCCTTGAACTCCTGCTCGGTGTACTCACTGACCACCAGGGATTTGAAATGCGGAAGGCTTTTCATCCGCGCGAATGTCTCCGGAGTCACCGGGCACGCTGCTGCCTTCAGGGCAAAGAAAATGAGGAGGAGTTTGAGCATGCGGAAAGTTTAGCAGGCCCCGGGATCCGCAGGATAAAGCGGGTAAATTTTACATAAAAAAAGGCCCCCATTCGGGAGCCTTTTCGTGAAATCTATTCGGAAATTCTTAAAAGATCATCATGAGACCGGCGGTGATCGAAAGCGCGTTGGCGTTGATCACTTCGTCAGCAAGCTGATTCAGGCGCTTCTGATCCGGGTTGTTCGAAACGTTCTTCGAAGACTCAGAAGAAAGGCTTGAACCGAGACCGCGGGAGTAAGCACCCTGAACAACCATTCCCACCGAGCGGGTGAAGAGAATTTCTGTACCGAGAGCGAGACCAACGTTCGCGAAGCTCGTCTTGTATGTTTCGTTACCGAACTGAGCATTGTAGCCGTAAGGGTTCGCATTGAAGCTGTCGTTCTTCATGTAGTTCAAAGATGCCATGTTGTACCCGAGGTTCATCCCGATGAAGGGCTTGAAGCGCTCAGTTTTCGCGATGAAGAACTTACCACCGATATCAACTCCGTAGTTCTTGTAAGAGATATCGCGACCTTTCTGACCGTACTGCTGATAGTAGTATGGTGAATAGCCCTGGTTGCCATAAGTGTTGTTCGCGAAGTCTTCTGTCTGGAAGCTCGTGTAACCAACACCAACGTTCATCGAGAAACGGTCAGTGATGTTTGATTCTGCACGAAGACCAAGGTTATCGGCACGAAGAGTTTCTGTGTCACCAGAGTAGTTTGTCACCCCACCGGTGATCGCCAGTTTCAATTGCTCGAACGGCTTCAGAGGACCTTCTTCGATCGGAGCAACTTCCGCGGTTGAAACAACCGGAGCAGCGGCAGCGACCTGAACTTCCTGAACAACAGGAGCTTCTTCGCGGCGATTGCGGACGTACTTATCGCAATCCGCACCCGGATGCTCTTCCATCAGACACTTGATCTTCTTGTTGTACTCAGCAATTTCTTTCTGAGTATTTTTCTTCTCATCGATATACTCTTCAGTCGTCTCAGAGAGTTTCTCAGTTGTTTTCGAGAGCTCTTTAAAGCCCTTGGTCTTTTCTTTATTGAGACCGACTTCATTCTTCTGCTTGCGGATCTCCGAGCGGATCTGCTCAAGCTCGTGATCGGTCACGTTCTTTTCTTTTAAGTAACCATCAACGTCGATCGGGTCCGAGTTCAGGACCTGTTCTTCCGACTGAGCGTAGGCAGTTGCGAATGACATCGCCAGTGCTAACGCCAAAAGAGTTTTAGAGTTCATGGGTTCCTCCTCAAAAGGACAACGCTTAAATTAATCGGCCGGAATATACACAGACGACGCGTGGTGATAAAGCGAAACCGAAGAGGTGGGAAAAGATTACAAAATGTGAAATGAGCTATTTATTCCGGATAACTAGCGAAATCTTCTACCTGGAATGACAACGGGGAAGGTTTTATAAGGCCTTTCAATGCCGTTAACATTCTTCTTCCCGGCGAGCTGAGACTTATAAAGATTGAGAGACCGGTTAATGAAGCTATTCGGACTTCTGACAAAATAGTCCGAGAATTTATTCTTAAAGAGGACACAGATCGAAACGGCGACGGCAATCATCAGCATGTATTCCACGGAAGTCTGTCCCAACTGTCCCAGGCGTTTCATGACTCTATTATACCTCACAGCCCTTCAATTCCGTAGGAAACGGCCAGAAGTCCGAAAGATTTGTACCGGAATGGCCCCCAGTACTCAAACCCCTCGATAATTGATCCCGAAAGGCCTATTTGCAGGGGAAGCCGGGTCAGGACGGCCGCCTCAGTTTTTCGCTGTTCCCGAAGAGAACGCATGTCCAGGGTCACGTTCTGAATACCCCCGAACTGCCAGTCCTTGATTTCAAAGGGAAGAGTTTCAGCGTCCTTCTCAAAGGACTTTTGTGTTCCTTCCCGATAAAAATTCGGTTTTGAACCGGGGAGCTCCGGATAGGGCCATTCGTAGGCCGCCATCTCGCCATTTTCCGTGAGAAGTACTCGGTACGGGTCTTCCCCTCCAAGATCATCTTCATCGGCCAGAAACGTCAGTGAGGTCGCGGGAAACGGAGACACCGGACGCTTCACCGGAGTGATCTGGGTTTTTCTGAGAAGCGGAAAGGGAGAATTCACAGTGAATGGCACTTCCACCGGAAGATGGGAAAAGAAAAGAACGCGATCTCCACTGATCACACCTTCAAAACTCGCGAGCAGGAGGTTCTCGAATTTCTTCTCATGCATCTGCCAGAACTGAACCTGGCTTTCCTTATAGTCCCCACCCATGAGAGTGAGTCTTCTTTTCAACTGGGTCGTCAGGAAAAAGTCCTGCAGGCGATAGACCGGAGACAGAAGCCGGAAGAAATAAAATGGAATTTCCTCAGGCGCCATTCTGGTTTTCATTTTCTCTTCGAAGGCGACACTCAGGAGATGAAGGAGCGCCGGGGCCGTCAGGTCCTGAGATAAGGAGTATTCGCGGTTGAGGCGTTCTCCGAATCGCGTGAACACAGTCTGCAGCCACTTCGGTCCCTGGATATCAAAACGAAATCCCTTCGGGCGAAGGCTGGCCTCAAAAGAAAGGTTCTCAAAGCGCGCGAGTTCCTCGAGAAAAAAGCGGTCAAAGTTTTCGGGTGTCTCGCCGTAGACCTGATCGAGATCACTCTCCTCAATCAATTCGGGAAATTTCCGGAGAAGTTCTTTTAAGTTCTCAAGCGGAGATCCTCCCGTCTTCAGGCGGAAGTGAGAGGTGGAAAATTCCAATGTCCCGGGTGAGAGAAACTGCCGGAGATCGGCGAGCTCCGGAATCTCCTGGGTCTTCCCGAGTCTCAGAAGCGAAAGGACCTCGAGTTCCGAAAGAAAATTCTGCGGATAACTCTGGGCCTTGAATCTTTCGTCATCGATGAGTAAGGTCGTGCGCTTGCGCCGGAGCGAGATGATTCCGCGAACGAGTGACATGATATTGAGACCCACCAGGATTTCCTGGTAGCGGTTTTTCAGCATGAGAGAATGGCCTTTCTGCGGGTAAGATACTCAGTGGATATTTTAACATCTCCGGGACCCACGACAAGGGGTGCCCTTAGCCAATCAGAAAACTCCTGACTGTTTTCCACGACCACGAGCCTTCCCGCTGATTTAGCGATATCAAATTCCGTCGATCTGAAGTTGATGGGCCCGCAGGAAATCTGATCTGCTCCACTAATCAGGGGCTCAAGCACCGAGTGAATACTCGTCTCAAATCCCCCACCGACGTAAGCTTTTCCAAAATCCGCGTAGAGTTCGCACAGAACTCCCTTCTTATTCAGGACCACGGCGCGATTTCCGAGCTTCTCTTCAAAGGCGCGGATGATCTCCGGTTCAAGCTTATGGGGAACCACCAGCACATAAAAGTCTTCCGGAAGAGTATCAATCAAGATGAGATCCGAGGGCCAAGCGTTCCCGAGAATGAGCCGTTTCTCCCGGGGATACTTCTGAAACCCAAGACTTTCATACTCCGGAAAAATTTTCGCAAACTTCCCGGCCTTGCCGGCCAGTCTCCGGGAAATCTGCTCAATCCGGAAATCAAAACTCTCTCCGGCAAATCCCATCTCTTTCCCCATGCGGGCATCATCAGAAGTGGCGTAGATGATTTTCCTGGATGAACTGAGGAATTTTTTCTTCCACCAGGAGACAGAAATATTTTTCACGCGCTCTTTTTTAAACGTCACCCAGACCATGTTGAGTTCGTTACCGTATTTCCCGGCCCAGAATAAAAACTCCGGAAAAAGATCGTATCTCACGAGCACAAGTTTTCTCGCCGTGATCCATCTGAGAAATCCCCCCGTGAGTAAGGGGTATCTCAGCGCCCGGATCTGCTCCGGATTTTTTTCCGCGAGCTCCTTCACTCCCTTCTCCACACTCGGAGAGAAGTAGATGAGTTCAATTTTCATCCTGTTCGCAAGTCCATCTGTGATAAGCGGAAGCACCTGCTGGAACTCCCCTTCACTGGAAAACTCAAAGGCAATATCTGCGGGAGCGGCAAATTTTCGTGAACAAGGATCGCTGTGATTTTTCCGCTCAAAAGTCACCCGTTCCCGGACCTTCGGGACAAAGAATAAAACGAGCGACAATAGTCTCAGAACAACTGAGTATAAAATCATGCCAGGGCCTTCAGCGCCATCGCCTTGACTTCGCCGACCGAAATTTCGTTCATGCAGATGTGTTCTTTCCGGTAACAAGGACTTTTTCCCGTCGTGGAGCAGGGCTTGCACCACAGATCTTTTGAAAGATAACCGGATTTCTTTCCGTGGGGGACAAAACCAAACAGAGGAGACGTCGGTCCGAAGATGGTCACCACCGGCACACCGTAAGCTTCCGCGATGTGATTCATGCCCGAATCATTTCCGACAGAGGCCTCGGCACGCGCGAGGATCTGCATCGATTCTTTGAGTGTTGTTTTGCCCTGAAGATTTAAGAATCTTGGATCCGTGATCACGTCAAAGGCTTCACAGAATTTATCATCGGGCCCGGCCAGGACGACCACATGAAGTTGCGTCTCTTTCAATAACTCGCGCGCGAGTTCCACGAACGACTGGATCCCCCATCGCTTCGGGGCAAAAGATGCTGACGGGGCCAGGACAATATACTTTCCGGCAATGGGATAAACCGGAAGATCCGCGAGACTCGTCATTTCCTGGTGAGGGCCACGACGGTAGTCCCGTGTTTCACTCACTCCCCTCGTGTCTCCGAAAAGCGTCTGAAGATCGGTGATGATCCTTTCGACCTGAGATTCCAGGCCGAAAATTTTTCCGTGGAAGAGTCTTCTCACCGTCACACTCTTGATCTTCGTCAGGAAGAATCTCTCCCACCGCCGCTTATCCACCGTGAGCTGTTTTGTTCCCCAGTAGGAAAGCTTTAAGCGAAACGAGCGAAGGGTCGCGTGTGTATCAAGAATAAGATCCACGGGATGAAGATCCGTGTGAGAGTCCAGCCGTTTGATGAAGTCATTCCACTTTTCTTTCCGGCGATCAAAGCTCAGAACAAAATTGATCCCGGGATGGCCTTCCACGAGCGAGGCAAATTCTTTCGAAGTCACGAAGGTGACTTTAAGTTGTTTTCCGTAAAGGGAGCGAAGCCAGTTGACCGTCGCTGTCTGGAGGACCACGTCCCCCATGCTGGAGAAGCGGATCAAAAGAATATGCATGATTTATTGTAGGGGAAAAAGAATCAGATTTCCATCGGAACGATGACGCCCTTTTCCTTCATCATCTTCTTAAACATCTTCTTGTTGTATGTGTCGCGGAAAGACTCCCATTCGCTCCACTTTTTCTGGCCCAAAGCGCGCGCGTACTCCGCGTCCCGCTGCTCTTCGAGGGCCAGGATCTCTTTTCTCTGCTGAAGCGTGAGATTTCCCACGTGATCCGGCGGGAGAACTTTCTGGTACCGGTCGTAGAATTTCTGTTTTACAGCTTCGATCTGCTTAAATTCCTTGTCACTCATGCCCAGTTTCCCAACGAGAAAGTCCTCGCGGTCCTTGGTCACATCCACCACGACATCTTCCATCTCTTTTTCGTCAAACTCTCTGGGTGCTGGTGCGGCCTCGGTGGCCTCTCCCGGAACCTGGACGATGACCTTCTTCTCGATCACTTCCGGTTCGGAATTTCTCACGACCACTTTCTCAACAACTTCTTCCCGCACGACTTCTTTTTTCTGAAGAAGAGAAATCGTGAGAACGATGTTAGCGAGTAAGCTTAAGCCGAGAATCCACTTCATCATTTATTTCCTGAGAAGAGTCGCCGCTTCTTTGGCAAAATACGTGAGGATGATATCCGCCCCGGCCCGTCTGAATGAGATGAGGGTCTCAAGGATCACCTTATCATTATCAATCCAGCCATTCTGAGCAGCGGCCTTCACCATCGCGTACTCACCGGAAACATTGTAGGCCGCAATCGGCAGGGTGAAATTTTCTTTCAGGCGATAAATCACATCGAGATACGGAAGCCCGGGCTTCACCATGAGAATGTCGGCCCCTTCTTCCTCATCGAGCATCGCCTCGCGGAGAGCTTCCCGGGAATTGGCGGGATCCATCTGGTAAGTTTTTTTATCACCCTTCTTCGGAGCAGAATCGAGGGCCTCACGGAAAGGCCCGTAAAAACCGGACGCGTATTTCGCGCAGTAACTCATGATGAGG
Source organism: Bacteriovoracaceae bacterium (assembly GCA_947451425.1). Lineage (GTDB taxonomy): Bacteria > Bdellovibrionota > Bacteriovoracia > Bacteriovoracales > Bacteriovoracaceae > Peredibacter. Next base: position 5,807 of record CANGAC010000042.1, on the reverse strand, counting down.
ACGTTATGGAAGCCCTCTTTATCCAGAGCATTTCTTAAATACGCCACACGACCATCCATCATGTCGGAAGGACCGATAATATCCACTCCGGCGCGCGCTTCACACAGGGCCTGTTTTGCGAGAACTTCGAGAGTCGGATCATTGAGAATTTCGCCCGTCTTAGAATCCACAAGGCCGTCGTGACCATCGGAAGAATACGGATCAAGAGCGATATCTCCCATGACCATCATTTCCGGCAGGGCCTCTTTGATCGCACGAATCGAGCGCGCGTTCAGACCTTCCGGATTGAACGCTTCGCGGGCATCGGGAGTTTTTAATTTTTCTTCGATCGCGGGAAAGAGTGCCACCGTTTTTACGCCGAGATCAAAAAGGGCCTTCGCCTCTTTCACGAGTTCGTCGATGGAAAAGCGAAACTGCCCCGGCATGGAATTGATCGCCACTTTCTGGCCCTTGCCTTCAATCACGAAGAGCGGGGCAATCAGATGCGCGGGAAGAAGTTGCGATTCCCTCACCATGGAACGGATGACTTCGTTTCTTCTGTTTCTTCTTGGGCGATTCATGAACATACGATCAGGCCTTCTGCATGGTTTTATAAACGAGGGCGTACATCTGGATTTGTTTCATCATGGCCGCAAGACCATTGGATCGGTTCATCGAAAGGTGTTCGGTGATTCCGACTTCTTTTAAGAACTCAGGTTTGGTGGAAAGAATTTCATCGGGAGTGGCATCAGAATACACACTCGTAAGAAGGGCGACGATGCCTTTGACTAAAACGGCATCCGAGTCAGCGTGGAAAAAAACTCTTCCGTCTTTGAGTTCCGGGAAAAGCCAGACCTGAGACTGACATCCCTTCACCTTGTATTTTTCATCGCGCTTGTCTTCCGGATAAGGAGGAAGTGACCGGCCCAATTGGATCAGCTCTTTGTAACGGTCTTCCCAGTCCTGGAACTTCAGGAAGCGGTCTCGAATCTGAGTAGTTCTCTCCAGCATGTTCACGTACTTTCGTCTCCTTACGCGATCAGTATGCCCCTTCGCTGTCCCCCTGACAATCATCTCAATAAAATTCATGGCCCTTTTTAATGTTTTGGAGCGGGTCACCGAAAAGACACTTAGGAAATACGGGAATAACCATGTCTGTTTTTGACCTAAAACCTCTGTCCCAGAAGACGATCGATGAGCTGAAGCTCAATACCGATCACCTGTGGGAAATCAAAATCGACGATAACATCTATGGCCCGTTTGAAACGCTCTCGCTCAAGCACTATTCAAAAGAAAATAAGCAGATCATGGGAAGAGCGTTTGTTTCTCCCATGTCCGTGGATAACTGGAGACCGTTTTTTGAGCAGAGAGAGTTCCTGCGCGAAGACACGGATTACCAGGGACCGTTCTGGATTCTCATGCAGGGAAGAAAATCTTCTCCGCTCCCGAAAGCTGAGATCGCCAAACGCATTGAACTCGGAACCATCACCCGTCACGATGAAATCTCAGAAGATGATGGCCGGCACTGGCAGCGCATTTCCTCGCACACAGAATTTGAAGCCCACTTCACTCTCGGCACCGCCCTTCCCGTGACTCCGCAGGAATCAAGCTTTCAGAAAGCGAAACTCAAAGTCCTCGAAAACCTCGAGGCAAAAAGCCATTTTCCTGACGAGAAAGACAACATGGCGTCGCTCACGCATGTTTCCCTGGTCACGAAAGAAAAAACCAACACCGTTAAAATTGAAGACATCAAGATTGTCGTTCCGAAAGAAGAGACTTCCGGAAAATCATTCTTTGAGCACGTGAAAACTCACGCGATGTGGGCCGTTCCCTGCCTCTGTCTCGCTCTGTACTTCACCCTCTCTCCGAAAAAAACGGAAGGCGAAACGGCGCAGATCACAGCGGAGTCGACTCAGGGATCTCAGAATCCTGGCGGCCGTCGTTCGAAAAAAGACAGCTGGAACAGAACTCCTGCCTCTGATGAATACGGCAACTCTTATGATCGTTCAGGAGTCACTCAGACTCCTCCGATGGATGATAATTATCCGACCGTGATTGAAACGCACCAGGAAGATCAGAATTATCCGGATCCGGATAAAGAGGCCGAACAGGTCGCAGAAATTCAGGATCAGGAAAACGCAGCGGAAGAACATTCTCTGGTTCAGCCGAACCGTGACCCGGCCCAGGACGAGGGCTCGCTTGATGCCACGATGAATAATGAAGACCAGCAGCCAAATCCCGCTGTAGATCAGCCGGTGGTTGAAGAAGTAAGTGATTTCTGATCTTCGTTGCCCTATACTTTCCCGGTGAATCCAAATCTTTTAAACAAATTCCGTACACCTGAGACTCCCGGTAGTTTCTTTCTTTCTTTTGAAGGAATTGAAGGCTCGGGAAAAACCACTCAGCTTAAAAACATTGAATCCTTTCTCATTAACGAGAAGAAAAAGCGTGTCCTGGTTCTGCGCGAACCGGGTGGAACGATCTTCGGGGAAAAACTCCGGGAAGCAATTCTCGGATCCACTGTTCCCCTTCACCCGCTGGCCGAGTGTCACCTGTTTCTCGCGAGCCGCGCGCAGCTTCTGCATGAAAAGATCCTTCCCTTTCTTCTGATCCCCGATTCGGTGGTGATCCTTGACCGCTACGTGGATTCGACCCTCGCGTACCAGGGTCTGGCGCGGGGTCTTGGAGTGGAAACGATTCTGACTCTTCACCAGCACAATCCGTTAAACCTTCTTCCTCATCGCACGTACTTCCTCGACATCAGTCTTGAGACGTCGATGGAGCGACAGAAAAAGCGCGGCCAGGAAAAAGATTATTTTGAATCCGAGAAGCTCGAGTTTTACCAGAAGCTCATCGATGGCTACCGCTCACTCACATCGATTTTCCCGGACCGGATTTTAAAAATCGATGCCTCGGTCACTCCCGAAGAAGTCGGAAAAGAGATCCTTTCTGATCTCAAAAAAATCATCGCATGAAGATTGAAGACATCCTTTTAAAGAAGGCCCAGGACGGTTCACTCGCTCATTTCTACATCGTCGAAACATCCCTCCCCGAGGAAGAATCCGCCATCGCTCTGATGGAGTTCAGCCATAATTTCATCCGGGATTATTTCCAGAAAGTGGAAAAGCAAACACATCCCGTGAATCATCTGATGGATCATCCGGATGTTCTGGTGGTCACGGGAGTCGAAGAAAAAAAAGACTACACCGTGGAAGACGCCACTCTCTTAGAAAAATATTTCACGTGGCGCCCGGTCCAGAGTCAGAGAAAATTCGTCGTCATCCCGGAAGCCCACCGGATCACCACCATTCTGGCCAACAAATGGCTTAAAATTCTCGAAGAGCCACCAGTTCCGGCGACCATCTTTCTTCTGAACCCAAAACGCATCAAGCTCCTTCCGACGATCCAGTCCCGGGGCCAGGGGCTTCGGCTTCCCCGCACCAGATCCCCTCACGACGCGATCCTCTGGCAGGAATTCCTGACGGACATAAAACCCCTGAGTCTCTCCCAGTTCCTGGAAAAATATTCTAAAGGTGAGAAGAATCTCCACTTCTGGCTGGAAGAACTTCTTCAGTGGGAAACCGGTGAAGCACTGAAAATGGAGAACAAGATTGCTCTGGAAGGGGTTCTCAAGCTCCTCGAGGAAATGGATACTTTTAATCAACCGGCCGCAACAAAATGGACCTTCTTCTATTCCCATCTAAAAGACCACGTTCTCCCACGCCTCGCTCGCAGTTAACTCGTTGACATACCACAGAAATCCTTCAAGAATGACCTATGACTATTTCAGAAAACCCGGAAGAGGAAAAGCTCCCTCCCGTTGATCCTATAAGTTCCGCTGACGAAGATTACGAAGACACAGCAGAAGAAAGAGAAAGCCGGGACGAGTCCCGCTTTAAAGAGGGCCAGATCCTCCGCTTCGTTCGTGTTCGTTTTCCCGGAAACTCCCGTTCCTTCGCCTTTTTGATCGGCAAGCGCCGGATCGATTACGGCCAGAAAGTCGTCGCCATGTCCGATCGCGGGATGGCCGTTGGTTACATCAATTCATTTCCCTACGATGTCCCGTTTAATAAAAGCATGCTGCCGGTCCGGAGCATCTCTAAAATTGCTGACGAAGATGAAGTCGTAAAAGACAAGGAAGCTTACCGCCAGCAAAAAAACGCCGAGAACATCTGTAACGATCTCATTGAATCGCACAAACTCGATATGTACCTGACTCACGTTGAGTTCACGTCCTTCGGAAAAAAAGCGGTGTTCTACTTCATCGCTCCTTCGCGCGTGGATTTCCGCGATCTCGTCAGAGACCTCGTGTATAAGCTGAAGACCCGCATCGAACTCCGCCAGATCTCTGTGCGTGACCGTTCGGCCTCTGTCGGGGGGATCGGTCCGTGTGGCCTTGAACTCTGCTGCTCGTCGTTTCTCACGAAATACGGCAACGTCGGGATCAAGATGGCGAAGAACCAGGATCTCACTCTCAATTTCTCAAAACTCAACGGTGTCTGCGGCCAGCTCAAGTGCTGCCTTCAGTACGAAGATGATGTTTACCGCGAGAAGAGAAGCCGTCTTCCGAAAGAAGGTGACTTCATTCACACGCACACAGGTGAATCAGGGCGCGTGGATCGCCTGCACTTATTGTCGGAGCAATTCGACATGATGACCAATCGTGGAGTCCGTAAGCGCTATGTGGTGGATCTTTACAAAGAGACAACTGACAAAGAGGGAGCGAAATTCCCGAATGAGTTCGAGTTTGTTTCTGATGAAACCCAGAAGATCATCGGTCTCGATGAAGCAGCGGCGAAGAAAGTGAAAGCTTTCGAAGCTGAGATCGCAGCGATGAAAGGTCCGGCAAAACAGTTTGCTGACCAGACCTTCGTTGATCTCTTCGGTGAGAAGACTTTCGATTACGCTCTTCCGGAAATCCAGGAGCCATCAGCTCCCGGGAAGAAAGTGCATGTTCAGGATGAAGAGGAAGAACTCGTCTATACTCCGACCAATGAAGACGAGCTTGAGGACGATGATGATGATGACCGGATTGAAGATATCCAGGTGACGACCACAGCTGTTCGCGGAACGGAAGAGGATCGCCCTCAGAGAAGTCATCAGGGCCGGGATCGCCAGCAGCAATCAGGCAACCGTGGGGAAAACCGCGGACCTCGCCAGGACAATCGCGGGCCTCGTCAGAACAATAATAACAACAACAATAACAACCGTGGCCCTCGCCCGGATCAGAGCAACAATCAGGGAAGACCGAACAATAATAATCGTCGTCCCCGGTAAACTATGAAAGTGCTCCACACGTCGGACTGGCATTTAGGCAAGCGCTTGATGAAGCTTGACCGGAGTGAAGAGCACCAGAATTTCCTCAACTGGTTAATAGAAACCCTGAAAAATGAATCGATTGATGTTCTCCTCATCGCAGGAGACATCTTCGACGTTCCGAATCCTCCGCACCAGAGCCTCGAACTCTTTTTCCAATTCCTTCACCGGCTCTCGGTTGAAACAAAGGTTCTCACTTACATCATCGCCGGCAATCACGACTCGGGAGTTCTGCTGGAAGCTCCGAAAGAGCTTCTGCGCACTCATCGCGTGAAGATCTGGGGAAAGCTCTCGGGAAATCCCGAAACTCACTGGGAAACAGTTACCGTTGGACCTGATAGTTTTGATCTCTGTGCTCTTCCCTTTTTCCGTTCGTTTGAACTTCTCCCCCAGGGAGAAGGCGATGCCATCACTGCACTCAAGACTTACTTAGAAAAAAAGAAAACCAGACCCACGGTCCTTCTGTTTCATCACCTCGCCGGAATTTTTGAAGCGGCCGGAAGTGAGCAGGT
>CANGAC010000041.1 GCA_947451425.1 Bacteriovoracaceae bacterium | reverse complement strand
TGTCTATCGCCACCTGTCGACATTGGAACACTTTAAGATGAGCGTTGGTGAAATCATCAGCGCTGTTATTGTCGGTCAGCTTTCTGCAGAACAGATTGCTGGTGCGCCAAAAAACTTTGCAGGAGAGAAGAAATTCCGTGGGAAACTTCTCGAATTGAATGAAGAAGGATTTACGATGGAAGTGAAAAACTTCCCTCTGAAGCTTACGTATAAACAGTTAAAAAAAGCCAATTTAGACCCGGACCTGAAGTCGGTACGGGAATAAGGAGAGTAGAGTGAACTTTTCAGAACTAGGACGCGTGATTGAACAACTCGGTAAAGACCGGGGAATCAAGAAGGAATTTATCGTCGGTGCTATTGAGCAGGCGTTCCTTGTCACCGCCCGCAAGAAATTCGGTATTCAGGGTGAATACGAGGCCCGCTATAACGAAACTGATGGTGAAGTTGAAATCTTTCAATACAAGAACGTAGTCGATAAGGTCCGTGATCCTATCGTTGAAATTGAATTCGAAGCCGCTAAGAAACTTGATGAAGGTTGCGAAGTAGGCGATCAGCTCGGTCTCAAAATTGAGAACCCTGGTTTCTCCCGCGTCGATATCCAGACAGCAAAACAGATCATTTTCCAGAAAGTCCGTGATGCGGAAAGAGACATTCTCTTCTCTGAATTCAAGCACCGTGAAGGCGATCTCGTTACAGGTATTGCCCGTCGTTTTGAGAAAGGTAACGTTGTTATCGATCTCGGTAAGTCAGATGCAATCCTTCCTAAGAAAGAAATCATCTTCGGTGAATCATTTAAGCCGGGAGATCGTATCCAGGCTTACCTCTCTGAAGTTGTGATGACGAACAGAGGTCCGGAAATCCGTCTCACAAGAACATCTCCGATGTTCCTCGTGAAACTCTTTGAAGTAGAAGTTCCGGAAATCGCTGATGGCACGATTGAAGTGAAAGCTGCTGCCCGAGAGCCAGGACACAGAGCTAAAATCGCTGTGACAACTCGTGACCGTGACATCGATCCAGTCGGCGCTTGCGTCGGGATGAAAGGTTCACGCGTTCAAAACATCGTGAATGAACTTCAGGGTGAAAAAATCGATATCGTTCGCTGGAATGAAGATACTGAGACATTTGCCCGCGCAGCTCTTGCTCCGGCAGAAATCCAGTCCATCTCTCTTAACCACGAAGATCATACTCTCGATGTTATCGTTGAAGATGATCAGCTTTCTCTGGCCATCGGCCGCCGCGGACAGAACGTTCGTCTTGCAGCGATGCTCACTGGCTGGAAAGTAAATATTATCTCGAAAGCGAAACTCCAGGAGCGCGTGAAACTTGCTGTGGAAAACCTCGTTCAGCTCTCGATTGTTTCGGAAGCTACAGCTCAGGTTCTCGTACAGAAAGGGATCATGTCGATCGTGGATCTCTCTGGTGCTGAAGCAGAAGACGTTGCCCGTTACCTCGGCAAATCTGCAGCTGACGCTAAGACAATGGTCGAAGCAGCTCAGGCCGCTCTCGAAGATGAAACTATCAAGAAAGATCTCGATGAAAATGCAGAAATTATCTCCGCTTCAGCCGTTCCTAACCAGACTGGCTTTAAGCGCAGAGAAGCTGCTGATGTGAAGAAAGGCGACGACGTCACGAAGTTCTCCGAAGCGGAGAGAAGACTGCGTGAAGAGCTCGCGGCTTTCAAACTTAAGTAAGCTGGAAGAAAGGATAAAGGGAAAATAGAATGGCGAAGAAAGTCTACGAACTAGCTAGCGAAATCGGAGTGCCATCACTCGATCTCGTAGAAAAGCTAAAGACAATGGGTTTCAACGTAAGAAACCACATGGCATCTCTTACAGATGAAGAAGTCGCAAAGGCCAAGGCCGCTTATGAAGCGCCGAAGACCAAAGCCGCTCCTGAAAAGAAAGCAGTCGTTCGCAAAGTGGTGAAGAAGGAAGCTGCTCCGGTTGTTGCCGAAGTTGCTCCGAAAGCTCCGGAAGTTGTCGAACAACCTGTTGCACCTGTTGAGAATGCTCCGGAAGTTACTGCTGCTCCAGCTGGACCAGTCGCTTCAGCTGAAGCTGCTCCGGTCGCAGGTGAGGCTCCAAAAGTGGTTGTTACGGTAAAACGTAAAACCAAAGCTCAGAAAGACGAAGAAGATAAGAAAGCGGCTGAGGCCAAGGAAGTAGCGAAGGAAATTGCGGCACGCGAGCAAGCGGCCCGTGAGAATACAGAACCTCTACCAGCTACAGCCTTCAACACTTCTGCTAAAACTCGTGATCCGAAAAAGGATTACTACGAGGAGAAGCGGCACACCTTTACTCCGATCTTCGTCCCTGAAGAGAAGAAAAAAGAAGAGCCCGGCAGCGAGAAGAAAACTTTCACCGACGCCCGCCTTCAGCCTCGTGCTCCAGGTGAAGCTGAGATGTCAGATGATGACCGTGATAAGAAGCGCATGGGTGACCTTGCCGCTATCATGGGTAAGAAGGCCGGAACAGGTAAGAAAGATCTGACTGTTATCCGCGCTGACGAAGAGATGAAGTACGCGACTGCACTCGTTGGTAAGGCGATCTATACTCCAGCCAAGAAAAAGAAAATTTACTCAGGTCCATCACAGAAAACTCTCATCACGACGATGAAAGAGTCTAAGCGCGTGATCGATATTCACGGCGTGATTACGGCTAATGACCTTGCTCATAAGCTTGGTCAGCGATTTGAGGCTTTTGCCAATAAACTCCTCGACCTTAACCTTCTCGTTCACGCTGATGATTATATCGGGGTGAAACTTGCTGGAAAAATCGCTGAGGCTTACGGCTTTAAAGTTGAAGACGTTGCCTTCAGTGAAGATGCTGTCCTCAATAAGAAAGCAGGCGAAGATAAGTCTCAGTATCCGACACGTAGCCCGATCATCACGATCATGGGTCACGTCGATCACGGGAAAACTTCACTTCTCGATTATATCCGTAAAGAAAAAGTGGCATCTGGTGAGGCAGGGGGAATTACCCAGCACATCGGTGCATACTCAGTTCAGGTTAACGATGCGACTCTGACCTTCCTCGATACTCCGGGCCACGCGGCTTTCGGGGCGATGAGACAGCGTGGAGCCAACGTTACCGATATCGTGGTTCTTGTTGTTGCTGCCGATGATGGAGTGATGCCTCAGACTGTTGAATCGATCAAATTCTGTAAGAATGCCGGTGTTCCGATCATCGTCGCTGTTAACAAGATGGATAAGCCAGGGGCCAATCCTGATGAAGTGAAGCGTGGACTTACGGAATTCGAACTCCTCCCGGAAGACTGGGGTGGACAGACAATTTATGTGAATGTTTCTGCTCTCACTGGTGACGGTATTGATAATCTTCTGGAAGCTATCCAGCTTCAGGCTGAGATCATGGATCTCCGCGAGAATGCCAAAGGGCCTGCGGAAGGAATTGTTATCGAATCGAAGATCGAAGTCGGTCGCGGTCCGGTAGCTACGATTATTGTCCAGAAAGGAACTCTCACGAAAGGTGATGCCATTGTTGTCGGAGAAACTTCCGGCCGCGCGCGCTCACTTATGGATTTCTCTGGCAAGATGCTGAACGAAGTGGGTCCATCGACTCCAGTTCAAATTCTTGGTCTTGAGATGGTTCCTTCTCCGGGTGACGTTCTGAACGTCGTGAAAAACGAGCGTGAAGCAACGAAGATCGTTGAGAACCGTATCAATGAAAGAAAAGCACTCACGAATGCCAATGTTGAGAAGAAAACTGCCAGCCTTGAAGACTTCTTTGCGACTGCTCAGAACAATTCAGAAGCTGAGAAGAAAGTTCTCAAGCTTATCATCCGCTCAGATGTTCAAGGTTCTTTTGAGGCCATTAAAACGGCAGTTCAAGGTCTTGGAAATGATGAAGTATCCGTTGAAGTTATTGCTGGTGGAGTTGGAGCGATCACTGATGGTGACGTGAATCTCGCGGCGAACTCTCAGGGTTACATCATGGGCTTTAACATGCGTCCGGTAACTACTGCCCGCAGAATTGCTGAAGAGAAAGGTGTTGAAATCAAGACCTACTCAATCATCTACGAACTCATTAATGATGTGACCATGGCCCTTGAAGGCATGCTCACTCCTGAGAGAGTGGAGAAATATATTGGTCGTGCTCAGGTTAAAGAGACCTTCAGCATTCCGAAGATCGGGACGATCGCTGGTACTTCCGTCATTGACGGTAAGATCGAGCGCGGTTGTAATATCCGTCTCCTTCGTGATGGCAGAATTCTTTATGATGGAAAGCTCTCAACGCTGAAACGCTTCAAAGACGAAGTGAAAGAAGTGAAGAATGGTTACGAGTGCGGTATGGCGCTTGAAAACTTCAATGACATTAAGACCGACGATTTAATCGAGGCCTACATCATGGAAGAGAAGAAGCGTACGCTCGTCTCTGAGGCCACACTCTAATGGCCGGACAGCAGGGTAGGGGAAACAAATTTTCGAAGATTAAATACGAGGAGAAGGTTCGCGAAATGATCAATTCGGCTTTACGCCGGGAATTCGCGGACCCTCGACTTATCAATGTTTCTATTACGAAAGTAGAACTCACTCAGGATTATTCCCACGCCAAGGTTTATTGGGACACTTTTGATTCCGGTAAGCGTGGTGATTGCAAAGAAGCCCTTGAGGCCACTGCCGGCCGGGTCAGAAAACTTCTCGCGAGCAAAATGGAAGTCCGTCACACGCCGGAAATTCACTTCATCTATGACTCCCAATTTGAAGACGAAAGTAAAATTTCAAAGCTTCTGACTGATTCGACGGATGAAGAATAAGCATCCTGTCTTATTTCCCCCTCTCATTTTTAATATCTACAAGCCTCCAGGTATCACTTCCTATGATGTCGTAAGGCATTTTAAGCGCAACCTCCCTATGGGATTCGGAAAAATCGGTCATTTCGGCACGCTCGATCCTTTCGCAGAAGGTGTTCTTATGATCGGTACCGGAGGGGCGGCGAGGCTCAATGATTTTATTCATGAGTATCTTCCGAAGACTTATCTGGCAGTTGGAAAACTCGGCGAAGAAACTCCTACCGGTGATCCCACTTCCGATGTTGTTCAGAAAGATTCATCTCCCTATTTCACTCAAGAGATCGGAAGTTTTTCCCGGGAGTTCATTGAAGAGAGAGCTCGCGCTAAATTTCTCGGGGAATACCTCCAGACTCCCCATAAATATTCCGCCACCAAGTTCATGGGAAAAAACCTTCATGAATGGGCCCGCGAAGGGGTGGATGTAAAAAAAGAAGCAGTCGCCAGAACCATTCATGCCCTGGAGATTCCTGCTTACGATTTTCCCCTTCTTACTCTGAGATCAACGGTGAGTTCCGGGACCTATATCCGCTCACTCTTCACTGAACTTGCCCAGGATCTCGGAACACTCGGGCATCTTCTGATATTGAAACGAGAAAGTGTGGGGCACGTTCACGCAGACAAGGCGCTTCAGCAAACCGACTGGCCAAAAGACAAAGAGCCGGCATTTATGGATAAGGGAATTCCCGTCACAGATGTCCTCCCGTTTGCAAAATTCATTCTGAACGATGATCAGGTGAAATATTTCCGCAATGGCGGTTTCCTCAGAAAAGAAGCTTTGGAATTAAGCCCAAATGAACTTGAAACAGAATTCTTCTGGATGCTGGATCGTGAAGGAAAAGTTCTTGGTCTCAGTGAAGAAAAGAGCGGAGGAGAAATCCGCCCTAAGATAAATTTTCATTCAGAGGACCAAGCTTAGCTTCCATCTGATCGTAACCTTCAAGGACTTTGGTCCAGCAGGCCCGTGCAAAATCTTCAGCCGTCGCATAATTTTCCGGAAGGATTTCTTTATGAATAATAATCCCCAGGTGTCTGCCGGGACGGATGAAACCTTTTTCGGAAAGAACGCCGCGGGTACCGTAGAGACTATTCGGAATAACAGGAATTTTCTCATTCCAGGCAAAAACCAGAAGAGTCTTTTTTACTTCTTCGAATGACTTGGGTCTCGTGGTCTTGGATCTGGTTCCTTCCGGATAAACCTGAACACCAATCCGGTCGACGAGGATTCTATTTTTGGTCTGAATGAAGACTCTTTTCCTCGAACCGTGGCTTCCACGGGCCACCGGCATGGCCCCAGCAATCCACCCCATAAGGCCCACAAAGGGAAGATAAAGTACTTCCTTCTTCATGATGGGTGGAACCTGATAGGCGGTAAATATGAGGGGAATGTCGATAAAGCTTTGATGATTAGCGACGTAAAGCCCGTAGGGGGGTTGGGTTCTGAACTCGGGAGAGCGGTAGTCTTCTGTGATATCAATTTTGGCGCCGCAGCCAAGACCCAGAATCTTGAAACTGATCCATTTCCAGAGAAAAGCCGTTTTTCTGATCCTGTCTTGTAGTTTAAAGGGAATGAAAAACAGGGCCACCAATGAGACACCGGGAAATATGATGAGTCCGACTATTAATGCTCTTAACTGAGTAAATAAAATGCGCATGCCACATCATACTGAAAAGGGCCTTATTCGTGAAGGAAGCCATGCACCTTTTTGTTCTCTTTTATCACTCATTTAGGCTATAATCGGGAAGATTAAACGGCTTATAGGAGTCATCTGTGTCAACCAGCTTAATCGCCATGGGCGTCGCTCTTTTTCTGGTCATCAATCTTGTGGTGGGACTCGGTGCCCTTTCACTACTTTTCGGAACTTTTGAAACACTTTTCGGAAAGCCGAAACTGACTCTTCTTCGTTCTACGAAAAACGGTCATTTCTTTGCTTTCGGTTTCAAGTGGAATTCTGCAAAAGAACCAGTGGCCATCGATACGATTAAAGTTCGTCTCTTCAATCCTTGGGGGACTCCTACTCAGGTTGAGCTCTCTCAATCATTTGAAGTTCAGCGCGCAAGCTTCGCGATGGAAGCGAATATGGGCCCGGGGTTTATTGAACTCCTTGGTGCTAAAAATTTTGATCTCGCAATCATTCTCGTGGAAGTTGCTTCTTCCCGGGATGGACTGAGTTTTTCTTTTGAAATGAAGGGACCAAAATTCCGTCGCCTTATTGAAGAAGCAAACCAGACCGTTGCTGAATTCACTGCTCAAAACAAACTTGATGTTTCGAAAGAATCAAGGCCACCCATCGATATCCCTATCAGAAGTTTTATCGCTGATACAGTTCCTGGTCGCGGACCGATGCTCAAAGTAGCAACGAACCCGATGTTTGCAGGCGAATTCTCTGCTGCTCCGGCAGCAGGTGGTGCAGCGGCTGCAGCTCCGGCGGCCGATAATTTCAAAATCTCTAAAGTCTGGATTGAACCTGGCTGTATTGTCTGTAACGCTTGCGAAGATATCTACAAGGATGTTTTCGAAGTCACAGCTACGACTTGTCTCATTCGCCCAGGCGCTCCACTCGACGATGGATTAAGAGTTCAGGAAGCCGCCGAGGCTTGCCCGGTCGAAGTCATCAAATATACTAAGGCTTCATAATTCAGACCGCACGACATGCGGTCAATAAAAACGAGCCCCTCGGAAGAGGGGCTCGTTTTTTTGATCATTATTTGAGCTTGTTCCAGATGAGGTCTGTCTGGAAGATTCCCTTGAGACCTTTTTCATTCTCAACCCAGATTTCTTTCAGAGTCTCGCGATGCTTTTTCAGTTCCGGACATTCGAATGTCAGAACACTCGCGGAGTATTTCTCAACTCCAAATGTACCGAGTGATCCCGGAGTCGGATAACCGATATCAGAAGCCACTTCATAGCTGTTAAATCCGGCGAAGTAGTCCGCAATGTCTTTACAGTCACCGTTATAGTTCAGGATCGGCTTCCACGTATGGAAAGAGATAATGATTCCCGGTTTGTACTTATCGAGAAGCTTCACCAGGAACTGGTTCTCAGGTTCAGAGAGAGGTTTCGGACCCGGATTATAACGTGGCTTAGTCTGCGTGTTTGACCAGTCTTTCGTCGGCAGATTGCGGTTGAGATCAACGAGATGGGCATTCACTCTGGAGTTCGCGCGATAGCCATCAACGTTAAGAATAGGGATCACGATCATCGGCATATCTTTCAGAGAATGCTCGTTTTTCAGCCACTGAAAAAGCTCTTTCAGGACGAACACGCCTTCGACTTCATCACCGTGAACGCCGCCGATCAGATAAAGATATTTCGGGGCCTTGATGTCAGTTTTAAAAACGGGAATCTCGTGTCCTTCAAGGGACTTTCCACCTTCGAGCTCAGAGAAAATCATGTGACCTCACGATGAACGTAAACCGCAGACTGGCCGGGAGTTTCTTCTACTTCGACTTCGAGACCATTGAAAGCAAAACCAAAGCGGGCCTTGACCCGTCTTCTGATTTCTTCGCTGATATACATCGCAATCCTCTCAGAACTTGTATTGAGGATCGGGAGAAGAAGAACGTCAGTCATGGGAATTGAGAAGAGACTCTCATCCATCGTTGTGATGACGTAGTTCTTGTTCTCAGTATGGATCTTGATGTTGGCATTATCTTTCGGGATGAGGAGTTTGTGATCAAGGGAATCGCAAACTTCGCGGACGATCGGTTTGATATCAAGGAAATCAAAAACCATATCACCAGCCAGCTCAGGAGCTTCACCCTTCACCTGAACACGATAGTTGTGACCATGAAGGGGTTCACGGGTACCGTTCTCGAAAATCATGAAATGCGAAGATGCAAAATTAAAGTATTGCTTATAGACTTTAATGGAAAATGGCAGACCCAAGGTCAACTCCCTCTGAGGATTTCTGGAAAAGATACTTCGCCGTTCCAAACTTGGCAAAGGGAAACGCTTTTTCGCACCTTGCTAGAACCTCCCGGGAAACACAATGAAGAAGAAACATTTAAAAAACCTCAATTCCCTCGAAAAATGGCTCAAAACTGCGGAGAAAAACTCTGGAGAAATTGATTCCGCCCTGACTCTTCTGAAAGGGGCGATTGAAGCCGTAGAAGAAGCAGAAGTAGCTGATGGGCCTCTTCCGGCCCCACTTGAGATAGCGTCCGAGCCCGATACAATCGCCGTTTATTCCGATGGTGGTTGCCGGGGAAATCCCGGGCCAGGAGCCTATGCCTTTGTGGCCCAGCTTCATAGTGGAGAAATCCTCGCTGAAGGTGTGGACTACGAAGAACTCACTACGAATAATAAAATGGAACTTCAGGGACCACTCATGGCCCTGCAAAGACTTCATGTTCTCCTTCCGGAAAAAGGAAGAGATCCCTTACTCACAACAATTAAGGTTCTCACAGATTCTAAATACGTTGTTGATGGCATGAAGTCCTGGGTTCCGGGATGGAAAGCTCGCGGCTGGAAGAAAGCCGATAATAAAGCGCCTGAGAATCTCTCGTACTGGCAGGAACTCGATGAGATCCGGAATCATTTCATGGAAGTGAAGTGGGAATGGGTTAAGGGTCATGCGGGACATCCTCAGAATGAATATTGTGACCGCAAGGCCAATGAAGTGATGGATGAAAATCTTCTTTAGTCTTTTTCTTCTTTTCACCTTAAAAGCTTACGGAAATTGTGACTTTCGGGAGAATGTGAAGTCTGTTTACTCACTCTCGGGACCCGTATCGAAAACTCTTGAAGAAATCCAGCTCCTTTCTAGTCCACGTGTAAAAGGAATTTCTATTTTTTATCCAACAACTCTGGATAAGAAAAAAATCCCGGGCGGAATCTTCATCGCACCCGGGCTTCTGAATGAAATGAAAAACTCTCTCGTGATTTACGATGAGAGCCAGGAGCTGAAAAAATTATTCGACTCACAGGGTATTCATACGATTTCTCTGAACAGCCGTGGGAAGAGTCCCCACGAAGTGATGGAGGAGTCTGAGCGAGTCGTGAGACCTTTTTTAAAAGGTTGCGATGATAAACTTTTACTCCTTCAAAAGAAGATCGCGGCTCTTGAAAGTGAGATCCGGAAAAAAAGTACGACGAAGAAAGATATCGTTTTTTTTCTCGGGGAAGTAAACGATGGGAAACTTCCGGATCTTGTGGTCGCCAACGATGGGATCGCTAGATGGCTAAAAGAGAACAAACTTGTTTCGGGTTATCCCTCTGAGCTGGCCTATGTGAACTGGTCGGCGCGGGTTCTTGGTAAGATTCCCCAATCTACGATCTATTTGGGACTGAAAGAAGCTCCGAAACCCGGTTTGAAGGGACAGTCTCTCCGAATGACTCTCGAATATCCGGGGGCGCTCATGCCAGGGATGACTCAGCTTGAAGCGTGGATCTATTTTCTGGATCACATTCCCCGTGATAAGCTTTGATTCATGTACGATTTTAAGCTTTCTGATCCCCATTTTCTTCCGCACGCAGGTATCGAGGTTTCTCTTAGCTTGATACCGGGAGAGTTAAACGTCCTGAGCGGGGAGAATGGTATTGGAAAATCCACTCTGCTTCAGAAAATTGTCGATGGATCATCTCAGTATTCAGTTTCTCTCGCCGATCAAAGACCAATGGATGTTTTCTTCAACAGAAAACTTAAGATTTTTAAAGACATTCTTCTGAGTGGATCGGGGAAACTGAGAAAGGAATTTTTAGAGAAATATTGGAAGCTTTCCGGACTTTCCCTTAAGGAGGATCGCTTTCTTTCTCAACTCTCGGGCGGTGAAGCTCAAATTCTGAAAATCATCTCCGTCTGTTCAGCAGATGCAGATATTTATCTTCTTGATGAACCCGGACAATATCTTGATCCGGAAAAAAAGATTCTTGTAAATCGTTTGCTGGAAGACCTAAGCACAGCAGGGAAGTCCGTACTGGTTGTTGAACATGATGCTGGATGGTTGAGGAAAACCAATTCTCTCTGTATGGCGATGAAAGGCAATCTTCTTCAGGTGCACAAATTATGAGTTACCTGCTCATCCGGATGGTCTGTAGTTTCCTTTCAGGAGTGATACTTTCTCAGGCAGGAAGTTTCATCCAGATCGGGACTCGTAATATTCTGGCCAGTCCTTCCACCTTGGGGATTGAAGGTCTTTCAGTTCTCTGGCTTCTTCTCGTACATACTTTTGCCCTTTGGATGGGAATCAACCCGGGGATATTGATTCTTGTCGGCATCGCCGTTTTTGCCTGCATTGGACTCTTTCTTTCAAAGTTTACCGGTGAAGAGATGAATCTTGATCGGGTTCTCTTTCTTGGTTTAACTTTCAATTTGTTTGTCGGTGCCATCTTCTCACTCTGGCAATTTTTGTTCCTCGCTTTTAACCTCCCTTTCCCTATGGAGATGTGGTTTGGACACTTCCGCTTTGTAGAAGAAAAATCTATCTACCTACTTCTTGGCTTTGAGTTTTTGCTCCTTTGGAGTCTAAAGCGTCAGTGGAAAAATCTCGCCCTCTATTCACTCGGAAATATTATTTCCCGGGCCCATTCTCTTAACAGTAAAAGCCTTTATGCTTTTTTCTTTATCTTCTCGGTGTGCGGGACCTATCTCGTGATCAGTCTGTTTGGAGCGTTTTCCTTCCTGGGATTAGTTTTTCCTTTGATTGCCAGAAAGCTTTGGTTCTCTCGGTTCGATCTTAAGGGAGAAATTCTTCTGGGAAGTTTGGTGAATGGGCTGTTCTTTCTGGTAACAGATTTTATTTGCTACCAATTTCCTGTCATGGGAGCAGAAATACCTGTGGGTCTCATCGCTTCTATCGTCGGTGCAGTGAGTCTTGTGATGGTTCTTTTGAACTCCCGAAGAGCGCCTCATTTCTTGGCAAATGCCAGAAAATAAAGCTATCCTTTACGGGCTTCCCTATTTAAACAAAGGATTTAATATTATGAAAAAGCACTGGCTTTTACTTAGTCTCGCACTCGTTTTGACATTCGTTTCTTGTAACAAGAGCGATCCAACATCAATCAAGCTCGAATCAGAAGATGATAAGACTTTCTACGCGATGGGCTTCATGCTCGGTGGAAATCTTCAGCGTCTTTCGCTTTCAGATAAAGAACTCGCTGCTCTCTACAAAGGGATCGCGATGGCCTCTAAGAACCAGAAATCTGAAGTGGAAATGGCAAAATACCAGAACCGCATTCAGGAAGTATTCAAGTCTCGCATGGATAAAGTTGCTGCTACTGAGAAAGCTGCTGGTAACAAGTTCATTGAAGATTTCGTAGCTAAAGAAGGCGCAACTAAGACTGCTTCTGGTCTCGCGTATAAAGTTGTTAAAGAAGGTACAGGAGCAACTCCAGCTGCTGAAGATATCGTTGAAGTTCACTACCACGGGACTCTTACCGACGGCACAGTCTTCGATTCATCTAAAGAAAGAGGCAAGACAATTTCTTTCCCACTTAACCGTGTGATCAAGGGTTGGACTGAAGGTCTCCAGACGATGAAAGAAGGCGGAGTTTCTAAATTCGTTATTCCTGCTGATCTCGCTTACGGCGACGCTGGTGCTCCTCCGAAAATTCCGGGCGGCGCAACTCTCGTTTTCGAAGTTGAGCTCTTCAAGGTAACTAAAGCTGCGGACGCTGCTAAAGCTGCTGCTCCGGCACCAACACCGACTGCTGCTCCTAAGAAGAAAAAGTAATTCAGAATTTGATATTCAGATGATGGAAGGCCGGGCTTGTCCCGGCCTTTTTTTTATCTCGAAAGTTAAGGCTTGTACCAACAGGAAGGACGAAGGCCACGATCGTATCCACTTTTCGGGTGGCAGGTCGCTTTCACTTCATCCGTTTGTGAAACATTCGTGTATGCAGGAATGGGACAGATCGCCCCCTGAAAATACGTATTGAGACGACACTGAGGTTCAGGGTGGGCAGTGTTTGTTGTCCCAACAACATTCGGATCAATCATTTCCAGATCCGGAGGAGGAATATCTCTTCCATCTGCATTCACCCGCGCGACTGATAGCCCGGCCATGCTGGTGCGGAGACAAAGAGCATTATCATTTTCTTTGGGAAAGGATTTTTTACATTCAGTCCGTACACTTTCCGGAATTTCCATCTCTTTTACTATTTGAGCATTATCATCTTTTACGAAAACTTTCCTGAGACACTTAAGAGTCGCAAAATAATCGGCCTGGCCTTCTGCCGAGGACCAGATAACACCCTGACTGAAAACTTTCTTAGGTGCTCCACCAATGTGATGACCAAGTTCATGGCAAATGACGAGGGTGTATCCATCCTGTGTAATGAGAGGGTGACGGGCAAATCCCCCGTAGAGATTGATATGCCAATGTTTGCCGGATTCATCACGAAAGGTTCCGGCGTTCACGGTTTCATCTTCCCATTTACGGTCCATGATAAGTTCTGCATCGAGCTTCTTAACGACGGGGCCGTAAATCTTCAGCACGCGATCAATGGATTGGTCGTATTGCTCTTTCGTGAGTCCTGCAAACTTATAATTCACAGGGATCTTTAAGTTGTTCTTGGGAAGAAAACCTTTCCCGGGCTCAGTGCAGGGAAAAGCGGCAAGAGAAATAAGAAGGGGAGCGAGAATTGCCAGCATCACACATCTCCTTGTGTTGCCCTATTCTTGAGGCCTTGAAAAAACTTGTCTAGTCGGGATGCGCTCATAAAAAAAGGGCAGCTTGCGCTGCCCTTATTGAGAAGAGTCAAATTACTGCTTAGGCTTGAACCAGCAGAGAGGACGTGTTCCGATTTTGTGACCGAGTGAAGGATGGCATGTGCCTTTTACTTCATCTGTCTGAGAAACGTCTTCGTTGAAGCTTACTTCACAGAGTCCACCCTGGAAGTAAGTGTCGAGACGACACTGTGCTTTCGGGTGAGCGTCGTTAGTTTTGCTTACGATGCTTGCATCTGGAGTTTCGAATTTTGTATCAGGGAGTTTAGAGAGAACCGAGAAGAGGTTCGCAACTGATTTACCCGCCATACCGATACGGATACAAAGAGCAGCATCTTCTCTGTCGCCTTTCGCAGACTTTTTACAAGCGTCTTCGAGAGTCTTAGGAGCATTGAGTGCTGTTACGATTCTTGCGTTGTCATCATTGAGGAATGTCTTACGAAGACACTTGAGACCAGCGAAGTAATCAGCCTGACCTTCGTTAGAAGCCCAGTTAGATGCGCTTGCTCCGCCGCCCCATCCGCCGCCGCTTGATGTAGCTGATCCACCGATCTTAGGTGCTCCACCAATGTGGTGACCAAGCTCGTGACAGATAACGAGAGACATACCGTCTTCAGTGATTGTTTCGTGACGAGCGAGACCGCCGAACATAGAAACTTTCCATGTTTTACCAGATTGCTGAGCGTACGCATTTACAGTTCCATCATCCCATTTCTTTTCAACAACGAGATTTCCACCCATGCTTGCGATGATCGGCTCATAGATTGCAATAACGCGATCGAGAGAAGAATTGAATTGAGCTTCAGAGAGACCTCCGAAAGCTTTTCCTACTGGAATGTAGAAGTTGTTCTCAGGTAAAAAGCCATCTTTACCATTGTTAGAACAAGCGAGAGCTGAGCCAGCAAGCGAAAGGCTGAGGGCCAATGCTGCTACTTTGAAAGAAACCATTTTATCCTCCGTGATATCAAAACACTTACATGTGTTAGGATTTTGTTTTAGCTGAAAATTATTGTTTCTTTTCTTGAAGAACCCTGTCTACAAAGTTTTCTTTTCATTAAAAGAGTGTAAGTTTTTGTTTGGGTTAGGTTAAGGAGAGTTCATGATTCACATTTCATTTTATGTTCCGATTAAAGACGCAGACGTCGTTAAGAACGCCATGTTTCAAGCAGGTGGAGGACGGATGGGAAATTATGATTTTTGCTCCTTCGAAGTGAAAGGTATCGGGCAGTTCCGTCCTTTGCCGGGGAGTCGTCCAGCGATCGGGTCTCAGGAAGTGTTAGAAAGAGTCGAAGAGCTGAAAGTGGAAATGGTCTGCGAAGATCATCTGGCAAAAGATGTCATTGAGGCCTTAAAGAAATCCCACCCTTATGAAACACCAGCGTATTATACAATCAAAACACTCGACTACTAAACGAACTATTCTTCACCCACATTAAAACCCGGGAGCATTTGAACCGATAAGATCCTGAGAGAACAAAGAGGACCTTTTATGAAGTTCATACTGCCATTTCTTTTTATCCCCCTTCTGGCCTTTGCCCTTGATGGTGAGAAGACTCAACCTACTCGTGAGATCTCTATCATCGTCACGAAGGAAGGATATTACCCGAAAAGTCTTTCAGTGTTTGAAGGCGAGAAGGTGAAGTTCTACGTGACTTCAACTCTCGATGAACCTCACTGCATGATTGTGGAAGGTCATAAGGTTTTCCTTGCTGCCAACAAAGGTAAAGTCACTGAAGCCGAAGCGACTTTTGATAAGGCAGGCTCTTTTGCCTTCTATTGTCCGAGCTCAAAGAGTGACGGAAAGATTGTTGTCATGAAAAGGTTTGTACCGAAGCGTGAGATTGCCTCAGAAAAATCTGATGTCTGGACGCCTAAGGAATACTGATAATGAGTAGTGTTTTTCAGGATGCCATTGCCAACCTCCTGTCCCCGATAGGAGATCTTCTCAAAGACCCGACGGTCTCAGAGATCATGATCAATGGTCCCCACGAAATTTTTATTGAACGGAAAGGACTCGTGTATCGGGTCCCTAATAAGTTTTCGGATGATGAGTCACTGATGGCGTCTATGCGTGCCGTAGCTCAATCAGTAGGTCGGATTATTGACTCCGACAATCCACGCCTGGATGCTCGTCTTCCGGATGGCTCACGTATCGCGGTGGTTTTACCACCAATGGCGAAAGGTGGGGTAACGGTCGCTATCAGGAAATTCTCCGAAGAAAAACTGGGTCTGAAAGACCTTATTAACTTCGGTTCTCTTTCTCCTGATGGCGCCCGCTTTCTTGATTGCTGTATGTACCTCGGAAAGAACACGATTGTTTCCGGCGGTACCGGTTCAGGAAAAACCACTATGCTGAACGTTCTCGGCGGAAGAATGCCGAAGACTCAGCGTCTTCTCATCATTGAAGATGCAGCAGAACTTCAGATCAAAGCTGAGCACGTTGTGCGCTTTGAAACGAGAAAAGCAAATCCCGATCGCGGAATTAAAGAAGTGACGATCAGAGACCTTATGGAATCTGCCCTCCGTCTTCGCCCGGACAGAATCATTGTCGGAGAGGTTCGTGGACCAGAAGCACTCGATCTTTTAAATGCCATGAGCACCGGTCACGATGGTTCTATGGGGACCGTTCACGCGAACAGCCCCGATGGTGCTTGTACGAGACTTGAAACTCTTTGTCTTATGGGTGAAACGAAAGTTCCTGCGGCAACAATCAAGAAGATGGTAGGTGATACCATTCAATTGATCGTTCAGTGTTCCCGTTATCATGACGGGGGACGGAGAACGTCACACATCTCCGAAGTCCTGGGGATCGACGTGAACGGCCGTTATGTCGTGAGAGACATCTTCCGCTGGGTTCAGACAGGGAAAGAAGCTGACGGGAAATTTATCGGTGAGATGGTTCCTACAGGCTACATTCCAAGTTTCTTCGAAGAGTTCATTGCCAACAAGCTGCCTTTTCCTAAGACTAATTTCAAGCCACCTGAGTGGGCAACGGCTCACTTTAAAAAAGCTGCCTGATGGTCATCCGTATTGAACGGATTGGTACGGAACACGCATCTGTCGTGCAGCAGATCTATGAAAAAAATCCCACTTACTTTCTGAACACTGAGCACGAACTCCCCGGACCAGATGCAGCTCGAAAAGACATTGAAGACAAAGTTCCTGTTGCGAGAAGATCAACTTCTTATGAAAAACATTTTTGCTTAATCACTCTCGATGGCATTCCCATCGGCATTGTTGATCTCCATCAGGATCATCCTCAAAGGGGAGTTACTTATGTAGGTCTCTTTCTTCTGGATGAGAATTTTCAGGATCGCGGATTAGGAAAAAACTGTTTCCGCGAGGTCGAAAATTACATCAACCGCTCATTCAGTTGCTCTCATCTGCGGCTGGGCATCTCTTTAGATAACAATGTGGAAGGTTTCTGGAAGAAGCTCGGATTCGTCAGGAATGGCCATACTTACAATTGGAATGGTGCAAATCGCATCAATAGCGTCTTTGAGATGGAAAAGAAGCTTTGATTCGGCCCGTCGTCGGGACAATGTTTTGCCAAATTCACAGGGGAGCGTTACCTTTTTAGCGAATGAAAAGGAGCCCCCATGAGTACGATCAAAAAGATTCACGCCCGTCAGATTATGGATTCCCGTGGAAATCCCACTATTGAAGTAGATGTCCTCACCGATAATGGATTTCTTGGGAGAGCATCTGTTCCGTCCGGAGCATCGACCGGAAGTCGTGAGGCTCTTGAACTTCGTGATGGTGACAAGACTCACTACATGGGAAAAGGTGTTCTGAAAGCCGTTGATAACGTGAACAAGCTTATCGCTCCGAAACTCATCGGTAAGAATGTATTTGAACAGCGCTCAATCGATCACCTCATGCTGGAACTCGATGGAACGGAAAATAAAGACAAATTGGGGGCCAATGCCATTCTCGGTGTATCGATGGCCGTTTGTCGTGCCGGCGCTCTCGCGAAAAACAAGCCGCTTTATCAGTACATGTTCGAAGATCTGAAATGTCCGAACGCCGTTGGGAGATACAGACTTCCGACTCCGCTCATGAACATCATCAATGGTGGAGCTCACGCTTCGAACAATCTTGATATTCAGGAATTCATGATCGTCCCTCACATGAAAAAAAGCTTCTCGGAGAACTTCCGCGCAGGAGTCGAAGTCTTCCATAACCTGAAAAAAGTTCTTCACGACAAAGGATATTCCACGAACGTTGGGGATGAAGGCGGATTTGCACCGGACCTTAAGAGCCATGATGAAGCGATCGAGTGCATCCTCTCCGCGATCCAGAAAGCTGGCTACAGGCCAGGAGTAGACATTTCTCTC
>CANGAC010000040.1 GCA_947451425.1 Bacteriovoracaceae bacterium | reverse complement strand
CCTTAGGAAGACCACTTCTCGATTACGTGGTGGATTCCGCTCTTGAGTTTGCGCAAATTTCCTCTCTGAAAGCTGAAGTCGGCGTCGTCATTGGACATAGGAAGGAACTCCTTGAGGAATGGTGGAATCTTCACCCGAAAAAAGCCTCTCTCAAGCTCGCTCACCAGAAGGAACAGAAGGGAACAGCTGACGCTCTTAAGGCGTGCTTCAACGATCTCCCTCATTTCTGGAATCACGAATACACCTTAGTCGCATGTGCCGACACTCCTCTTATTTCTTCCGATGAATTCTGCCGTCTCTTTGAGGCTTTCCGCTCTCATCCGGAGCTGGTAGGAGTTGCTGCCACATTCACAACGGACACTCCGACTGGATATGGAAGAATTGTTGTTTCCGGAAAAGGGTTTCATATTGTCGAAGAGAAAGACTGCACGCCAGCGGAGAGAAAAATCCAGGAAGTGAATTCCGGATTCTACATTCTGAAAACTTCCCACGTGAAGGCCGTCCTGGGAAACATTTCCAATAACAATAAGTCCGGAGAGTTTTATCTCACCGATCTTTTTCAGGATTCTTATTCTGTGAAAGCAATGAACTTCGCTGCAGAGACACCTTTCCTCGGCATCAACACCATGGAGCAGCTCGCGAATGTCTCGACTGTTATCCGGAAAAAGAAGCTTTCGAAGATTTTCGCCGAAGGCGTTCAGATCCTGGCGCCCGATACTGTCTATATTGAGAATGATGTCACCGTTGGACTTGGATCCGTGATCTATCCGGGAGTCACTCTTCTCGGAAAAACAACCATCGGGAAAAATGTCGTCGTCGAATCGGGAACCCTCATCCGGAACTCCGTCATTCACGATAATGCCGAAATTCTCGCCAACTCCCACCTCGAAGATGCGCTTGTTCACGCCGATGCCACCATCGGACCTATGGCCCGCCTTCGTCCAGGCTCAGATATCGGCCCGGAAGCGAAGATTGGCAATTTCGTGGAAGTGAAAAAATCTAAACTCGCCCGGGGAGTGAAGGTCTCGCACCTGTCTTATGTGGGAGATGCCGAAATCGGGGAGAATTCGAACATCGGATGCGGGTTCATTACCTGCAATTACGATGGTGCCAATAAACATAAAACGAAAATTGGCTCGAATACCTTTATCGGATCTGACGTCCAGGCGGTGGCCCCGATAGAGATCGGCAATGACGCATTCATAGCGGCGGGCTCAACTATTACCAAAAGTATCCCCGATGGAGGCTTTGGAATTGCCCGTTCTTCTCAGGTTACCAAAGAGGGTGTCGCTAAGAAGTTTCTGAAGACAAAAAAGACCTGATCCTCTGGGAATTTGCCGCGCGTAAATCTAGTAAGAAGACCCCCAAAATGATAGTTTTATCATCCATTCTCATTGAGGGGTTTTTCTATGTGTGGAATCGTTGGATATTCCGGTCCCAGTAATTCCGTGGGTCCGATTATCGAAGGTCTTTCTCGTCTGGAATATCGTGGTTACGATTCAGCGGGGATTTGCCTCAAGATCAATAACGAACTGCAGATCATCAAGAAAGAAGGGAAGCTCGATAACTTAAAAGAGTTAATCAAAGAGCTGAAGCCTTTCTCCCACACTGGAATCGGTCACACCCGTTGGGCCACTCATGGAGCTGTTTCTACCGACAACGCTCATCCGCACGGAAATGAAATCTTCGCTGTTGTTCACAACGGGATTATCGAAAACGCAGGTGTTTTAAAAAAAGAACTTCAAGCCGAAGGTTTTCAGTTCAAGTCTCAGACTGACTCCGAAGTTTTCCTGGTTCTTCTCACGAAATTTTTCAAGCAATCAAACAATACTCTTCAGTCCATCTCAAAAGCTTTCCAGAGTCTTCATGGCAACTCGGCTTTCGTGATTATTGAAAAAGCCTCAGATAAACTTTATTGCCTGAAGCGCTCAGCACCTCTCGTGGTCGGAGAAAATCCTGAAACCCGCGAAGCCTACGTTTCTTCCGATCCCTTTGCTCTCGTGGGATATGCTCCGAAGATTTATTTCCCACAGGACAGTGTGATCTGCGAAAGCACTGTGACGGCTTCGGAAATCCAGATCAAGTTCTATGAGCTCGATCTGACTCCTTCTAACCGCTACAAGTTCCAGGCGAACGTCATGACGATGGACGCGACTTCAAAAGGTCCTTACGAGCATTTCATGCTCAAAGAAATTCACGAGCAGTCAGCACTTGTTGATAAGCTCGCTGCGTACTATATCAAAAACGATGGCCGGAAAATCCTCGAGTCTCTGAAAGGCTTCAAGCCTAAGGGCTGGCACCTCACGGCTTGCGGAACCGCCTGGCACGCGGGGCTTGTGATCAAAAACTTTTTTGAAGCGAACAACCGCCAGAATGCTTCGATCGATATCGCTTCTGAGTTCCGCTATAAGAATCCGATTCTCAATCAGGGTGAAGTAGGACTTTTCATCTCTCAGTCTGGTGAAACTGCCGACACATTGGCGTGCCAGGAACTTTGCAAAGAAAAAGGCATTCCTTCTTATTCTATCGTAAACGTGGAAGGCTCAACCCTCTTCCGGAACTCAGACAAGAATTTCCTGATCCATGCGGGCGTTGAGATAGGGGTGGCTTCCACCAAGGCCTTTACTCTTCAGGCGCTCACGGGTTACCTCATGAGCCGCGCGATGGAAGGGACGCTTGATAATCCGGAACTGTTTAAGGAAGTCCAGCTTCTCTCGCACAGAATCGGCGAGCTTTGCGCGACTGCTGATTCTCTGAAAGAAGTTGCGGAAAAAGTTTATACGAAAAAAGGATTCATCTTCACTGGTCGCGGGAAATATTTCCCGATCGCTCTTGAAGGTGCATTGAAACTCAAAGAGATCGCCTACGTTCACGCCGAAGGCTACGCCGCCGGTGAACTGAAGCACGGCCCGATCGCTCTCATCGATGAGAACATGGTGAACATTGCCGTTGTTGGTCCCGAGCTTCTTGAGAAAACGATCTCGAACGTAGAAGAAGTGAAGGCCCGTCGGGGGATCATGGTTGTTGTGGGTCCAGGAAATCATCCAGAGATTGAAGCTCTTGCGGATGCCTACATCCCGCTTAACTTTGAAGGTCTACCGAATTTGTCCCCGCTGTACGTGAACGTCGCTCTTCAGTTCCTCGCTTATCACATCGCTAAGCTTAAAGGGACGGACATCGACAAACCAAGAAATCTCGCAAAATCGGTAACGGTTGAATAATGAATCTTGATTTCCTGAACCCTTCCCAGAAAGAAGCTGTACTCGTGACCGATGGTCCGGTGATGATTCTCGCGGGTGCCGGTTCCGGAAAAACCAGGACCCTCGTTGCCCGCATTCAGTATCTCCTGGAAGACAAACACGTGAGCCCCTTCCAGATTCTTGCTGTTACGTTTTCCAATAAAGCGGCCCGCGAAATGCGTGAGAGGCTGGCCCTCAATACGCAGATGAATATAGGTGCCCTTCAGGTTACAACTTTTCACTCTTTCTGCGCGCGTGTTCTCCGGATGGAGGCCACATACCTGGGTCTTTCCAAGAATTTCACGATCTATGATGATGGCGAATCCAATTCCATCATCAAGGCCCTGATGGGTAAGCACGGCATAAACCAGAAAGAGCTTTCTCCCTATACGATTTCCGCCTTTATCGATGGCCTGAAAAACCTAGGGTATTACCCGGGACTTTCCAAAAGCGAAGACGTTGAGAAATTCGCTGAAGATAAGCGCCTCTTTCAACTTTTCCTCGAATACGAAGCAGAACTCCATCGCAGTAATGCTGTCGACTTCGGTGGTCTTATCACCGGCGTCCTCCAGCTCTTTAAGAATTATCCGGAAGTGCTCCAGAAATATCAGCAGAAATACAAATACGTTCTCGTTGATGAGTACCAGGATACGAACCGTGCCCAGTTTGAATTAATCCAGCAACTCTCACACCTTCACCGTAACGTTTGCGTCGTTGGTGATGAAGACCAGTCGATCTATTCCTGGCGTGGGGCCGATATCGGAAACATTCTCAACTACGATCATGTCTTTCCTGATTCCAAACTCATCAAGCTCGAACAGAATTATCGCTCCTCCAAACGCATCATCGAAGCTGCCTCTCATGTGATCTCCCGGAATCTTGCCCGGAAGGGGAAGAACATGTGGACCGACAATGATGAAGGAACCGAAATTCAGATCGTCGAATGCCGTGACGACAAAGCAGAAGCCGAATACGTCGCGGGCCAGATCAAGAAGCTTTCGGTTGAGGGAGTCTCGCTGAAAGACATCGCTGTCTTTTACCGGAACAACTCCCTGTCCCGCGTGATTGAAGATGCCCTTCGGAAAGAAAAGTTCCCTTACAGAGTCGTGGCCGGGATTAAGTTCTATGACCGGAAAGAAGTTAAAGACCTGATCTCCTACATGAGGGTTGTCGTTAACAAGAAAGACTCACTCGCTTTCACGCGTATTATAAATACCCCTGCCCGCGGAGTGGGAACGACGTCTCTTCGCAAATTAGAGGACGAAGCCGTCCGCCTGCAGCTATCTCTTTTTGAGTTGGTGGAAAAGATCACAGAAAACCATTCTGAGTTCAAGCACCTTGGTCTTTCCGGAAAAGTTCTGAGTGCCCTGACTCAGTTCACACAGCTCATCCACGAAGTGCAGGTCCTGGAAGATAATAATCATTCTCCAACTTTCAGCTACGAAAAGCTCCTGAATGAGTCTGGATACTATGAGTTCCTGCGCGCAGACAAATCCTACGAAGGTGCCGCCCGCCTTGAGAACCTTGAAGAACTCATGAGTGCCATCAAGCAGTTTGAGCAATCCGAAACAGAGCCGACACTCGTGAAATTCCTGGAAAATATCACGCTCGATACGAGTACTGATGAGAATGCCCCTCAGGATCAGGTGTCGCTCATGACAGTCCATGGATCCAAGGGCCTCGAGTATCCCTACGTTTTCGTCATCGGGAACGAGGAAAACATTTTCCCGTCATTCAAAAGTCTTGAGATCGGCCCGTCAGCGATTGAAGAAGAGCGCAGGCTCTTTTACGTGGCGATGACCCGGGCGATGAAACAATTAACAATTACCTTTGCCCAGTCACGCATGTTGTGGGGAAGTGTGAAATTTAATGGGCCCAGCCAGTTTCTCCACGAGATTCCTTCGGAATATTACAACTGGGGATTTTTCCAGACAGGAAGTAACAAAAAGCCTTCCTCAGCTGAGTACGCATCTCCGAGCTATGACGATTTTAACCAGACGTCTTCTTACAACGAAGACTTCGATGCGGAAAAAGTTTATCAGCGCAAACAGACGATAGCGAAACTGTCCAACTATCCATCGGGTGCAAAAATTATTCACGCTCTTTATGGTGAAGGTACAGTATTGGATTCTGAAGGTTTGGGTCAGGATGAGAAAGTCACGATCCAGTTTCGCGACGGAATGAAGAAGAAATTTATGGTGAAGTTTGCCCCTCTACAAAAAGTATGAATATGAGAGTTTCTTATAAAATTATCCTTGGTATCTGGGTTGTGCTGCTTCTTGCACTTGGTGGACTTGTCTACATGACATACTCCCGGCTTCAGCCGGAAAGTTTTGTGACACTCCTGAAAGAGCAGGTAGAGAAAAACTATCCTGGGTCAATCGTAAAAATCGGGCACATGGATTATCACCCGGCCCTTGATCTGAGTCTCTCATTCCGTGATATTGAAATTACCCGTCCTGAGGGTAAGCTCGGAAGCATCGGTGAGCTGGAAGTTCGAGTACCATGGTGGCTTCTTATCACTGATCGTGGGAACGCCCAGATCAATATCACGCGCCTCGAAGTTTTCCTTTCTAAAGATGAAGAAGACCAGGTGACAGAGTCGGCTCCCAAAGTCTCTGCTCCCAAAAAAATCAAAGTTGTTCTTCCTGAGTACATGGCGCATGCCCGTTACACTCTTCGGGCAAAAGATATTACGATCCGGGATGCACGCGACAGCAGAAGAAACTTCGTTCTCTCAAAACTCCTCGTCAAAGAATTTCAGTATGGGAAGAACTCCGCGTTTGAATTAAACCTTCCGATTGAGATCAATCACAATCGCGCGAAGTTTACTTCTGAGCTCTGGCTTTTCGGCGACCTGACCCCTGATAAGGACCAGTGGCGCCTGAATTTCCGGGGAGAGTTCAAGACCAGGGATCTCACAGATAAATCTGACCTTGAGGATCTGGCGATTGATGGGAAAGCGGATTTCCGCCCGGGCGATCTTAACATTTTTGCCAACATCGGTTTTCTTATCGAGCGACAGAAAGTGGGCGAAGGAAAAATTACCGCAGACAAGTCTGAACTCGTCATGGATTTCGATTTCACGGCGTTCCCGCTTGAATATCTGAGTATTTTCTCAGATGAACTGAAGAACCCCTACCTCCCTTCCCTTGTCGGTCCTTCATCGGGACTTGTCCGCTTCCGGAGAAACTTCAAAGAAGAAGACCTGAAACTTGAATCTCGTTTTTCTTTCAATGGAACATTCCCATTGGATCCGGCGCACACTTATGCCGGGAAATGGCAGTTTTCTTTCAGCGACTCAAAATGGGAAACTTCCTTCATCACTCCCAGTAGTGACGTGAGCTTCTTCCGTCGCTCCATCATCGATGTACCGAAGGGTGAAGTCGTCCAGTACATGGAGGAAATCGGTTTCAGTGGAATTGAGATCGATCCTGCTCTTAACATCCAGCTCTCACTTCCGGAGTTCCGCAAAGCCGTTTTCCCGCATTACTATTCCACAAAAGTCTCACTCAAAGACTGTCTTCAGGGGGAAACAAAAGTATCGGGAACACTCTTTCACGGCTTTACTCCCCACGAGAAATTCTATCAGATCGAACTCACAGGAAACGGAAGTCTGAAGATGGATTACATGTCCAAGGACATGGCAGAAAATCTAGCACTCGAAACCAAACAGTTCCGTTGGTCACCAGGTTACAAGTTTCTCAGTCCGGTTTTCACGACAGACAACGGTCTTTTCACCGGCAAGTTTGAAGGGAAGTGGAATGGACTCTGGAATGAAGGCGTCTGGCTTTCAGGATTAAAGGTCAATGAGTTGAAAGACCCGAAAGGGGACGCCATCACGCTCGTTCAAAAGATCTGGTCAGAGTTTGCGATCGATCCTGTGACAACCGCAGACCAGACCTGGCAGGGCTCCCTGAAAGGGAACACCCTCAACGTCACAGGTTTCCTTCTCGAGTCCGCGGAACTCACAAAACTCACAGGAGTCGTGGCTCCCAGCCCTAAAAAATCCCATCTCATTCTCAATTATCCGAAAAACAAGAAATGGAAACCTGTCCGGAAAGACCTTCCGGAATTTACCTGGTGAAAATATGAACGATTACCGCCCGATTATCTGGAAAGGAAATAAGCTCTATCTCCTCGATCAAAGGCATCTTCCTCAACAGGAGACGTTTGTCGAAGTAAACGATCTCCCAGGCTGTGCTCTTGCGATCAAAGACATGGTCGTAAGAGGTGCTCCGTGCATTGGCTTCACTGCGATTTATGGGATGGCCCTCTGGGTAAAAGGTCAGACGGATCTCACGCTTGAGAAGTGTCGCAAGGCCTGTGATGAAATGATCGCGGCCCGACCGACGGCGGTGAATCTCTCTTATGAGGTCAACCGCTGTTTCGACATGATGAAAGAATCGCTTTCGAAGAAAGAACCCCGCGAAAGTCTCTATGACAATCTCGTCGCCTTTGGAGATCAGCAGATTCTTGAGTCACATGCCAAGAACACATCGATGGCAAAAATCGGTTTCGAAGAGCTGAAGAAAAAAGTCGGCGATAAGAAATGGAACCTGATGACCCATTGTAATACCGGCTTTCTCGCCTGTGGAAGCCTCGGGACTGCTCTGGGAGTCATCTCCTACGCTAACAGCAAAGGGAAAGTAGAACATGTTTACGCAGATGAAACCCGCCCTTATATGCAGGGGACTCGCCTAACAGCTTTTGAATTAAGCAAAGAAAAAATTCCTTACAGCATCGTCGTTGAAGGTGCTGCTTCCTATCTTCTTTCTCACGGTAAAGTGGATGCAATTTTTGTCGGTGCTGACCGGATTGCGGCCAACGGCGATACTGCTAATAAAGTGGGAACCGCCACTCTGGCGATTGTAGCGAAACATTACAAGATTCCGTTCTACGTTGTGGCACCCGTCAGTTCCTTTGATACTTCCATCCCGGATGGAAAGCACATTGAAATCGAGATGCGCGCCCATTCAGAAATTACGGAGTTCCGTGGACACAGAGTCGCTCCGGAAGGTGCTGTCACTGTGAACCCTAGCTTTGATGTCACTGATCACCAGTTCATCACAGGGATCATTTGCGAGAAAGGTCTGATCGACCCTGCTCATGCCGGGGAACTCGTGAAGGTCGTGAGATCATGATCAAAAAAGACGTCCGCGCTTCCATTGATATTGGTTCCAATAGCGTTCTTCTTCTCATTGCTGAAGTGAATGCCGGAAAACTAAAGGAACTCAACCGTCGGAGCGAAATCACCCAGCTCGGCAAAGAACTCGACAAGAATCGCGCGTTCCACACAGAAAGTATGGCGGCGACATTCACCGCCCTGAAGTCCTACGCTCATGATTGCAAGGAAGCGGGAATCAACCCGGAAGACGTTATCGTCACGGCAACTGAAGCTTCTCGGGTCGCTGCGAATGCTCCGGAATTTTTTCAAAAAGTTTCGGACCAGCTGGGTCTCCGGATTCAGATCATCACTCCGGAAGCTGAAGCCTACTACTCTACCAAGGGCATTCTTTATAATTCGAAATTTGCCAGTGAAGTGATTACGATCATGGATATCGGGGGAGCGTCGACCGAACTCATCAAAGTTAACACGAAGACTTTTCAGATCCTGAAAACGATCAGCATGCCCGTCGGTGCCGTTCGTGCGACTCAATGGCTCCAGGATCATTTGTTCGTTCAGAATCTTCAGAAGGTCTTTCTGGATTTCCGGACAGAGATTGATGATTTCCAGACGCGCGAACTTTTCTGCGTCGCTGGTACCATGACGTCTTTGGGCAATATGCATCTTCAGCGGAAGGAATTTGTCGAAGACGATCTCCATGGCATGGTCATGAAATCTGAAGATGTGGACGTGCTGTTTAAAAAATACGCAGACTCAGCGCCCGAATCTTTTCTCGAGGAGTTTCCCTTCCTGCAGAAACGTTCCCAGAACATCCGTGGCGGCCTTCACGTGGCCTACCATTTCATTCATCGACTGCTTGCCAGGGAAATTACCATTTCCACTTATGGCCTCCGTTATGGCACGATATTGGAAGGGAAAATCAAAAAGGATTATCTATGGAAAGCCGTGTAACGAAGAGTGTCCACGTAGCCCTTTTCAAAGAAGGCGAACTCGCCCAGTCGATGTACATCATCAAGCGGGGACAGATCCTTTTCCTGAAACATTCCAAAGATCGCCTGATACCGATTTTCAAGGCCGAGACAGGGGATATTGTCGGTGAGAATGCCATGAAGGAAATGGCGGCTTACGGTTACTCTGCAGTGACACTCACTCCAGTTGAGCTAGTGGAGATCCCTGCCAAGAATTTCAAGGACATTTTCTCTAAGTCACCAGGCTGGCTTTTAGATCTTACAACAACCATGATCCAGCGTTTTGAGAACACAGCAAATCTCGTCGCTGAGAACCGCGTGTTCCATAATTCAATCATCAGCGAAGAAGAGTTTCCTTCTTCGCTGGAGATTCAAATCAAAAAATTACTGGCCTAGTAGAATTGGATGATGCGATTGCGGTGAAGATTGAGAGCAAGCTCAAGGATCTTCAACTGTGCGCGCTGGCATTCGTGACGATTGCTTGAAAGGTCCTTCTGCATGATATCGAAAGCTCTTACCGCCATGTCTCTTGGAATCAAGCTGAGAGCGCGGCGCTGATTTTTGGCATTTACGAGACTTAGGGCAAGCCCAAGGATTGTCGGTTGCATCTGAGAGACAACTGTCTTCAGCGCAGAATCATCAAGGTCCCAGATACTTTCAAATGAAATGCAGGATTCAGTAAGTTCTTTGGCGAGAGTAGGGTTTCTCACGCGCAGGTTCTTCAGAAGCCGGGCCTTGTCGCCTGCATCCATTTGCTGGAGCAGTTCGATTACCTGGCGCTTTCCGTTGATGAAAATTCCATTCTCAGATGTCTTAGCAGTCATTGATTCTCCTTCCATGGATCACAAGTGCAGGTTGCAGGGTATTAGGACTCGAGGCGGCTCTTCTTGATTTCAAAATCGTTCTGAGCTTTCTCCATCGATTCTCTGAATTTCTCTTCTTGTTTCGCGATGACTTCTTCATGATTCATCTGCTGCTGGCCAAGACTTTCTTTATGCGACTCTTTGAGATCCCCGAGGAGTTTCTCATAGCGCTTATTCTCTTCTTCAATCTTGGAGTTAAATTGATTGCGAACTTTGGAAAGCTTAAGCTCGGCTTCGCTCTTCTCTTTTTCCATCTGGACTTCATAGTCCTTTTTCATCTTGGTGATTTCCTTCTCGCTTTTTGTGCGAGTCGTTTTGAGCTCCGTATCGGTCTCATTGCCAATCTTCCGCATTTCAAAGGTATGCCTCTTTGTGACGGCTTCTTTTGCTTGATTCAACCTTGCGATGTCAGACATAGGCAACTTTTCCTTGTTGATGAAAGCTAATGCCTTTCATGGCATTATTCATTATCATACGAATGTATAGTGACTCCTCACAAGACAGGCAAAAAGTGACTTGTAGCGAGGAGGCAGGAATTGCCGGAAACACCATGAAGCTTCAGCGGACCGACTTTGAACAATTCAAGAACTGGCTCGACCTGGATATCAATTCGATAGCCTGGGAGGGCAGGTACGCGGATTCTTTCAGCGGCTTCTGGAATTCCTTCTTTAAAGATGAGATCGGCCCCCGGGAGCTGGGGGAGCGCTTCGACTACGCCAAAAAGATCGCCAAATCCGGTCCACTAATTTCCTGGCTTTCCTGGCTGTATGAAAAATTTATCGTCTATTGTTTCATTCATCTCGATTTATCTGTAAGGGAGATCTCGCTGAAGTTCGACCTCCAGGAAAGATATGTCGCCACCATCCTTCGTGATCACTTCATCAAAGTCAGTCCGGTTCACGAAGACTTAATCAACGATAAGTTCCAGATCAGTAACGTGAATTCAGATAATCTCTTTCTGAAATATGCAGACATCGAAGAGCACCTCGGAGCCGACGCAAAAACTCGCGGCACCTTCGACGACGATATTCTCGCGAACATGGAAGTGACCCTCTATCCCGACTGGCCCAATCTCGTGAAAGAACTTCGCAAAGATATCCTTTCTCTTAAAATGGATTTCGAGAACCTCAGGAGAAAAGCCTCTTTCAAGAAGCAGGTGAAGTTCATCCAGGAAGTGATCATCCTCCTCCTGATTCTTTCGCTCATCGTTTTTGCTCTGAAGAACACCAATAAGTGGTACGAAGATTATCTCGTGAATAAGATTACGCTCTTTGAGCCAAACTTCTTCTGGCTCGATAAATCTCTCACGTACCAGGAACAGGATATTCTCGCGAAACAACAGATCGATCTCTCGAATAAGGAACTCGACGAACTCGAGCGCCTCGAAGCCCAGTCGCTCTTTACGGATGAGAGAACCGAAACCCGCTACGATCCGGAATCCGATGTGGTCGTTCTTGATTCGGTGGAAAACGTTCCCAAGACTTTCAGCGAAGCCGAAACTGAGCAGTCTGAATTTGAAGAGAATAAGAAGGGCGGCTATCGCGACAGCTCTTACGCCGTCTCCAATAAGAAAGCCTACCGTATCCTGATGGCCTCAGTGGACCCCGAGGCCATCCGCACGCAGATCATTCCCCTCATGGAAAAATTCGGCATCACCCAGGTCGATAACGTGAAACCCGGAACAAAAATTCCCGGCGGCCTCTATTTCAACCTGCGCGTGCCTTCGAAGAACCTCAAAGACTTCATGACGAAAGTGTCTACCTACGCAGAAGCGACTATCTTTGAAAGTCGCTCCGAGGGCGCCGACACTGCCGGTAAGAACCGCGTGTTCATCTGGGTAAAGGGAATCTGATTACTGATTTCCTGATCGACGTGGCGTAGATCCCGGAGCCGGATCATCCGGAAGTCCGATGAGCTTATAGAGAAATCCAATCCCGTTCACACTGTCACTCGATCCAGCAGGTGGAGCCGTTGTTCCTGGGGCCTGATCCGTCAGAGTTCTCAGGTTACTGAAGAGACTCCCCTGAACTTCGCTCTGAGAGGCATCCAATTCATTTGAGAGTGCCTGAACGTTTCGACCGAGTCTCTGACCGGAAGTTGTCTGGAGTTCCAGTGAACTCGATATGATGTTGTTAAAGAGTACCACCTGTGCGAGGCGGGTTTTTTCAGTTAGGGCTTGAGTAGCGTTTGCTTTCGCGACGGTATCTTTTACACCGGCAGTCTGCGCTTCTACTGCAGTTACCTGACGTGAGCCAATTCGGTTTTTGATTTCATTCATCATAGATTCTCTGCGACCATCCCATCTCTGGGCAATGGCATCTTCCAGAGTTCTTCCTTGTCTTGTGAGAGTTCCATCATCACGAAGCTTTTTAATGTCGGGATAGTTTTGAGCAAGAAACTCATCAAGTGGCTGTCCACTCAAGGCCCTCACTCTTGCTAATTCTGCAGCACGTTTCGCAGAATAAACAAGGGTATTATCCTGAAGGATTTTTTCTTCAGCATCAGATGAAACATCGAACTTTTCACAGTCCCTGCCACCATTTCGAATACAATTTTGTGCGTCCTGATAGTTTTCACTTTCATTGGCCTTGAAGAAATCTACCGATGCTGAGTTTGTGAGTTCGTTATAAGATTTTTCGTTCTGCCCGCGACCACCGGCATAGCGGTTTACTATTTGGTTTGCATTAAGTGCGATAACAAAATCATTTCCGTTTTTACTCTGATCAGTGAACTCTCGAACAAACTCATCTGAAGCTGCTAATGCTTTTTTGAATGCCACAATACGTGTTTTTGCCAGGCAAGCTCTTGCACCCGGTGCTGTGGGATTTGGGTTCGAGGCACCCGTCGCTGTGGCAGCCGCGCATGCTGTAGTAGAAGCTGCCCCGGAAGCAGGTGTCGATGAAGCTTTTGAACAGCTCTGCTCATACGACTGGCATAGCTCATCTATTTGCTTGGCACAGTACTGAAAGAAATTAGAAAGCTTA
This sequence comes from Bacteriovoracaceae bacterium, assembly GCA_947451425.1. GTDB lineage: Bacteria > Bdellovibrionota > Bacteriovoracia > Bacteriovoracales > Bacteriovoracaceae > Peredibacter. The sequence goes on along the minus strand of CANGAC010000040.1, from coordinate 4,936 downwards.
GTTGGGTTTGGAGGGGTTGTTCCAGCTCCAAAAATTGTCTGCATCAGATTTGTGTAAGAACCTTGGGTAGTGGCAGCGGCTCCAGTAGAGGACCCTGCTGCAACATCGAATGCCGGTGTTCCTGAATCCGTTGGACTAATGGCAGTGCCGCTAGCAGGCACTGTTGGAGTTGAACTCCTGGCAAATTCATCCAGATTGTTCCAGTGATCCATGAAATTTGTCGCTGCACTCGCCGAGGCTGAACTATTTCTCAGATCCTTAAAACAAAATCGGGAAACCTCATACAGCGCATTCTTTGAAACCTGGTTTTTATAAAGTTCAAAAAAGTCTTTCTGATCGAGCATCTTCTTGTTACCGAACTTCATCTGCTGAAGTTTCGCCGCCGTGCTTTGCTCTTTGAGATCGACACCCGTCAGTGACTTATAAGTTTTCTCAGTGAGGTAATTCGTTACGTTCTGAACTGACTTCGACGGAATGAGATTATACGTTTCGAGATTCATCTTATCAGAAATCGCTGCGATCTGATCGGCAGGTTTTCCCCGAAAGACTCCATCGATACAACTTTGAAGAGTCGTTAACTGAGCTGGTGTTGGTGGTGTGCCAGGAGTAAATCTAAAACCGTCGCGGCAGGGCTGAAGTTCGGCCACACCTTCAAGAATTTTCTGATTACTGATGTCGACCGCGACACCAACGAGTTTCTGATTAATCTCAGAATCCGACAGACGCATTTCCTGCGGTTCTGCCATCACGAGTGTGCTGAAAATAAGACCGAAAATAAGAGTCTTCATACTCCTATTTTATCGGCAGATTCCCTCCGGAGAATGACTAAGAATCGTCTTCCCGTGGACTTCTCTCGGACCTGAATAAATTTAATGCCTTAGGCTACATCGCATCCCGGGAAATCCCGAAGAGGGCCTTCATCTCGCCCAACAAAACATGGCTTTTTCCCAGGTAGTACCACTGCCTAACCACTCCGATCGCCATCGCCGCAATAAATCCGTACGCGACACCTGAGTGAGTGGTCTTCGCGACCATGCCGGTATCGTGGGCGCCGCCGAGAAGAAAACCGATGGTTCCGAGAATCAGCATGAGCATCGTCCACGGAATCGTCTGGCGCTTGGAGAGTTGAGATTCATGAACGTAACGAGTGACTTTTTTCTTATAGGGATCAAGGTCCGTTGGTGGTTCGTCAAAGAGCTCGTGAAGATTGCCTTCACTGTTCAGAGCATTCCACACATTTTCCACCAGGCGCGAAACTCCGATGAAATAAAACATCACGAAGGCCTGGATAAAAACCACGTAAATAAAAGCCGGAATAGCTAGCTGAATATGGCCGAAGTTCCCAACATGAACCCAACCAAAGGCCACACAAACAGTGAGGATAATTCCACCCACCATAAGCATTAATAAAAACCTCAACACATAGGCCATGGCCACTTCCAATTTGAATATCAATTTGCTAGTTTGCAGGCTCTATTTACTCCCTTTTCCCCCATAAGGAAACTCCCTATGTCCGAACAAAATGTCGGAAAGGTTCCCACGAAAAAAATTCTGGAGAAGTCTCCTCTCGCGGGAATCACTGTACCTATTCTGATCGTTCTTATCGGTGCTCTGATTGTCTTCGGAGTAACGAAGATGCTCTCGACGGGAAAAGACCATCGCGATCTCGTGGATGAACTCAATTCAAAAACTTTCGGGAACCGTTGGGTCGCTGCTTACGAGCTTTCCAAGTTCATCGCATCCAGCAAAATTCCCAAAGAAGATATCCCCTGGGTTATCGAAAATCTTTCCCGGGTCTACTTTGAAACCGTCGATGCCCGGACCAGAAACTTTGTCGTGCTGGCATTAGGGAGCATGAACAATCCTTTATCTCTCCCGGTTTTAAACAAAGCGTTAGAAGATCAGGACCCTCAAGTTCAGTTCAATGCCGTGACTTCGATCGGGAATATGCCCACAACGGAAAATATTGAGTGGAACAAAATCGATGCCCTCATCACCCAAGAACAGGACTCTGGCCTTCGTCAGGTTGCGCTTCTTGCTATTGCAGCACACAACCGTCCAAATGTTGAAGAAAAGGCGATTCCTCTTCTCCAAGCATCCGACAGAAACCTTCGTCACGCTGCAGCGATCGTGCTTATTTCTCACAAGAGAACAGAAGCGATTCCGGTTTTGATTGAGATCATGGGCCTTAAATATGACGTCGCCCAGGCCAATGAATTGAACGGCGCTCAATCCGAGGCCCTCAAGGTTAACGTTTTGGAGAACATTGAAAAATCCAAATGGAATGCACTGGTCAATTTAGTGGAAAAAGTTGAAGCCGACGACACCAACATCAAGGTCCGGACGAAAGCAAAACAAGTTCTAAAAGTATTGAAAAATTAGAAGTTTACAACCATAATGTGGGGAAACTTAAGAGCCCCAGTTTAGAGTCTTCTCACAGATCTAGACTTATTTTTTTCGGAGAAACTCTCATGAGTGAAGAGACAAAAACTGGTCTGAACCGTCGCGAGTTCTTCAGCTTTCTTGCTGTCGGATGGATTACTTTCGGCGCCGCAAGCGCTGGTCTGGCGAGTTTAGTCTTCAGATTCCTCTATCCCAACGTTGTCTTCGAACCAGCAATGGATTTTATCGCAGGTGTTCCTGATGATTATCCTGATGGAGTTGATGAGCGCTGGAAAAACGGATTCGGAGTCTGGATTTATAAAAAAGATGGTCGCCTCGTAGCGATGTCAAACATCTGTACTCACCTCGGTTGTATTCCGACATGGCTTCCGGCTGAATCAAAATTCAAATGTCCTTGTCACGGATCTGGTTATTATCCGAATGGAATTAACTTCGAAGGTCCTGCTCCTCGTCCACTCGAGCGCTTCAAAATTTACCGTAACCCTGAAGGAAAAATCATCGTCGATAAGACGAAAGTATTCCGTTACGAGAAAGGTGAATGGAACGCTGCTGATGCATTTATCGAAGTCTAACCGTCTAGAGGAAATATATGTCAGAAGGTTTTGCTAAAAAAGTTGCGAACACACAGGTCTGGAAAGCGATTTTCCGCCACGGACCACCTAACAATGCACGTAACCGCGCTGCCGTTGTTGCTGGTAACGTTTTCCTTCATCTTCACCCGATCAAGTTAAAAAAATCCGGCGTCCAGCTTGGATATACCTGGTGTATGGGCGGACTCACGTTCTTCGTGTTTCTCTCTCTTACGATTACCGGCGTTCTTCTCATGTTCTACTACCGTCCGACTGCTGAGTACGCATTCACAGATATCATCGGTCTCCGCGAACACGTTCCTTTGGGAATCATGCGCGAACTTCACCGTTGGGGCGCTCACTTAATGGTTATCACCGTGTGGATTCACATGTTCCGTGTGTTCATGACGGGTTCTTACAAGCCACCTCGCGAATTCAACTGGGGTGTTGGTGTCATCCTTCTCGTTCTCACCATGCTTCTTTCGTTTACCGGATATCTTCTCCCTTGGGATCAGCTCGCAATCTGGGCGATTACCGTAGGATCTAACATGGCCAAAGCGACTCCGTTCCTTGGTCACGGCGGTCCGGGAGCGATGCTCGCGAAGATTGGTGATTTCGTCATGGTGTCTGATAAAAACGATGTTCGTTTCCAGCTTCTCGGTGGTCGTTTTGTAGGTGAAGCAGCTCTGCTTCGCTTCTACATTCTCCACTGCGTATTCATTCCACTAGTCGTAGCAGTTCTGATTGCTGTCCACTTCTGGCGTGTACGTAAAGACGGCGGAATTTCAGCTCCACTATAAAAGGACTATATGCTTAAGGAAGCGATTAACTATCTCTCGGCACCGCTATACTCATTCACGACTTTCATCGTGCTTTTTGGTCTTGCGATGAAACGAATGGATATTGTCGGAACAAAAAAATTCGGATGGGGACTTCTCATTACCATTCTCGCTATTTTCGGATGGATGCTGACCGATCCCTCGTTTTTCACTGTTATTTCCACTCCGGATAACATTCCTATTATCATCCTGAACGCTCTCGTGTTCTGGTCCACCTGGTTTGCCTTATATAAAGGACACCAGAACGATCTTCGGATCGCCCGTGGTGAGCAGCCTCTCGAAGGAACTCCTGAGAACCGCGAGAAAGTCTGGGCATGGCCAAACCTCGTTTACACAGAACTCTTCTGTATTATCCTTTGTACGATCTTCCTCATTGTATGGGCGATTTTCTTCAAAGCTCCTCTCGAAGAACCAGCTAACCCGACATGGGCACCAAATCCGGCGAAAGCTCCGTGGTACTTCCTGGGTCTCCAGGAAATGCTCGTTTACTTCGATCCATGGATGGCCGGTGTGGTTCTCCCAGTGATCATTATCATTGGTCTCATCGCGATTCCTTTCATCGACATCAACCCGAAAGGAAACGGATACTACACTTTTGCGGAAAGAAAATACGCCATCGCAGGCTTCTGCTTCGGCTGGCTCGCTCTCTGGATCTTCCTCATCCAGATCGGAACCTTCCTCCGCGGTCCGAACTGGACATTCTACGGACCTTTCGAAGTCTGGGATGCTCACAAAGTTGTCGCTGAAAACAACGTCAACCTTTCTGAGTTTTTCTGGATCAAAGGCTTGAGTGTCGCTCTTCCGAAGAACATTTTCCTCCGTGAGATCGTAGGAATTATTCTTACGTTCGGTTATCTCGTGGCCGCTCCACTTTACGTCACAAAAAAATGGGGCCAGGACATGCTCGCCCGCATGGGTGCTGCCCGTTACTGGTTACTGATGTTCCTCGTCCTCGGGATGATGAGTCTTCCGATCAAGATGTATCTCCGCTGGTTCTTCACGCTGAAGTACATCGTGGCAATGCCTGAATTTGAATTGAACCTCTAATTGATAAGGTAGCTGATAATGAAACGTGAACCTGGAATGGCCTACGACACCAAAGCTCTGAATAAGATCTTTGCGATT
>CANGAC010000039.1 GCA_947451425.1 Bacteriovoracaceae bacterium | reverse complement strand
TGATGCGTACGTCGCTGCTCTTCCGAACAAGACAGACATCATCGGTGACATCCACTTTGAAATGATGGGCTACAACTCGAGAAAAGACGGCGCCTTCCACGTCATCGATTGTAACTCGGGTCTCTTCGGTGGAAATCGTCCGGTGAACAATTCTCTCTTCCTCTCGCAGGGAATGAAAGACTCGATCGCAGAACTCGGACTCAATCTTACGATCTCGAAAGCGTGCACAGACAGATCAGATCACGCATCTTTCTGGCGCAACAAGATCCCGGCCATCGTTATCTCCGAGAACTTCTTCGGTGGTGACGGCGATCCTTGCTACCACGCCAAGTGCGACATCGTAGACGATCGTCTTGACTACGATTACATGGGCAAGATCTTAGAGGCCCTCCTCCGGACCATCGAAAAACAAGCAGCTCGTTAAAAACAAAAAGGCCCCGAAAGGGGCCTTTTATTTTCTTCTTTTCTCTTCCCGTCTTTCCCGTTCCCTGGGGCCCAAAACTTCGAAGTTTCTTTTTATCCAAGGCAAACGAGCTTTCCCGGTCGAAGGCGTACAAATATGTACGTCGAGACCGGAAAAGAGAAGTTAACGCCGGATAAAATGAAAATCCGAAGTTTTAAAATTCGGCGTTTTTGGGGGTGCGCGGGAATGGAATCACATCGCGGATGTTCTGCATCCCTGAGATGTACATCACCGCTCTCTCAAACCCGAGACCAAATCCAGCGTGAGGAACTGATCCGTATTTTCTGAGATCCGTGTACCACCAGTAGTTCGCGACATCCATTTTCATCTCATTCATGCGGCCCACGAGCTTATCGTAATTGTCCTCACGCTGAGAGCCACCGATGAGCTCACCCACACCCGGAACGAGAACGTCCATGGCGCGGACAGTTTTCCCGTCATCGTTTTGCTTCATGTAGAAGGCCTTGATCGCCTTCGGATAATCCGTCACGATAGTGGGACGCTTGAAGTATTGTTCCGCGAGGAATCGCTCGTGCTCCGTCTGAAGATCCATTCCCCAGGAAACCGGGTAATCGAACTTCTGACCTTTCGTGATTTCCTGTTGGAGAATTTCAATCGCCTTCGTGTACGTCACGGTCTCAAAAGGAGAATTCATCACGTGCTCAAGAGTTTTGAGATTATCCGGTGAATATCTTGAGGCCAGGAACTCAAGTTCGTCCCCGCAAAGTTCAATGGATTTCTTGATCAGATGTTTCACATAACCGGTCGCCAGAGCTGCGTTGTCTTCCAGCGTATTGAAGGCCGCTTCCGGTTCGACCATCCAGAATTCTGAAAGGTGACGGGCGGTGTTTGAGTTTTCTGAGCGGAAAGTCGGTCCGAAGGTATAAACGCGACCGAGGCCACCGACAGCAAACGTCTCAGCTTCAAGCTGGCCCGAAACAGAGAGGAAAGTTTCGCGACCGAAATAATCCTGTTTGAAATCAATTCTTCCTTTCTCATCCTTTGGAAGTTTATCCAAAGGAAGTGTGGAAAGGCGGAACATTTCTCCGGCACCCTCAGCATCAGAAGCTGTGATGATCGGCGTATGGAGATACGTAAACGATTCGTTGGTAAAAAACTCATGCGTCGCCTGAGCGAGCACATGGCGAAGGCGGAAAACCGCAGAGAAAGTATTTGTTCTCGAACGAAGGTGGGCGATTTCTCTTAAGTATTCAAGGGAAGTTTCTTTTTTCTGAAGAGGATAGTCTTCATTGTTTAAACAGAAGACATGCACGCGCTTGGCCTGCATTTCCACCGGCTGTTTTCCCTGAGCAGCGACGAGAAGCCCTTCGACTTCCACCGATGATCCCATGGTGAGCTTGCAGATGTTTTCATAATCCGGAAGTGTGGCGTCCACGATGATCTGGAGATCTTTCTGGGTTGTGCCGTCATTTAAGACCATGAAAGAGAATTTCTTCGACTGACGAAGGGACTTAATCCAGCCCTTAACGATGATCGTTTCATTCACAGGTTTCTGCTCAAAAACTTTCTTGATGAGGTAGTACATTCTTATCTCCCGAATACTTGTGTTCTGATTTCGAGCGTCTCTTGAGTCAGGAGTCTTGGTCCAAACTTCGAAACAACTTTACTCGCTGCCATGGAAGCAAGTTTTCCTGCAGAGGCAAAAGTGTGACCCTGAGAAAGTGCGTAGAGGAAGGCCCCTGCGTACATATCGCCTGCTCCGTTGGAGTCGATCGCTTTCACTTTGTAGGGTTCGATATCAATGAAAGTCACTCCGTCCCAGATCATGGCGCCGTTTTCTCCGAGAGTGATCACGAAATTCTTCGCGACTTTCTTGAGCGCTTCACGGGCCTCCATCAGGGAATTTGTTCCGGCGAAAGCGAGAGCTTCGGACTCATTACAGAAAATGAGATCAAGTCCCGGGCCCACCATTTCAACTAATCCGTCTTTAAAGAACTTCACCATGTTCACATCCGAGAATGTGAGGGCGGTTTTCACACCACTCGCGCGAGCGATATCCCGGGCGTGGATGGCAGCTTCTTTTCCGGTGGGAGAAGCGACGAGATAGCCTTCCATGTAGAGGTACTGGGAGTTCTTGATCGCTTCCGCATCGACTTCTGTTTTAGCAAGAGAGCCGGTGATCCCGAGGAAAGTGTTCATCGTTCTTTCCGCATCCGGTGTGATGAGGACGAGGCACTTTCCGGTAGTTCCGTTTTCCCGCTTCTGCGTTTTGAGATTGGTATCTACGCCGGATTCCACGAGATCATTTAAGTAAAAATCTCCCGTCGGATCAGCAGCGACTTTGCAGGAATAAAATCCCTTCGCGCCGAACTGAGAAACGGCGATGATCGTATTGGCGGCACTTCCTCCGCACTGTCTTTTCTTGGATTCATTACCCAAAGCTTTCAACAGATAATTCTGGCGCTCTTCATCCACAAGAGTCATGAGGCCCTTGTCGATTTTGTGAGAGGCAAAGAAAGCATCGTGAACTTCAAATTCCATATCCACCAGGGCATTCCCGATGGCGTAGACATCATATTTTTTTGACATGGATTCTCCTGAGATATGGAAAATACTTTAGGGCATTTGCCCTGAAATTGCTAAGAGAAATAGATATCGTAGCGGGTGGATTTCCCTTCCATGCGAAGGGGTTTCTTTTGGAGGAGTTCTTTAGACAAGCGAGGCCTTTTTACCACGACTCTTTTGACTCCACACGTGAGAGCTTTCTCAAGGACGGATTCTGCATCCTTGTCCCCATCTAAAAGTGCTCGGAATATGCGCATCTGTTTCTTGGGCGAGGCCTTGTGATTGACGTCTTCAAACATCGGATCGAAGTAGGCCACGTCAAATTCCGGAGAGAGTAAGCTTTCCCCATCGACAGGGGAAAAACGGAATTTCTGAAGCAAGGGATGATGAGCATTTTTGATGGCCGATTGGATCAGGAAGGCTACCAGAGGATTTCTTTCACAGGTGTGAACTTCACATCCGGCCGCGAGAAATAACAGGCTGTCGCCCAATAAGCCGCCAGTGAGATCCAGAACCTTGGGTCTTACCGCCCCTTTGATTCCGATGGCACGCGCGAAGAGTTCTTTATGGATAGAACTTTTCCGGAAAAATTCCAGATGCCGGTCGAGAATTTTATCAATTTCTATTCCGATTGGTTTTTCTTTCGGATCATCGGAGTGAAGCCAATACTGGCCGTTTATCCACTCAAATGTGGCCTCTGTATCGGAAATGTCGAACTCCGGCACAATCTTTTCGCCGTCTTTCAGGAAGATCAGAGGCATGTTACCAACCAAATTTTTTTGAGCATTTGACTAGATGCATTTTTAACTCTTATTTCTTAACAAATCCAGCGCTATTCCCTACCATAGGCTGACCACAAAAATTCCCGATCCTCCAAGGAAATATCATGAAGAGTAAACATGTTCCTCTTTCCTATCACCCTGAAAAATTAAAGAGGGAGTTGAAGCCGTTTTACATCGGCGCCAGCGATCAGGACCTCTCGGATATGCTGAAGGCCATCGGGTGCAAGAACCTGGATGATCTGTACTCTCACCTTCCGAAATCAGTGCTGATGAATCAGATCCGGATGGATAAGCACATGAGTTACGAAGAGCTCGTGATTCACGTCAACGAAGTCGCGCATAAAAACAACGTGAAGCTTTCTTTTCTTGGCGACGGAATTCCCCAGTACAAAGTGACGGAAGTTGTAGGTCCGGTTTGCGCCATCAGAGGTCTTACCACAGCGTACACTCCCTATCAGCCGGAGCGTTCTCAGGGAACACTTCAGACTCTCTGGATATATCAGTCGCTGCTTTCTCAGCTCACGGGTTTTGAAGCCATCAATGCCTCTCTCTATGACCGTTCAACTTGTCTCTATGAGGCGATGAACTGTGCTCTTCGCCTTGTGAAAGAATCCAAAACCATCATCGTGGCGAACACGATCTATCCAGGTGACATGGAAGTGATTGAAACTCACGCTGTGGAAACCGGCATGAAAATCATTAAAGCTCCGGTAAGTCTTCAGACCGGTCGCGTGGACATGGAAGCCTTAAAGCGCCTCCTCAACACAACACCGCAAGTGGCGGCCGTGGCCTTTCCGCAGACAAACAATCTCGGAAACATCGAACCGGTTGATGAGATCGTCGATCTCTGTTCGGCGAACAATGTAAAATCGATTGCGATTGTTGATCCGATGTTACTCGGTTCCGGCGGTCTCAAGGCGCCGGCGAAATACGGAACACGCGCTCAGGGAGCAGACATGGTCGTGGCCGATGGCCAGCACCTTGCGATCGGTCCCAATTTCGGAGGCCCGGGTCTGGGTGTTTTCGGCATTCGCTACAACGAACAGGATAAACTTTCGATCCGCTCAACCGCCGGCCGCTATGTCGGTAAAACCACCGATGTGAAAGGGCGTGAGTGCAAGGCCCTTATTCTTTCCACACGCGAGCAGCACATCCGTCGCGAGAAAGCGACGTCGAACATCTGCTCAAACCAATCATTCGTTGCCTCACTCGCGGGAGCATCTCTCCTCGCCCGTGGAGACGAGGGGATGAATGAGACTCTCACTCATTCGCGCGCCCTTGCAGAAAAAGCGGCGAGCCTGCTTCCTCAGTTTGAGGGAGTTGATCTCAAGTTCCGCGCGACTCCATTTTTTAACGAGTTTACCCTCAAGCTTCCGGTGGATGCGGAAACCTTCATTCATTCAGCGAGCAAGGCCGGCATCCAGGTCGGCGTGAATGTTTCTGATCGTCACGCGGAAATCAGCGGGGAAAATCTCATCCTCATGAGCTTCACAGACATCCACACTGAAGATGATGTCGATACCCTCGTGAAGTTTTTTGAAACGCAGTTTCCGAAAACAAAATCGATCACGGCCGCTCCGAAAATCCAGGGCGTTCTTCTCCGTACCGATGTTCCGGCGATTCCGAAAATTAAAACAAAAGACATCATCAGCTACTACGAAGCCCTCGGAAAACAGAACCTTTCTCCCGATGACGGGATCTATCCCCTTGGTTCTTGTACGATGAAGTACAATCCCTACATCAACGACTACGCTGCCGCTCTTCCCGGTTTCACGGACATCCATCCCGAAGCACCGGTGGAAGATATCCAGGGATGTCTCCACATCCTCTACGAAATCCAGGAACAGTTTAAGGCGATCACCGGTCTTCCGGGTGTCACCACTCAGCCGGTCGCTGGGGCCCAGGGCGAACTCGTGGGACTCAAAATGTTCCAGGGCTATCACCGTGACCGTGGAGAAAGTGACAAGAGACGGGTGATCATCATTCCTCGCTCTGCTCACGGAACAAACCCTGCGACGGCAACAATGGCGGGTTACCAGATCTATACAGTGGAAGCTCTTCCTAATGGCGAGATGAATCTCGATCAGATTAAGTCGTACCTTGAAACTGACGGGGATAAAGTCGCTGGTATCATGGTCACAAATCCCAATACAGCAGGAATTTTTGAAACCCGCTTTCACGAAATGGCAGAGATGATCCACAAGGCCGGTGGTCTGGTGTACATGGACGGCGCTAACATGAATGCCGTTGCCGGTATCGTTGATCTCAATGCACTCGGAGTCGATGCTGTTCACAACAACCTTCATAAAACGTGGACCATTCCTCACGGCGGAGGCGGACCAGGCGACGCGATCGTGGCCGTCTCTCACAGACTCATGGATTTCATGCCAGGTGTGCAGGTCACTCTCACCAACGGAACTTACGATATCGTGAAACCGAAAAAAACCGTGGGCTCCTTCCACCGTCACTTCGGAAACTTCGCACACAAAATCCGCGCGTACACTTACATCAAGGCGCTCGGAAGTGATGGAGTGAAAAAAATGAGTCAGGTAGCGGTTCTTTCTTCGCGCTATCTCTACAGCCAGCTCTCCGATCATTACCCGACTCTTCCAGCGGGTGCAGTGAGTTCTCCCCGCATGCACGAGTTTATTCTGACACTCTCGCCAGAGACCTTTAAGCGCATTGAGGCTGCCGGTACTCCGAAGACAAATTCGATTGCCCGCATCGGGAAACTCTTCCTCGATTTCGGCTTCCATGCACCGACTGTCGCTTTTCCGGAGCAGTATGGATTGATGTTCGAGCCGACAGAAACCTATTCGAGAAAAGAGCTCGATCAGTTTGCCGAAGTTGTGAAGACAATCCTGAAACTCGTGAATGAGCATCCGGAAGTCTTGAAAACTGTTCCGCACTTCACACCGATTGATCGCGTGGATGAAGTGGGAGCGAACAAAACGCCAGTGCTTTCGGAAGTAATCACGGATCACCTTCCGGATATCATCCCGGATAGAGTGGACTCTGATAAATTACGGAAGTCGACAGCGGGCGACCTCTCCGAACTCATTCTTCAGGCCCATCAGGCAGCTCAGTGAAGCTCGCGCGAGTTCACCGCTGAATTCTGCTGGCGCCAATTGTCGCCAAGGTTTTTCGGCTTAGGGAACTCGAGGAGAAATGTGGTGTGACTGGAATTTCCGACGTAGGAAAGTTCCCCGCCATGTTTCTCCGCAATTCCGCGGGCCAGGGCAAGCCCCAGACCGGTACCTTTTCCCGCATCTTTTGTTGAGTAGAACGGCTCCATGATTTTCGCTGCGATCTCGGGTGGAATTCCGGCGCCGGAATCTTTCACGTAGATCTGAAGCTTCTCATTGGCATCGTGAGCGGAAATCTCAATCCATTTTTCGGGAAGAAATTCGATCGCATCAAACGCATTGTTCATGAGATTTAAGAAGATCTGTTCGATCTGAACTTTATTTCCCGTGATCTTGAAACCCTCGAGATTATAAAAACGCAGATTCACGCCGTGATTTTTCATCCGCTGTCCGCAGAAAGCGAGTACATCTTCGACGATTTTTTTTAGAGGGATTTCCTGATCCAGATTCTTGTCATCGTGCCGGATGAATTCTCGGATGCCTTGAACTGTTCGGTTAATTCTCTCTGACGTGTAAAGAATCTGCTGAAGGCCTTCACCTAATTCATGCTGACGGGCCGGATCGCGATACATCCGCAGAAGCTGAGTCGTCCGTGCCTGGATCACCGCCAGAGGATTATTAATCTCGTGAGCAATCCCCGCTGACATCATGCCGAGCTCAGAATATTTTGACTGACCAAAGAGTTTTGCGTCTCTGTCGGCCGTCATTTTTTCAAGATCAGCGCGGTACTGATCATGCACACGGCGCAGGCGCGATCCGGTTTTCCTTCGATCCAGGAAGAGGAAAACGAGTGTCGCCAGATTCGTGAGTATAAGAAAGACTACAGTGACAGTGTTGGTGTTACTCATGTCTTACATTCTAGGGGACAAATTTCTTACACCCGTATGAATTCATTCTTAAGAACGACAGAGGGAAATGATATACATTTCTTACATTCCCTGATATCAACTGGTAACAGTTTCTTACAAAGAAAAGACCAATTATTTCAGGAATTTTTTCCATGAGTTTTAAACCTCGCTGCACGTTCGCCATTATTTCTCACCCGGATGCGGGGAAGACCACCATGACGGAAAAACTTCTGTGGTTCGGTGGCGTGGTACGTGAAGCCGGGATGGTGAAATCAAAAAGTGGAGATTTCGCAAAGTCTGACTGGATGGAACTGGAAAAGCAAAGAGGGATTTCTATCACCTCTTCTGTCATGAGTTTTGAATACAACGATCGTGCCCTCCATCTCCTCGATACTCCCGGCCACAAAGACTTCTCAGAAGATACTTACCGAACTCTCACGGCGGTGGAATCCGTTCTCATGATGATCGACTCCGCCAAAGGTGTGGAGGCCCAGACGATCAAGCTCATGGAAGTCTGCCGGATGCGGGATACTCCCATTGTCACATTCATGAACAAATTTGACCGCGAAGCCATGGATCCTTTTGCACTTCTCGATAACATCGAGTCGATTCTCAAAATCCAGTGTATCCCCATGACCTGGCCCGTTGGGAACGGTGTCGACTTCAAAGGTGTATACGATTTCAAAACGAAAAAAATTCTCTCATTCAAAGACGCGCGTGATCCTTTCACGCCGAACTTTATCGATGCCTCTGATTTAGATTCCTCAACACTTATTGAACTGATCGGCAGACCACAGGCAGAAAAGCTGAAAGAAGACCTCGAGATGGTGGCCACACTCATCCCGGAATTCAGCATGGAAGAGTACCAGGCAGGAATTCAGACTCCGGTTTTCTTCGGCTCTGCCTTAAAAAACTTCGGCGTAAAAGAAACGCTGGATCTCATTACGCAGATTGCGCCGACTCCACGCTCCCGGGAAGCTGTTCTTCCTCCCTATGATTCAGGTGCTCCGAGAGTCACGATTGAACCAACAGACCCAGAGTTCACAGGTTTTATTTTCAAGATCCAGGCAAATATGGATCCCAAGCACCGCGACCGGATTTCCTTCATGCGCGTGTGCTCAGGGAAGTTCAGCCGGAATGATAAGATTTTTCACGTAAGATCTGGCAAAGATATCAAGATCGCGACTCCCCTCATTTTCCAGGCCCGCGACCGGGACATTGCTGAAGAAGCTCACGCCGGTGACATCATTGGCCTTTACGATACCGGGAAATACCAGATTGGTGACACGTTCTCGATGGGCAAAAAACAAATCCGCTATACCGGGATCCCATCGTTTTCTCCTGAACTTTTCATGCGGGTGACGGCAAAGGATCCCATGAGGGCCAAACACCTCGAGAAAGGCCTTTCTCAGCTCTCTGAAGAGGGTGCCACTCAGCTCTTCATTCGCCGGAATACCAATGAAAAAATGCTCGGCGCCGTCGGTGCTCTCCAGTTTGAAGTGGTGAAGTTCCGCCTGGAAGATGAATATTCAGTCGAAGCAACATACGAACCCGTCTCATGGGCCGGAGTCCGGTGGCTTAAGTTCAATGACAAAAAGACAGAAGAAAAATTCTGCCACGAGTACTCAAGTGTCATCATGGACGATAAAGAAAAGCGTGTCTGTTACGCCGTCAGGACCGAGTGGGATCTGAAACTCGCTCAGGAGAAGAACCCTGACGTTCAGTTCTTTAAAAACTCGGATTACATTGAATGACGGCCGATGAAGTCATTCAAAAGCTAAACCTCGTTCCCCTTCCTCTGGAAGGTGGTTTTTTTCGAGAGTGCTACAGAACGAAACACTCTACTGCCATTTATTACCTGGTGACTGAGAAGAGCTTCTCTTCACTTCATGCTGTTGATATGGATGAGACATTTCATTTTTATGCAGGCTCTCCGGTCCAAATGCTTCAGATTCACGACGGGAAAGCAGTAAAGATCATCATCGGAAACAACCTGGCCATAAGTCATGAACCACAGGTCACAGTCCCTCGTGGAATCTGGCAAGGTACAAAACTATTTGAAAGTAAGCCAGGTGACTGGGCCCTTCTTGGTTGTACAGTCGCTCCAGCGTTTGAATATGAACATTTCCATATTAAGGGACGCAAAGAATTGACTGGGATGTTTCCCGGAATCGAAAGAGAGATCGCTGAATTCACCTACGCTGACTGAACTGGGTCATTCGATTCCTCTGATTACATGACCTGCAAAGTAACCTGATATTTTCCGCTGATGAATCACCACCGAGCGCAAATGGCTTTATGTGATCATACTCAAGCCTGAAAGAACTTCCGCATTTTTTACAGACCCGATCCCGCTTATACACTTCCCTCTTCACGGATGAGGAAACTCTCCGGGTCGAGGACAGAGAATTTCTCCGAGGATTTACAGCTACAGCAAATTTATTTTTCTCGGCGTGAGTGATAGCTACGGTGAGGGCATATCGGACGACTTCTTCCTGTGATTTATTCCCGAGAATGCCTGTTAATTTGTCCACCATGAGCATGATGTCTCGGGTTATGGATAAAAGATGCCTCTCAACGGGTGGTCTTTTCATGTGACCACGAAGGATCTGTTCCGATTGGAGCTTGGTCTTTCCTTCAAGTTCTTTCAATATCTGTTTTTGTACAGGGATGGAGACGATTTCTTCATTTTTAAATAATTGAGCAGCGAGTGCCACATTCGTCAGGTTCAAATTTCCATTTTCAATTTTCATCTCAATCTCAGGCAATGTCTTAAGAAGTCTTGCTGACTGAATTCGTCGAGATGCAGAAGCTTCAGAGTATTTAAACTCTTTTACCAGCAGATCGAATAGAGATCCGTAACCGAGATCACTAAACAGTCTTCTGCTTTCTATTTCTTTCAAGTAATGAAGAAGCTTTGCTGAGATTTTTCTCTCTTGTGAAACAAGATCTCTGGTTTCGGATAGTAAAATTTTATCAGTGAGATGTTTTAAGTTCATGTCACTTTGTAACATCACAATTTGATTGGTGCTGCACCGATTCCCCGCTAGCGGGTTTTTTTCTCAATTTTGCAAAAAAAAAGGGGCCCTTTCGGGCCCCTCGTATGAGAAATTAGATAACTTTCGGTTTAAACCAACAAAGTGGGCGAAGACCAATAGTGTAACCAGTAGAAGCGTGACATGTTCCTGTCACTTCATCTTTCTGAGAAACATCCTCAGTGAACGACTTCTCACAGAGAGCGCCCTGGAAATATGTATCCAGACGGCACTGGAACGCTGGGTGAGCATCGTCAGTCTTAGTCACAACAGTCATATCAGGAGTTGTAAAAGAGGCTTCCGGCTGGTTTCTCATTGCCGCGAAGAGATTAGCAACTGAAACACCTGCCATACCGCCGCGGATACAGATCGCGCGGTCAGCTTTGTCGCCATGGTTTTTTGTACATGCTGAAACAAGGGCTTCAGGGATTGTTTTCAGTTTCTTAGAGATGATCACTTCATTGTTATCGTGGGCCCATGCTGTACGGAGACACTTGAGAGTCGCGAAGTAATCAGCTTCACCTTCGTTCGACGCCCATTTCATCATGAAGTTCGCTACTTTCGGAGCTCCACCAAGGTGGTGACCAAGTTCGTGACAAAGAACGAGGGCAAACCCGTCTTCAGTCACTTTCTCGTGACGAGCGAGACCGCCGTACATATTTACGGTCCAAGTTCCGAAGAACTGAGTCGCGTTTGCGTTAACAGTTCCGTCAGTCCACTTCCGGTTAAGCTTGAGCTTACCGCCGCGTGAAGAAATGATCGGAGAATAGATAGGCTCGATTTTATCGATCACAGCATTGAACTGGGCCTCAGTAAGGCCACCTGCTGATTTTGCACCAACCGGAATGTTCATCGTGTTTTCTGGAAGAAAGCCGTCGTTGTTATCCTGTCCACATCCGAAGGCCGTTCCGGCCAGAGATGAGAGAAGAAGCATAGTTGCGAGAATTTTCATTTAAAAGCTCCTGATTTATCCGTAAATCTTGGAGCTATCATTCCGAAAGAAACTATATCCGTCGAGTTCTGTAAGAAGATGTTTGGCGAAACGAAAAAAGACCGGGTTTCCCCGGTCTTTCCAGACGACTTCTATCAACTAATCTGTGGAGAGATATTATTGAACGAGTGGCTTAAACCAGCAGAGTGGACGCATACCGATTTTGTGACCGAGAGTCTTGTGGCAAGAGCCAGTAACTTCTGTGTCGCGGCTGAATTCAACTGAAGCTGGAACTTCGCAGAGAGCACCCTGGAAGTATGTATCAAGACGGCACTGAGTAGCTGGGTGCGACTCTTGTGTGTACTTAACAACTTTAGCATCCGGAGTTTCAAATTTCGCCGGAGCTTGCTGACGAAGAGCTGCGAAGAGTTTAGCTACAGAGTCACCTGCCATGGCGCCGCGTACGCAAAGAGCGTAGTCGTGGTTCCATACATGGTGCTGGCCGCACATTTCTTTAACTTTCGCAGGAACATCCATAGCAGCGATGATTTCTTCGTTGTTATCTTTTTCCCAAACCTGGCGAAGACATTTTGTCGTCGCGAAATAATCTGACTGACCTTCAGTAGCGGCCCAACCAGACTTCCAGCTGTAAAGTGGAGCGCCACCGATGTGGTGACCAACTTCGTGACAAACGACGAGGGCCATACCATCACGAGTGATTGTTTCGTGACGAGCGAGACCACCGAACATAGAAACTTTCCAAGTCGTTCCTTCCTGTTCAGCATAAGCGTTCACAGTTTCATCTTCCCAAAGTTTTACAACCTGGAGTTCTCCACCGTGTGACTTAACCAGAGGACCCATAACTGTTGTGACTTCATCAATGACAGCATTGAATTGTTCAGCAGTGATACCGTTGATGCTTTTTGCAGAGACAGGGATACGAAGGTTGTTTTCTTCAACAATTCCTTCTTTTCCGTCCATGGTACAAGCGAAGATTGAAGGGGCAGCGAGAATCGAGAGAGCGAGCAGTCCGTGCTTAAAATTTTTCATTTCATAACTCCTTTATGAATTCTTGATACAATTCTGACATGGAAATATTTGCCGGCCACAGATGTAAGAAGAAAAAAGAAAGGGCCCTTACAGGCCCTCTCCATGTGAAAAAAATTTAAGTGATACTAGAGTACAGCAGGCTTGAACCAACACAGTGGGCGAAGACCTATTTTTTGTCCGGTAGAACCGTGGCAAGTGCCAGTGACTTCTGATTTTGCTTCAACGTTTTCGTTAAAAGACTTCTCGCACAATGCACCCTGAAAATATGTATCAAGACGGCACTGAGTTGCCGGATGATTGTCGTCGGTTTTAACCACAACTTTTGCGTCTGGTGTTTCAAACTTCGGTGCATTCACTTCCGTGTAGAGTGCCTGGAAAAGTTTTGCAACGCTTAATCCGGCCATTCCTCCGCGGATACAAACGGCAGTTTCTTCACCGGAAAGATTCGATCCGCATTTTGCTGAAAGCTCCGCAGGAATTTCCATTGTCGCGATGACAGCAGCATTGTCTTCATCATTCCACACACGGCGAAGGCACTTGAGAGTTGCCCAGTAATCCGCTTGTCCTTCATTCGAGGCCCATGGACTTGCCCACGCAGAAGTCTTTCTTGGAGCTCCTCCGATGTGGTGACCGATTTCGTGACAAACGACGAGCCGAAATCCATCAGCAGTGATTGTTTCATGACGGGCGAGACCGCCGAACATAGACACTCTCCACTCTTTTCCGATCTGCTGGGCATAAGCGTTTACAGTAGCGTCCGTCCAGTTACGAACAACTTTCAGAACCGGTGCTCCGGCTTCCTGAGCGACGATCGGGGCATAGAGGCCTTCCACTTCATCAATCACAGCATTGAACTGTGCTTCAGTGAGGCCACCAGCGCGCTTCTGGTTAACAGAAATTTTAAAATTGTTGGTCGGAAGAAATCCTTCCTTTCCATCTGACGTGCACGCCATAGAATTCTGGGCGATGATTAAACCGGCAATAAGCAATCCTTGCTTCCAATGTGTCATGTTGTTCTCCTTGAACATGTATTCCGGATAATTGTGACATAACCAGAACGGGGGTCTAGAAAGACCCACGTATGTAAGAAGATGTTGGTTGGAGTTAAAGTGTCGGTTTAAACCAGCAAGTTGGTCTCATGCCGCTCTTGTGTCCCAGTGATTCATGACAGGCACCCTGGGTTTCTGTGCGCATTTCTTCGAGTGGAGAAGCCTCACAGAGTGAGCCCTGGAAGTAAGTATCAAGACGGCATTGTGCTTTGGGATGAGCACCGTAAGTTTCTTTCACGACTTTTGAATCCGGAGTTTCGAACTTTGGCTTTTTCAGATTCCAGGCGAGTGCTGCGAAGACATAAGAAGCAGAAAAGCCGGCCATTCCGGAGCGGATGCAGAGGGCCTCGTCTTTATTCCACAGCCAGTTTTTCCCGCATTCTTCTGTGAGTTTGGCAGGAATTTCTAATTCTCTGAGTGCAGCTGCATTGTCAGCATTTTCCCAATAACGACGAAGGCATTTCATCGTGGAGTAGTAATCACTCTGCCCTTCATTCGTGGCCCATCCGATATCAATCCCGTCGTAGCGAGGCACGCCTCCGAGATGATGGCCGATTTCGTGACAGACGATGAGGGCAAAACCATCCGCTGTCATAAATTTGTGACGGGCAATTCCGCCGAGAAGGATGACTTTCCATTCCTTCCCTTCTCTTTGCGCGTAGGCGTTCACAGTGGTACTTGCCCACTCTTTGTAGATTTTCAGTTTCCCGCCGTGAGCGGCAACGTCAGGTGTGTAAAGCTCTTCCAGCTCACCGGCGATCTTCATGAACTGAGCTTCGTCAATTCCACCCTCGGTCACACCGACCGGAATGTTCACCGGTTCTTTCAGGTCGTAGCCATAGGGGCAGGCAAAAGCTTGTGCGGTAATAAAAAGAAAAGCAAAGAAGAGATTTTTCATCTCTTCATGCTAGAAAAAAGCTCTCTTACAGGCAAGTCCCGATCTATTGCTGGCGCTTCGTGAGGAGGCAGCTGCTTGTAACTTCCTTCTTCGCGTTAATCCGGGAAAGTTCGAGATCATTCGAAGCAAGCTTCGTGAGCTTATAGCCCACGTAGAAATCCCGGCAGCCGAAGAAGTGACAGTCTTTTTCTGTATAAATGATTTCGTTCTCAGTGAGTTGAACTGAGCGTTTGAATTTCTGATACGAGAGACAGAGATCCACGACTTCTGAGGTGCATCTGTTCCCGGACCACACCAGAACCTGAGGCTCAATCACCGCAAAAGGAACTCCAATTGAACCTTTCTCCTGACTACTGAGATAGATCTCTACTCCGGCCTTGGCTTCGTAGTCGCTGAGACCGACACTTTGGTAATTTGAGCACGACACATCGTACTTTCCGACCAGAGAGAGAAGATCAATCTTGGCGGCGAAGGCCGAAGAAAGAGAAAGGGAAAGAACGAGAAATGCGAAAACTGTTTTCATGGAGAATCCTTTGAAAGGAGTCGTCTCACATCTTTTACGCAATGTTGAGAGGACCAGATAATTCTTTCACGATGCGATGATCCTCCAGACTAAGAGGGTGAGGAACGACAAAGGTACCCCCAATCCCAGCATGAGACCCGCGAGCTTAGGTCTCAGATTATAAGTCTGCGCCACGATGGTGGACGTCACCATCGGTGCCATCGCCGCTTCCATGATCGCCACCTGGGAAAATTCCTGAGGAACAGAAAAAGCTTTCATGAAGCCCAGGACGAGTAAGGGCGAAAGGATCAGTTTGAAAACCAAACCTGCCACCAGATATTTCCCCTCGGTCCGGACATCACCGAGCCGAAGCTGAAGGCCCACGGAAATCAGCGCCAGAGGGGTCAGCATGCCCGCCAGGCGCTCGAGAATCTCCTCCCCCGTTCCACTGGGCTTCCACCCCAATGCCATGAGAATGAGGGCAATGGTAAAGGAAAGAAACGGAGGAAAGAGAAGAATGCGCAGGAAGAGGTCGCGTTTTCTCATCACGCCTTGGGAAAATCTGTTCGCCACCACGATTCCCATGCTCGAAACAATGAGAAAAGTTCCCGGCTGATCCAGGAAAAGAGCGTAGCGAAGCGCTTCTCTCCCGTAGAGTGCTTCTATCACCGGAAAACCAATGAAGGCAGTATTTCCCAAACCCGCAGTGAGTATGAGCGCCCCTTTCACGTCACGGGACCAGCTGGTTTTTTCAAACACCAGCCACGCCAGGAAAAATAATGTCCAGGGCACGAGACAAAGCGCCATAAGCCCGGGTTCCCATTTCAGCCCCGGAATGGACCGGAAGATAAGTGCGGGAAGAGCGACGTAGAGAATGATCTGATTGAGAGTCTGGTGAGCGTTCTCGGGAACCGATTTCACCCGTCTCAGGAAAATTCCAAAGACGAGTGAAAGGAAAATGATAAGAAGATTAGACAATTTTCTAAGCGTTCCGGTTAATGTTGTTGAGATCTTCGAAAGCACCCTTCAGGCGTTTCACGAAATTTTCCTCACCTTTCCGGAGCCACACGCGCGGATCGTAGTATTTCTTGTTCGGAGACTCCGGTCCTTCCGGATTTCCGAGCTGGGACTGAAGGTAGCCCTCTTTGTCCTTGTAGAAGTTCTTAATTCCTTCCCAGAAGGCCCATTGCATATCCGTATCAATGTTCATCTTGATCACACCGTAATCAATAGCCTCACGGATTTCTGACTGAAGAGAACCCGATCCGCCGTGGAAAACAAACGATACCGGTTTTGTGCCGGTCCCATATTTTTTCTGAACGAAGTCCTGAGAGTTTTTCAGGATGATCGGAGAAAGTTTTACGTTTCCTGGCTTATAAACTCCGTGAACGTTTCCGAAAGAGGCGGCGATCGTGAAATTCGGAGCGACTTCACGCAGGTGTGAGTACGCATAGGCCACGTCTTCCGGCTGAGTGTAGAGTTTTGAATTATCGACGTGGGAATTATCCACACCGTCTTCCTCTCCACCCGTCACGCCGAGCTCGATTTCGATTCCCGTCTGCATGGCGTTCATGCGCTTGAAGTATTTCGCCGAGATTTCGATATTTTCTTCGAGGCTCTCTTCGGAAAGATCAAGCATGTGGGAAGAGAACAGAGGCTTCTTGTTCGTTTTAAAATTCGCCTCTCCGGCGTCGAGGAGGTGGTCAATCCAAGGGAGAAGTTTTTTTGCTGCGTGATCGGTGTGGACGATGACCGGCACTCCGTAGTGTTGAGCGAGGAGTTCAATATGCATGGCCCCGGAGATGGCACCGAGAGCAGCTGCTTTATCATTTTCTAGCTTAAGAGTTTTCCCGGCGTAGAATTGTCCTCCGCCGTTAGAGAACTGGATAATCACCGGAGAGTTCACCGCTTTTGCTGTCTCAAGAACTCCGTTGACGGAACTCGTTCCCACAACATTCACAGCAGGGATCGCAAACTTGTTTTCTTTTGCGTACTGATAGAGATCCTGGAGAGCGGATCCAAAGACTAAACCTGGTTTAAATTTCATACCGAATTCCCCTTTGTTTAACTCGAAAAATTGTATGAGAATGAGAGGTAATTGAAAAGGATTGCCGATGAGTATTAACACAGTCGAGCTGCAGGATTACTTCCGGAAGGTTTTGACGCCGGAAAACTTCGAGGACTATGCACCGAATGGCCTTCAGGTCGAAGGAAAGTCCGCCATCACCCGTGTCGCCTTTGCTGTCTCTGCCACTCAGGATTCGATCAGGAAGGCGATCGACTGGAAAGCTGACGCCCTTGTAGTGCATCACGGAATTTTCTGGAAGCATCAGGGTGCCAGAACCGTGACAGGAGCCTGGGGAGAGAGAGTCAAATCTCTCGTGAAATCAGAAACCAATCTGTTTGCCTATCACTTGCCTCTCGACGCACACGCAGAAATCGGAAATGCCGTGAGCCTGGGGAAGGCGATCGGACTCACGGACTTTTCTCCCTTTGCCCTTCACAAAAAACAGCCCATGGGCGCCAAAGGCAAATTTTTAAAACCTTTGTCCGCAGCTGATCTGAAAGCAAAACTGGAAACCATTCTGAAGCATCCGGTAATTCTCGCGACTCCTGATGAAAACCATCTCATCGCTTCGCTCGGGATCATCACGGGCGGTGCGAACAATGAATGGGTTGAGGCGATGAAAGAAAACCTCGATGCCTATCTCACCGGCGAAATTTCCGAATACAACTGGCATGATGCCAAAGAGGCCGGCATTCATTACTTCGCCGGAGGCCATCACGCCACCGAAAGATTCGGCATCATCGCCCTAAAAGAAAAAGTGGAAAGAGAACTGAAACTTACTTGTGAATTTTTCGATTCGCCCAATCCTGCGTGAAAAATCTCGACCGCCTTCTCTTTCTTGCGGGCCCCTTTCTCTTTATCCTCGTGCTGGCTCTTCCGCTGCCACTTGATAGCTCCCAGAAAAATCTCGCTGCTGTCATGGCCCTCACAGTGTCCTGGTGGCTTGCTCCGAAGATCGCTCTTCCGGTCACGGGCCTCATCGCTCTTTGCCTGTGCTCTCTTCTGGGAGTGGCCACTTTCCAGGATTGCCTGAAAGGTTTCTCCAATCCCGTGATCTTCCTTTTCATGGGAGGATTTTTC
>CANGAC010000038.1 GCA_947451425.1 Bacteriovoracaceae bacterium | reverse complement strand
GTTGAAATGGAAACGAACTGTGCTGTTCAGAAGAAAAAGTAATCTCTTCCTGATCTTTCTCTTGGTTTTTTCCGGTGAAGTCTTCGCTTCCTATTTTCCTATTATCAAGCTTCATAACCGGACGCAGGTGCTGGCAGAAATTCCGGATGAACATGGTCTGATCGAACAGTCCATGGTGGTGATCATGGATGAGGCAGACAGAGTCATCGCGATCGGAAAAATCCGCAGCTTCGATGATGAGGCTCGTCCTAAAACAGTCAAAGTCGAGTTAGCGGAAGTTCTCGATAATAACGTCATCATGATCGGTGACAGAGTTGCAGTGTTTGATAAAGAGTTCATCAAGAGCCATAAAATTCCCGGATTCAACTCTCTGACCCTCGGAGGAGGGAACCGCGTCTCTGCACAGTATAAGGAGCTGGCTTATTTTGGAGTCTTCACGTCCGAAGGACACACCCTCGACAAGAAAGAGTTCCTCATAAGCCCTTTTCAGTTTCAGTATGGGATCACTGATAATTTCGGGTTCAAAGTCGTGAACGCCCTTTGGTTTGATGGTTACGTCAATGGTGGTCTCAAGTATCGGGCGGTTCACAATAAACACGCAAAGATTACCATCAACGGGCTTGGAGCTTACAAGGTCCAGAAGCAGGACTGGATTGCGCAGGCGGGTGGTGTGATCACGCTGCCATCGAACTCGAAGTTCCAGAGCCATTTCATGGGGAACTTTATTTTCGATCCGCAATCCAAGGAATCACGTGCAACTGATAACCTGAACCTTTTCCGGACCTCAGATATCAGAAGTATTACGGAGTACATCACTGACGATTGGAACCGCGTACTTTATGGTCCGGTCTATAACGTTCAACTCCAGACTTTCGGAGGAACCGTTTCCTACATGTGGATCTGGAGCATGTTTCACATGTCGCTGGGGGTTGCGACGAGAGATTTTACCAATCTTTCTTTTGGCTCTGATAGTGGCTATTACTACGTTTATGACTTCTTTCTTCGCTTCTAGCCTCACTGTTTAAAGATTTTCTTTGCAATGACATCTTTGTAGCGATTTCCCATATAAAATCTCGTTTCTTAAATCTCATTCACGGGGAAAAAAGTGCGGTGTTTATTTTAAATGCGTCACTGATTATTGTTGATTAAGAATATACCTTTTCGCGCCGAAACCATTGAGCCGGTCTGGTGTTAACTCTGGAGTTCGAATGACCCAAATGATTGTCCTTACGAATCAGCCTTCTGTTGTTTCTTTCATCTCGAATGAATGTAAACGAACACTCTGGCTCAGTCCTGTGTTTCGTTCACCAGAAGAATCAATCCTCTCACTCTTCCGCAATTCCCGGAATCCGTATTATCTCCTGGTGGATGCGTCTTCATTTTCTTCTGAAAAAGAAATGAACCGAATTCTTAAACACTGCGAAGTCTATGTGAAAAACATACTGATCCTGGGGAATGGAACCCGGACGGAATTAAAAAATGTCTATGATAAGGCATCTCTCTTTAATGTCCTCGAAAGACTTCAGAGTATCCAGAACGCTTCACACTCGGGTTTCCTGGCCTTGCACATGGATGACCTGAAGAAAATTCGCCAGCTCCCGTTCACTCTCTACATTCGCGAAGAGGACTCACTCTACCGGAAAACGTTTCATCCTTTGCAGACGATTGACCGGAATCTCAAGAGAACTCTGGAACGCTCGGGTCATGAATTCCTTTACTACAGGGCTGCTCATAATTCGGAGTATCTTGGCATCCTGATGAATCGGCTGATCCAGAGAATCGAAGCAGAGTTTTCTCATTTCACAGGCGATGAATACAATAACCAAGACATTGATAGCGCTCTTGAGTTGGTCCATAAGATGGGGCTTGATTCTCTCATGCTCACCAGCGGAGCTGAGACGATAGACTCCGGAATGATGGGAGAATGGAAGGCGATAGCAGTTCAGATGGAGCGGTTTTTCATTCAGAATAATCTGACTTTCAGATACCGACTGATGGAACTTCTTTTCAGACTTTGCTTCAATATGAGAGAGGCAGATCTTAGCGTAGAAGAAGATTTTCAGAATTTGCTTCATCTCAAGAACAATCGTCTTCCGGGACTTCAGAATCTTGCCCGATGGCAAATGTTAGGGATGGAAGTTTGTCATAGTTTGATTGAGTCTCAGGACCAGGCAGTGAGCGTTTTATTGAGTAATCTCAGACAGAAACTTGAACACTCACCGCTTCTTGAAAACTTCGAGAGTATCTTTGGCAAAGAAAGCCGGGGCCTTGAAGTGAAAGAAGCCGTTGCCTAAAACCTGAACTCTGCAAATTGATGAATGCCCGGAAATTCGGAGGAAGCGGTTCCTTCGCGCAGAACCTGGGTCACACGGAAACCAGCTAGCTGGGCAGCTTTTAATTCTTCCGGAATGTCCGAAAAGAAATGAATTTCGGGGGGAGTCAGCTGAGTTCTGATGGCGATGTTCTGATAGGATACTTTCTCCCGTTTTCCCCCGACCTGAGTATCAAAGTAATATTTGATGAAACCGGTGAGATCTCCCGCCGAAGAATTTTCCATGATAAGTTTTTGCGCCTTCACTGAACCAGAAGAATAAATCCCGATCTGGTAGCCGCTCGAGTGAAGATTTTCAAAGAATGGACGAACATCCGGATAGACGTGCCCCTTAAAGGCACCTGATTTATATCCTTCGTCCCAGATCAGCCCCTGAATCTCTTTCAGCGCCTTGTGTTTTCTGTCTTCATTGATCCATTTGATGAGTTGGCCAATGATGGCGTTCAGATCGGGCTGGCTTCCGCCTTCAGAAACCATTGTCCTGGAAACTTCCTCAAGAGTGGCCTTGAGTTCCGTTTCGTGAAGAGTGACGAAGTCTTTCATCCTTTCCCGGGAATAAGGGAAAAGAACTTTATGAACAAAGTTGAAATCGGTCGTGGTGCCTTCGATGTCGAAGAGGAAAAGCTTACGGTTCATGCCTGGTATCTCTTTTCCACGCCGGAATGAGTGTAATTCGCAACCCAACCTTCCGGGGTCATGAAAACCCGGATGGCCTTCACGTGATATCTCGGCGCAAGGTCAAACCAATGGGTGTAGCCTTTCGGTACCGATATAAAATCGCCTTTCTGGCAGAGAAGCGAGAACACTTCATTCCGGTCTTTCAGATGAAAGAAGAATTCTCCCTCGCCATCGACAAAAAAACGAACTTCATCTTCTGCGTGCGTGTGCTCTGAAAGAAACTTCGCCCGGATCGCTTCAATATTCGGGGTGTCCTTATGCACGTTGATGACGTCGGCGTTCACGTAACCATGCTTTTTCATATAGGGCGCAAGTTCATGTTCGTAGGCCTTGAGGATCGTTTCCTGCGAGTCAGAATCTTTCAGAGGTTGAGATGTTTCCCACTGCTCAAAGATTATCCCGCGCTCATTCATGAATTTTTTGATTTCAGCGGGTGAAGATATTTCTTTTTTCCCCTGATCGAGTAGTCTCAGCACTCCCATAATTGTCTCCTCATGGTGTGATAGCATTCGAATAAAAATTCAAATGTTTCAATGTGACGTTTTGCCGTAGGAATGTCTTTTCCCCAGGCATAGAGCCCGTGCCCCGCAATCAGAAACCCGTGGATCGGAGGACCTGAGAGAAAGGGTTGAAGGTCCCGCATGATATCCGGAATATGCTGAGAGTTCGGTACAATCGGAAGAATTTCCTGCATCTCGTGAGTGTCATTTCCCTCAAGACCTTTCAGAATTTCCAGATTCTCAAAGATGACTTTTTTATTTCTGGCCTGGGCAAAAGACAATGTTGTGGAGAGAACAGAATGTGAGTGAAGAACGCAGTTTACTTCCGGGTAGAGGCGATAGATTTCCGTGTGAATGCCCGTTTCCGCTGAGGATTTCACTCCCGGTCTTTGGAATCCGGAATGAATGTCGCCCTTATCGTTGATCAGGATCATGTCTTCCGGTGAGAAGGTGCTTTTATCCACGCCAGAGCGTGAAATCAGGAATTGTCCGGGCACATCGATCGATCTGGCCGAGTAATTCGTTGAAGTGGCCGGAGTCCAGTTTTTTCCTTCGAAAAAGCGAATGGTCTTTGCCAGTTCAGATGCCAAAATTTTGTCATTACCAGTAAACATATTTACCTTCTCCGGAAGATATCTTTCTACCCGGAACTAGCTAATTTTTGAAGGTCAAAATCATCCTATGACGCAAGATTCTAAAATAGTCAGTTATGAGTGAGGAATTGTCGGCCGAAAGGTGTCCTGCAATTTTGTCTTTTCCCTCGAAAGATGATTATCTTAGCCTGTAAGCACACACACATTTTCGAGGTCCCCCATCCATGAAAAACCCTTTCGTTGGAAGTGATTTTCAGAATACCCATAAGGGCAATTTCACCCACCTGCATTTGCACAGTCAGTACTCGCTGCTTGATGGGGCCATCCGCTTAGCGGATCTCATGAAAAGAACCAAAGAGCTGGGGATGCCGGCGATTGCCTGTACAGATCATGGGAATATGTTCGGGGCGATTGATTTCTACACCCGCGCCCTTTCCAATGGGATCAAGCCAATCCTCGGCTCTGAAATTTATTTTACACCAGGCTCGCGCCACGATCGGCGACCGCCAAAAAATTTAAAGACTCTCGATTCTCAGGATGAAGTGGAAGGAAAGCACCAGATCCATCACCTGATCCTCCTTTGTAAAAACCTCACGGGTTACCAGAATCTTTGTAAACTTCTCTCGAAAGCTTACCAGGAAGGATTTTACTACAAGCCCAGAGCTGATGTGGAACTTCTTCGTGAATACTCTGAAGGACTCATTGCCACGACGGCTTGCCTGAAAGGGGAAGTTGGATACAACATCTTCACTGGCCAGGATGAGCGCGCGATCCAGGCCGCCCTGAAGTTCCGGGAAATTTACAAAGATGATTTTTATCTGGAGATCCAGGAAAACGGAATTCCGGAGCAGATGATCGTGAATAAGAGAATTCTTGAATTCTCTCAAGAGCACTCGATTCCTTTAGTCGCGACTAACGACTGCCATTATCTGACCCGCGAAGATGCAGCCGCTCAGGAAGTCCTGATGTGCATCCAGACCGGAAAGACTTTTGAAGACGAAAAGAGAATGAAGCTCTCGACGACAGAGTTCTATCTCAAGTCGCCGGAAGAAATGCGGAATGCCTTCCACTATGCTCAGGAAGCCTGCGACAATACTCTGAGGATTGCCGATCAGTGTAATCTGGAAATCAGATGGCAGGATGATAAAGGGAAGCAGATCTACCTTCTCCCGCAGTTTGAAATTAAAACTCAGGAAACTGAGGCAGATTATTTCGCGAGACTTTCGCTCGAGGGTCTTGAAGAAAGATTTATTGGTCCACACTTCAAGGATCTGGTCACAAAACCAAATTGGGAAACGGAACTCAAGCCTCAGTACTACGAAAGACTTGATATTGAAGTGGGCCTCATCAAGCAGATGGGATTCACTGGTTACTTCCTCATCGTTGCGGACTTCATTGGCTGGTCGAAGGCCAATGGCATTCCGGTCGGACCCGGTCGCGGATCCGGGGCTGGATCCATTGTGGCGTATGCTCTGAAGATCACCAACGTTGATCCTATACCGTACAATCTTCTCTTCGAGCGCTTCATTAACCCCGAACGTATTTCCATGCCGGACTTTGACATCGACTTCTGTCAGGACCGCCGCCAGGAAGTGATTGAATACGTCACGAACAAATACGGAAAAGAACGGGTCGGTCAGATCATCACTTTCGGAACACTTTCGGCGAAAGCTGTTATCCGGGATGTTTCGCGTGTCTTTGCGCTCCCTTATTCAGAAGCCGATGCCCTTTCGAAACTTGTTCCCGAAGAATTAGGAATTGAGCTTCAAGACGCTATCGATAAAGAGCCAAAACTTAAAGAGCTTGAAGACAACGATCCAAAGATCAGAAGAATTCTCCAGATCGGGAAACGTCTCGAGGGCCTCAACCGTCACGCCGGGATTCACGCTGCCGGAGTCATCATCACCAACGAACCTCTCGTCACTTATTGCCCGCTTTTCCGCGGGGCCAATGATGAACAGGTCGTCCAGTTTGATAAAGACATGGCCGAAAAAATCGGTCTCGTTAAGTTCGACTTCTTAGGACTTAAAACTCTTACGGTGATTTCGAACGCGGAAAAATTTGTTCGCAGGGATTTCAAGCCGGATTTTGATATTGAAGATATCGATTACAAGGACCAATCTGTTTACGACATGATCTCTGATGGGCAGACGGTCGGTGTGTTCCAGCTCGAGTCATCCGGAATGCAGGATCTCTGTAAGAAAATTAAGCCTGGATCAATTGACGATATCACCGCGATCAACGCCCTCTATCGCCCGGGTCCGATGGGCTCAGGCATGCACTTAGAGTTTGCCGAGATCAAAAATAAAATCAACGGTAAGGTTGAACAGTATTCTTTCGATGCTCTCATTCCGGTTCTTAAAGATACCTACGGCATTATCGTTTACCAGGAACAGGTAATGAACATTGCCCGCGTGATTGCGGGCTACTCACTCGGACAAGCGGACATGCTCCGTCGTGCGATGGGGAAAAAGAAAGCCGAAGAAATGCAGATGCACAAAGAGATCTTCAGAAAAGGAGCGGTTGAACGCGGCTTTGATGAAGAGAAGGCAATCGCCCTCTTTGATCTCATGGAAAAATTCGCAGAATACGGATTCAACAAGTCGCACGCCGTTGCTTATTCCGTCGTTGCTTATCAGACAGCGTTCCTGAAAAAATATTATCCGGCGCAATTCTTTGCTGCTCTTCTGGGAACAGAGATCAACAACAAAGAAAAAATTACGTCGTACATTCAGGAAGCCAAGGAATGCGGCATCGCCATCCTTCCTCCGGATGTGAATGAATCTCTCTGGCTCTTTAACGTCATCGGCGACACCATTCGTTTCGGGATGGGCGCCATCAAAGGTGTCGGCGAGGGAGCGGTAGCCGAAATTGTCCGGGAAAGAACGGAAAACGGACCATTCACCGGATTCATTGATTTCTGCGAACGAGTGAGCTTAAAACTCGTGAACAAGCGTGTCCTCGAATCTCTCATCAAGGTGGGAACGTTCGATAAGATTGAAAAATTCAATCGTAAAACTCTTCTTGAGAACATGGAGCTCATCACTGCGTATGCTGAGAAAAAGCAGGAAGATAAGCTCATGGGGCAAACATCACTCTTCGATATGGGAGGGGCGACGCAATCTGTCTCAGATGAGCTCAATATCTCTGAGTCGCAGGAATTCGATGAGAAACAGAAACTTTCTCTCGAGGCAGAGCTTCTGGGGATTTATGTTTCCGGCCATCCACTCTTCCGGTTCCGCGATATCATGTCAAAACTCACATCGATGAACCTCGCGCAGATCCAGGAACTTCCGACGATGCCGAAGCCCGAAGGCTTCCAGCGGATTCCGGATGAGCACGATCCGACGAAGAGAACGATGGTGATCGCCGGAATGATTTCTGAATCCAAAGTCATCCTCACGAAGAAAGGCGAGAAAATGGCCTTCGTGACGATTGAGGACTTATCCGGGAAGATCGAATGTCTTTTCTTCCCGAGAACGTTCGCGGAGTTCCAGCAGTTCTTGACGATGGATGAGCCGCTGATTTTCCACGGTGTGGTGAATCTCACTGAAGATCCTAAGAAATTCTTTCCTAATAAAGTCGCTCTCCTGAAAGATGAGTCCGATAATCGGGTGACTTCCGTTCGCGTGAGTGTGCCCCTTGCGCAGCTCAATCCTTACTCTCTCCAGCAGGTGAAGCAGATTCTTCTTTCTTACCGTGGGTCAGTTCCGATCCATTTTATTTTTGATACGGCCGAAGGAAAAGCAAGGCTTCCTCTGGATGATAATTTCCTTGTGAATCCATCACCCCAAATGGCCGCAAAGATCAATGAAGTCCTGAATACCAATTCGGTCTCATTCATCATTGATGGCAAAGTTGAGGAATTCCGGCAGTGAAGATTCTTCTTTGTTTTCTTTTTCTATTTCCGGTCTTTGCTCAGGATGTTGTGCCTGAAGCAAAACCCTTTTCCCGCATACTCATAACTTCAGAAATTAATCTCCTGGGGTTTGAGTGGAAAGACCTGGGGCTTGAAAAAGAAACACAGTTCACGGCACCTTTAATGCGTAACTGGGAAAAGTGGCTGAAAGAGAATCTCCCGAAAACCGTGGGAGAGGCGAAAATCTGTGAAACGGAATGCCTGGCCTACTTATCTCAATGGGAAGAAAAACTACCGGAAGCGATCTCGGCTTCAGTAGATCCTCTTTACAAGGATGTGTTGTGGCTGAAAATCAGCATGAATATCCGGCGCATAGTTCAGAACAATATTCAGAAATACATCTGGGAAGGCAGGGTTCTTCTTCTTGATGGGAACACGAAAAAGGGTCTGGCACACGTGAGTCTTCCGCGCGAGGAGAAAGAATGGCTCAATACTCCTCAGCCCGATGTGAACAAAAGTCTCGTCTCCCGCGTTTACAAAACTCCTCTCGGGGCATTCCCGGGTCTCAATCAGAAAATTGAAATGGCCCTTCCCTTAAACCGAGTAATCAAGTTGGTCATCACAGGTCAGCGAAATCTTGGGGATGTGACGAAGCTGGTGGAAGTTTTACAATCCCGAGGGACTTCGTTGGGCTTACAAATGGAGATGGGAGAGTTCAGTCCGAAGGAAGCAGTGATGAGAGGTTATTACCGTGGTGAGGAAAAATCGTTTACGGATTTATTGTCACAGGTAAAAGAGTTAAAATCATCTCATAACTACTCATTAGTAAATGAGGTCACGGGAGATACCCACGTGATCCGGATGGTGAAAGAGTAGTTCCAGGAAGGATTACTCATGTTCTCTTTATCCCGTTCGCTTTCAATTCTTCTCGCAATTATTTTTGCTGCGTCCTGTGCGCCGATTACGCGCCGGAAACCAATCAGCCAGTCTTCACGCATAAATAGTGTTTCGGAATTCAGTCCGATCAAAAAGAAAATCGCACTCCTGAGTTTTTACAATGAGTCGCCCATGGGGGGAGATGATCTCGCTGTGACGGCCACTGAAGAGTTTCGCAGAGAGATCAATAAATCACGCGAGTTCCTGATTGATCCGGAAGCGGAAACGCTCTTCGGAACCTCAAAAGAAATTTACGCCGGCGGGGGAGTGAAACTCGCCCAGCTCGCGCGAAAAGCAAAAATGTCCGGAGTTAACATTGTGATCTTCGGAAGAATCAAGGAAGCACGCGTCCGCCAGAAAAGTGATGAGATTGGCTTCGTAAGAAAAATCAAGTCGCTTGCGGAAACTGTTGTGGAGATCAAGGTCTTTGACGTTCTGTCGAACAAGGAACTCTTCAGCGAGACTCTTGATGGAAATATCTCGGATGACAACCTTCGCTTTTATAAGGCAGACTCAGAAGACAATCTTTCCTATCGTCAGGATCTTCTTCGTTATTCGGTTAAGGTCGCCGTGAGAAAAGTCGTTCCCAGAGTCGTGAAGATCGGATCCAAGCTCGACTGGCTCGGGCGTGTCGCAAAAATCATCGGTACAAGAATCTATGTGAATGCCGGGAGAACTTCCGGACTGAACCTCGGGGATATCCTGAAAGTGGTCACGGAAGGACAGGAGATCTTTGATCCTGAGTCCGGAGCGATGATTGGTATGTCTCAGGGTGAAGTCAAAGGCACACTTGAAGTTGTGGATTATTTTGAACCCAATGGCGCCATCTGCATTCTCCATTCCGGAGGCTCTGTGACTGAAGGGGACTTCATCCAACTCTATTAATGGAATCACTCACACAAGTTCCTATTCTGGTGGTCTCGGCTTCCCCCTACATGAGGGGAATTCTTAAGTTCGTCCTTGAGACCATGCTTCAGACAGAAGTGACGGAACTCGAGAGTGAAGAAAAAGCACTGATGTTTCTTAAAAACCTCGAAGGTGCACCGGCGATGATCGTGTATGACTACACGTCTAATGCCTATCTCCTCGAGGACTTTTTCGGTTACCTCCGGGCCCATCAGAAAACTGTAAGGATCATTATCCTGGTTGATGAAGTTCGCGAGGAAGGGAAAGAACTCCTTAAAGACCTTCAGCAGTTCAAGCTGATCGATGAAGCCACTTTGCCTGAATCACTGATCGATGAAGCCCGGACGCTGTTCAAAGATAGTCCGCTTCTGAATGAAGATGACTACTGCCGGATCTCGATCGATTTTCTCTCTATCCTGGATGGTATTAACAAGAATCTTTTCATTAAGATCGGCGCCGATAAATACATCAAGATTTATCACGAAGACGACACGACAAACATTCTGGATATTAAAAAGTACAAATCCAAGGGAATTACCTACCTCTATCTCGAAAGAGCGACGGCGATGTGGGTGATTCACCAGATCCAGAATCAGATCTCTATTTTTCTTAAGGCCAACAATTTTCGATTTGTTCTGAGAGGTGCTTCGGATACTCCGGAGAAGCGGTTTGAGCAAAAAATCCTCCGGATTGATGATGAAGTTCACGTCGACAAGGAATTTAAGGAAACGATAGATCGCGCAGTGGAAAAGATCCGTCACCTGGTGGAAAAAGAGACCAAGGTGGAAAGTTATCTGAAGTCTCTGAAAGAGAAGCAGGATGAGTACGCACTCTTCACCCAAAAGATGAATCTCACCAGCCTCATCGCTTGCTTACTGGCCAAGCAGCTCGACTGGATCTCTAAGAGTACAATGGATAAGCTCGTGTATGCTTCTGTCTTGTGTGACATTACCCTCGCCGTAAGACCCCATCTTCTGGCGATTTCCGGTATCCACGAGTATGAAAAAATAAAAGATTCTCTTTCAGAAGAAGATCAGAAAATCTTTCTTTCACATCCGCGTGACTCGGGCTCTCTCATCAAGCGGTACTTCCAGTCGGCTCCGCCGGATACAGATTCTCTGGCATTTCAGCATCACGAACAGCCTGATGGCCATGGTTTCCCTCAGGGGCTTAAGGCAGATAAAATATCGCCACTTTCTGCATTGTTTATCATCGCCAATGATTTTTCTTATTATTTTCTGAAAGATGATGAACCATCAGTAGATGATTTTGTCCTGAAAGCGCATTCCCGCTACGACTATGTGAATTTCCGGAAAATTATCAAAGCACTCGAAAAACTGAAAAAATAAAGGCTCCCGAAGGAGCCTTAAATCTTAGTTCTTTTTTTTGCGACCCATTTTCTCCGCTTTCATCCCAGACTTGAATGATTCATTCTCACCCTTAAGAGTCTGAACTTTTGCCTGATGTGCGTCTCTGCAGGCTTTGATACCTGCCTGATCGGTGGCTGCGGCCGTACAGGTTTTTTGTTCCTGAAGCCAGCTGATGCGCTTATCAAGATTGGAAAGAATGTGCTCTTTTGCTTTCGTAAACATTTCACCATTCTGGGCGAAAACACCGAGGGAAAAAGCTGAAAGAATAACGGCTGTGAGAAATTTCATAGGACCTCCTAAAGATAATCGATGGGATCAATCATACCAGCTTCCTTGAAGCCGCGGAGGCGCAAGGCACAGGAGTCACATTTGCCGCATGCTTTTGAGCTACTTTTGTAACATGACCAGCTGAGTTCAAAGGGAACCTCAAGTTCCTTTCCTTTGAGCACGATATCTTTTTTCTTCATATGAATCACAGGTGTTAACACTTTAATGTCAGCAGCTTTGGTTCCTTCCTTAATCACTTTGTTAAAAGCTTCATAGTAGGAAGGTCGACAATCCGGATACCCGGGTGAATCTTCGTGATTTGCTCCAATGTATAGAGTGTTTGCCGTCATCGCCTCGGCCCATGAGACTGCAAGGGAAAGGATGATGGTGTTCCGGAAGGGGACATAGGAATCCGGGATGACATCCGAATCGCCAGCGTAGTTTTTGACGGTGATGGATTCATCAGTGAGAGAACTCCCGCCAATCTGGCGGAGGAAGTTCATATCAATTACCTTCCGGTGTTTCTGCGGGACATGGTAAAAGTCAGCGATATCGTCAAAGGATTTCCTTTCGCGACGAGAAGTCTTCTGGCCATAGTCCATGTGAAGGAAATGCAGCTCGTGGCCTTCTTCATGGGCAATCCCTGCACAAACCAGCGAATCCATCCCACCACTGACTAAAACAATACTTTTCGACATTCAGGCCTTCTCGCAACACTCTTTGATCTTGTCTTCGATCGTCTTCACTTTTTTCAGAGCATTGAGCTTCTTATCTGCAATTGTACCCGATGTTTCTCTGACCATGGTGTAAAATTTGATTTTAGGCTCTGTACCTGATGGACGGAGGAAAAGCTTGTTACCACTTTCGAAGGTGAAAGAGAGAACGTTACTCTTCGGAAGACCTGTTTCTTTCATGTAATCTACGCGCTCAGTGATCTTCTCCCCGGCGAAATTTTTCTCAGGGTAATTCCGGAAAAATTCCATGATCCGGTCAATCTTCTGAGTTCCCGCTACACCCTCGTAGTCCTGGGAAACCAGAGACTCAAAGAAGAATCCATATTTATCATAAATATGATCCAGGGCCTCCATGAGGTTCATGCCCTTTCTCTTAAAGTAGAGGGCAATTTCAGAGATGATCGCAACTGAGGAGACTCCATCTTTATCCCGGGCCTCAGCGTGAAGCATGTACCCGAAAGATTCTTCAGAAGCGAAGACGAAGTTCATCGGAGATTTTTTTTCTTCATGCTCACGAAGTTTTCCGGCCATCCATTTAAAGCCCGTGAGTGTGTCTTCGACTTTCCCGCCGAAGCTTTCAACAATCGCATTCTGAATCGGCGACGTCACAATGGATTTTAAAACAAGGGGGTTCTTTGGAAGAAGATTTTTCTCCTGGCGGCGGCTGAAAATATAATACAGCATGAGGGCACCAATCTGGTTCCCGTTCGGGTATGCGGCTTTTCCGTGGGCATTCACGACCAGACCAAGGCGATCACAATCGGGATCAGTGCCGCAAACAATGTCAGCATTGGTTTTCAACATGAGATCCACCGCAAGGGCGAGTGCCTTCGGATCTTCCGGATTCGGATACTTCACCGTTGGAAAATTTCCGTCAGGCTTGGCTTGCTCAGGGACAGAAACAAATTTTTTGAACCCAAGGCGCTTGGCAATCGTCATGCAGGGAACTTCTCCCGTGCCATGAATAGATGTATAAACGACAGAGATTTCGTCTCCATGGTTTTTGATCATCTCAGGATCAAGAACAACTCTCTCTTCGATGACCTTAAAGAAGGCTTCGTTTACTTCAGGAGTCGTCCAGGCCGCGAGATTTTTCTTCTGCGCTTCCTCGAACGGCATGTACTTTATTTGTTGCCAGTCAGTGAGTGTGTTGTAGGCAGAGATGATTTCTTTGTCGTAAGGAGGCACAACCTGGGCACCATCATTCCAGAAAGCCTTGAACCCGTTATAGATCGGAGGATTGTGGCTGGCCGTGATCATGATTCCCGCCTGGGCCTTGAGGTGCCTCACAGCAAAAGAGAGCATCGGAGTCGGAGTGAGTTCAGGAAAAACCCAGGCCTTGATTCCATTGGCGGCGAAAACGCCCGCTGCTTCCAGGGCAAATTCACGGGAGCGGTTTCTCGAGTCATAGGAAATGACAGCTGAGGAATTTGTTCCGAAATATTTCATGAGAGTGTTCGTCAGTGCCTGAGTGGCACGTCGGACATTGTATTTATTCATCCGGTTCTGGCCCATACCCATAGGGGCACGGAGTCCTCCGGTTCCGAATTCAAGATCCCGATAAAATCTTTCGGTGAGTTCAGTTTCGGAGCCGGGTAACTGATCGATCAGCCCTGCAATTTCTTTTCTATCTTCTTCAGAGAAATAACTGTTCTGGCCCCAGAGTCTGGCCGCAGCGATGATTTTTTGATCCATAAATAAACTCCCTTTCAAACGGTCTTGAAACTACCTAGACACAAGTTCTAAGTCAAAAATGACACGCGGCAAATCCATCATAAATCCTTGATACTCCCCGAACACGGCACTAAACTAGGGACCTATGGCGAATCCAAAAAATAAACATCAAAAAAATATCCCAGGTGCATTTTACTGCACAGATCCCGATGATGACGGAGGCGAGGGCTGCATTGCCTGTAACGTCTGTTACTCGGGAGCACCCGAATTCTACGCAGAAGACGATGATGGAAATGCCTACGTGAAAAAGCAGCCTACAACACCTGAGGAAATTGCTCTGTGTGTGGAGCAAATGGATGCTTGTCCCGTGAACTCCATTGGCCGTAACGGCTAAGAAAAATCACAAAAAATAGAAATCCCCTTTAAAATAAAAGAAACACTAGTTTTCTCAAGGGGAACTCATGAATCCAACGACGATCCAGATCGCGGGCACCGTCATTTTTGCTCTCGCCATTCTTCACACTTTTCTTGTCAGTAAATTTGCTGAAATCGCTCATCATTATCCGGAAGGATCAATGGGAGAAAACTTTTGGCACTTCATGGCAGAAGTCGAAGCTGTCTTCGGAATGTGGGCAGCGATTTTCATGCTTGTTTACATCGGAGTAGAGGGCGCGGGTCCTGCTCTTCATTATCTTGAAAACGAAGTTCAATTCATTGAACCAGCATTCGTTTTCGTCATCATGGCCATGGCCGGAACCAGACCAGTCATTAAACTGGCCGAGCAAATCATCGTAGCGATTTCTAAACTCATTCCGATGAATAGGAAAATGGCCTTTTATCTCACTACACTTGTTGTGGGTCCTCTTCTTGGATCATTCATCACTGAGCCTGCTGCGATGACTGTAACTGCTCTTATTCTTCTCAAGAATTTTTATTCAAAAGATATGAGCACGAAGTTTAAGTACGCAACGATTGGTCTTCTTTTTGTGAACGTTTCCATCGGGGGAACACTATCTCACTTTGCTGCACCTCCGGTTCTGATGGTCGCGACAAAATGGAATTGGAGCTTCTCTCACATGCTCCTGAACTTCGGTTATAAAGCGGCCATCTCCTGTGTCATAAGCGCACTGACGATTTCCTTACTCTTTAAAAAAGAACTCGCCGGTGATTTCCAGCTGAGACCTGACAATGCAGAGAAGATGCATCCACCAATGTGGGTAACTCTCATTCACGTACTTTTCCTCGCAGGAGTGGTTCTCACTGTTCACCATATGGTTGTGTTCATGGGTCTCTTCCTTTTCTTCCTCGGATTCACTGCAGTTACGAAGGAATTTCAGGATGAAGTTCAGGTCAAGTCTTCGCTCATGGTAGGATTCTTCCTCGCCGGTCTCGTTGTACTCGGCGGGAAGCAGGCCTGGTGGCTTCAGGGCCTGATTGCATCTCTTGGTGATCAGCCTCTTTACTTCGGAGCAACAGCTCTTACTGGTGTAACGGATAATGCTGCTTTGACTTATCTCGGTACTCTGGTCGAGCTTTCTGATGCAAAAAAATATTTCCTGGTTGCCGGTGCTGTAACGGGTGGTGGATTAACTGTTATCGCAAATGCGCCGAACCCTGCTGGTTACGGAATTCTGAAAGACTCTTTTGGAAAAGATGGCATCAGCCCGTTGGGGTTATTGAAGGGGGCGTTGTACCCAACCTTCATCGCGATTTTATGTTTCGAATTACTTCCGCATTTAGGCTAAAAAAAAAGGCTCCTTCGGGAGCCTTTTTTTTGATTAAATGTCGACGTTTCTGACTTTGTGGAGCCAGCCTTTCGGAGCATCCTCTCTTCCGGCCTGCATACCTACGAGTTTTTCCCGCAGACTCATCCCGATTTTACCCTGAGGGTCTTTCACGCGATAAGTTTTTCCGTCCTTATCCAGGAAAGAGGCGATCGGTGCGATGACCGCAGCAGTTCCGCAGACGAAGGCTTCTGTACAACGGCCTTCTTCAGAAGCCTTGAGGATATCATCGATAGAAAGTTTGGATTCGACCACTTCGATGTTTTCCCCACGAGCAATGTCCATGATAGATCTTCTGGTCACGCCATCTAGGATGGTATCGGTGAGTTTTGGTGTGTGAAGAACTCCGTCCATCACAGCAAAGAAATTCATACCGGACATTTCTTCAATGTACTTGTGCTCGTGAGCATCAAGCCACATGGTCTGATCACAACCGAGCTTCAGCGTTTTTTCATAAGAGTTAAGAGAGGCAGCGTAGTTCGCGCCAGTTTTAGCGAAACCGACTCCACCCGGAGCGCAGCGGATGTCTTCGCGCTCGATATAAACTTTCACTGAATCACCAGAGAAATAAGATCCTGATGGTGAGGCAACGATAACGAAAAGAAATTGTTTCGCGGGCTTGATTCCCATTCCGACTTCCGTCGCGATCATGAACGGACGAAGGTAAAGTGATTCTCCGAGGCGCTTAGGAACAGCATTTTTACAGTAAGCCGATATCACATCACACGCTTCGAGGAACAGCTCTTCCGGGATGGCCGGCATTGCCATTCTCTTGGCGGACACATTAAATCTTCTGGCGTTCATTTCTGGGCGGAACATGTGAATGGAATCATCCGGGTGGCGGAAGACCTTCATTCCTTCAAAAATCTCCTGTCCATAGTGGAGGACTTTCGCACACGGATCGATCGCAAGCGGGCCGTAGGGGATGAGTTCGATTTTCTGCCATTCGCCTTTGTCATAGGCACAGACGATCATTGCCGGACAAACGTACTTTCCAAATCCCAATTGGTTATCTGTGACTGTGAATTTTTTGATTCGTTCAACGGCATCCGGATGGATTTCGACTTTCTTCATGGTTTCCTTGCCTTTTTCGCGCGGCTCTATGATAAAATTTCTATGCACTTCATAACACGGAATAAGTCAGATGAAAAACCTTAGAAACCTCTCACTCGCAGTAGGGATTGCGCTTTTGATTACGGCTATTTGTATGATGTCCCTCGCCGTCTGTAACAAGGCCAATTCACCCACTATTTATCGTATTTTAATGCTGCTCGGAGCCGACATCGCCAACGGTGGTTACATCCAGTCGTTTACCTACCTCGCTTTCTTCTGGGGATGGTTTGAAGTTCAGGAAAAACTCAAGGCCATTGCCCGCGAAAGAAGGGCCTTCAAAATGAACATCATCCCGACTCACGAGAAACTGGTTTTTCTTCCGGAAGATGTAAATAACCTGAAATTTAAGCTTCAGGAGTTTGAGAAAAAAGACAAATACATCCTGAGTGATCTCCTGAAAAAGGCCTGTACCAAATTCCGGACGACTGGTTCCCTCTCTGAACTCATCGATATCGTCAGCATTCAGATCGAAGTGTCGCAGGAAAAAGCTGAAGGTTCTCAGTCCATCATCCGTTACCTCTCGTGGGTTATTCCCTCGCTGGGGTTTATCGGGACTGTGATCGGGATTTCCCAATCTTTGATCTACGCAAACTCCGGCGACATGGAAAAGATCACATCGCTTCTGGGTGTCGCCTTCGATACGACATTGGTGGCACTTGTCCTGTCCGTGTTCCTCATGTGGTTTGTGCATAAGCTCCAGGAAGAAACGGATCGTTTTCATTCGGACCTGAAGGAGTTCGTGATCGACAATCTCATCAATAAGATCGAAATCAGATGAGGAAGAGACGGCAGATAGAACTCTTCTCGCTCTCGTTTCTGGATCTCATTTCCGGCGCTCTCGGTGCCGTCATCATTCTCTACGTTGCCATGCCTAAGAATCAGAAAGTTCCGGTGAAAGTCACTGAGCCGGTGAAAATCGACAAGAGTGTCCAGGTTATTGCGAACCTCGAATCCCAGCTGAAAGATGCGCTGAGGATGAACGCCGAGCTTGAAGCAAAAATAAAAGAAGAAACCGCCAAAACGCCGCCGGTTCCACAGGGCAACGGTGTGGATATGGATATCGGGTTCAAGTTCAAGGGAAAGAAAATCGTCTTTCTCATCGATACTTCTTACAGCATGATCCAGGAAGAGCGCATGGGGCAGGTGAAGGCCGGACTCAAGATGCTTCTCACGGCACTTCCCAATACCTACCAGGTTGAGATCGTGCAGTTTCCCTATGGAGAGCGGGCCCCTTTCAAAGCACTCTGGAATGAGCTTCGCGACACGAGTTCCGGAAACAAGTATGAAGCGTTCGAATTTATTTATGCGATGAAACCATTCGGTGGTACTCCCACGAGAGAAGCCCTGGCGCATGTCCTGGCGGAGTACAAAGATATCTCTGACATCGTTCTTCTCACCGACGGAGCGCCATCTCTGCACAACTCGAATAAAAAAGACGATATCCACGATATCTTGCGGGCCGTTCGAACGGCGAATGTTCACAAAGTTCAGATCAATTCGATCGGCGTGGGCGAAAACTTCATCAAGGATAAGTCGAGTGACCAGTATCAGTTCCTGAGTCTCCTCTCGAATTACACCAACGGATTCTTCGTAGGATTTTAATTCCTAGATAAGTGGCGGCGGAATTAGTTTATTCT
>CANGAC010000037.1 GCA_947451425.1 Bacteriovoracaceae bacterium | reverse complement strand
TGGGCCCCACGACCATGATTTCTGAAATCGATTTGTCCGCGAGCATGTCTTCGAGCGGACCCAGTCCCAGGGCTTCATCGAGGATCTGTTTCACGATACTGGTCATGTCTTCGCGGGTATTGAGAACACCTTTCGTGTCCTCCTTACTCAGGAGTTCAACGACAAGTTTCTTCACCTGTTCACGAAGAATGATCTTCGCCTTGGGATCGTTTTCGTCCTGCTTTTTCAGGTCCATATCTTCAATGAGTGATTTATGGATGCGGCTCTTGAGTTCAGTCCATTGATCCCGTTTCTTGTCATCAGCTGAACCGCTCGAACCATTCGCGCTGGCGATGGCCGCATTATTCGCATTAACTCCCGAAGGTTTTGAGAGAGCTTCAAGAGTCCGGAGAACGTTTTTCTGAATGAGTTTTCGTACGCAATCGGTGACGCCGTTTCCGAAGGGTGATGTTTTTGCTCCCACGATGACGGGAGTTGAACGGGAAAGGGCGGCGACGCAACTCTGGTCGTCACGTGGAATTGCATGGAAAACAGGTTTTCCAATCTGCTTACCGATGACATCCGGACTTACCGGGTGTCCGTTCACCGCCTGGTTCACGAGAATCTGAATCATGTCTTTGGGAAAGAGCATGGTCACGAGATCGGAATACATGCGGCGACATTGGTTCACGGCCAGGAGATCCGGAGAAGCGACGAGGAAAATGAGTGTGGAAAATTCGAGGGCCTTCAGCGTAAGCGGAGTCAGCTCGGATCCCGCATCGATAATCGTCACGGGATAAATGTTTGTGATGGCCTTGAGGACTTTTCCTAAACCTTCTTCCTGGATCTGATTGGCAAGAATAGGTTCAGTGGGCATGCCGATGAATGAAATGCCTGCCTTGTGATCGGCGGTGAACATTTGAATAGAGCGTGGATCAATGGCACCCGTGAACTCTGCAAGTTCCTTCAGGTGTTTTTTTGACTTGAGGCCGGTGATAATGTTCTGGTCACCACACGCCTTCTGGTCGAAATCAAGAAGAAGGGTCTTGGCACGAATCTCAGCAGCGTAAGCGAATGCAAGATTGGCCGCAAGCTGCGACTTCCCGACCCCACCCTTACCACCGATGATACTGATTATGTGGCCTGCCATCTTTACTGCCTTCTCCTGAACTTCTTCCGGATTTCTTCTGTGGCCGCCGAAGCAGACTCGATAATTTCCGGAGTAATGAACATGACGTACTGACTCTTAATCACTGCATAGTTTTTAGAACGAAGTAAGCGGAAGAGCGGCGGTGCAGGTTGGTTACCGGCAGTTGCCTGAATCGGCGCCGGATCATCCTTGTCGTAGGTCGTGCTCGACGTATTCTGGACGACACCACCAATGACTGCGGATTCTTTCGATTTCACGATGAGGTTGGTTTCAATATTATTCGTCGTCGTAATCGGGCTTCCCGAAGATGTCTGACCCGCCTGGAGACTAACACCCAGATTGACGGCCATGAGAACATTTTCCTGCTCGAGAATCCGCGGTTCAATACTGAGGTTGATTCCGATGGTTGCCGTCGTGGCCCTTTGGGTATCTCCGTTACCGACGGCGAATGGGATCGTCGTTTGCTTGGAAATTTTCGCCGACTTCTCATTCTGAGTAACGATCATGGCAGATTGAATCACACGAGCATAGCCCGCAGATTTAGCTGCATTGAGCTTGGGAAAAAGATTGGAGATGGTAGCACTGAGAGCACCACTGGAGGTAGAGGTCACGTTCCCGGCAGCAGTCTGTCCGATGGAAATTCTACTCGCATCCTGACCCATGAGAGGCGCCCATTTGAAAGCGAAAACGCGGCCGTAA
Organism: Bacteriovoracaceae bacterium; assembly: GCA_947451425.1. Lineage (GTDB taxonomy): Bacteria > Bdellovibrionota > Bacteriovoracia > Bacteriovoracales > Bacteriovoracaceae > Peredibacter. The sequence continues at coordinate 17,057 of CANGAC010000037.1, read as the reverse complement.
TCTTTCGACAATTCCACAAACTGAGCCGTGATCTTCACCATCTTCGGAGCTGGCTGAGGTTCTTTCTTTTCGTTAACGGCGATAAAATCGAGAATGTCCGGCTGGTCGGGAGTGGCGAAACGCCCTTCACCGGACTGGGCCAGCGTCTGAAGTTTTGGCGGGAGATAGGCCTTCGCGATGATGAGAGCGAGCTTCTTTTTCTCTTCATTACTCACGACACCTTCAAGCCAGTATGTCTTATTCACCACGCGGACAGTAACGTCTTTAAGATTGTTTTTTGCAAGCTCATCACTCATCTTGCGGGCAATCACCCTCTGAGTTTGCGGAGAAAGCTCGATGAGAGTGAGGACCTGGGGATAGTTTACGAGGACCTTGGAAACTTTACCGATATCATCCGGAACGACGATCTCGCCTTCGACGACGATCTTTCCACCCTTGATGACAATGCGAAGGCCTTCGACATCTCCGATAAGTTCGCGCAGTTCTGAGACCACACTCGAAGATCCGGTAGCGGTCACTACAATCGTATACTGGAGACGTAAATCCCCAGAAGTATCACGGATGGTCACAGTGGTTGTTCCGGGTTTAATCCCGTTGAATTCAATTTCGCGTTTTCCAGGTCGAGCTGTGATATTCAGGAGCTCAGGACGCGCTACTGAAAACTTCGGACTGAAATCAAAATCCAGTTGTTCGAATTCACTGATCCCAATGGCGACCTCAAGATCTTTTTTAACAATGGCGTCTCCACCGACAGCAGTGGATGTCGCAGCAGCAGTAGCTGGATCATTAGGCGCCTGTGCACCCACCGGAAGCGCGAAGAGAATGCTGAGAATGAGGAAGAATAAAAGTCTACTTGCCACCGGCCGAAGTCCTTCTCGTTTCACGTGCCAGCTGTTCCGCAAAATAGGATTTCGCTTCAGCTGCATCTTCACCCAGAACATCGTAGAGCCGGGTGGCACTTATGCGTTCAATCGTTTTATCGTCGTTATTCCGGAGTGAGAGGTAGATCCCGCTGCCTGCAGTAACGAGGAAGACCATCTTCTGAACTTCAAACGGTGTGAGTTCCAGAGTGATCGTATTGTAGTTTGTGTAGTTATTAAGTTTCACCTGGCGCGATTCATTTCCGCCTTCGCCCTTCATGTTCACGACCGGAATGGAGTTCGTCACGAAGAGACCGGTGGAAAGAATCAGAACGTCCTGAAGAACAGTCTTAATTTTCAGTTTATCTTTTTTTCCGGAAGCATAATCAACGAGTGCAAGGATATCGACCCGGTCGCCAGGTTTTAAAAGTCTGCTGACGGCCTGGCTCTCAGTGACCTGGAGAGAATAGGCCCTTTTCCCTATGGAAATCTGTCGTGCTAAGCCGGACTGAGCTCCGGGATAAGTCACACGCGGAGCTGTGATCTGCTCACCCTTTTTAATCGGTGTAGCTGCGATTGTGTTATAGAGATCTTCTACGCGGGAAAATTTTCCGGGCATCTGAAATTTTGCAGGAACGTTCTGCACTTCAACCTTACGATCGTCGATGACTTCGAGTTCTTTGATGTCTTCTTTTGCGATCACAACGGGAGTTGAGTTTCCGTATTCGCTCACCATTTCTGTTTCACGCGAATCGATGTACGCATAAATCATAAAAACGGCGAGGCCCGCTAAGATAAGACTTGTGGTAAAGGCACGGCTATTCATTGTTCGTCCTAAACTTTGAATGGAGTTTCGATAGCTTAATGATAGCAGATTTCAGTTTTCAGAGCGCAAAAAGGAAAATGTTGCTACTCGGCGATTAGGCAACTGCTCTCGTCAGTTACTGACCGATAATTGAGATCGGGCCGATTGGGAGCGAGGAAGGAAACTTTATTATTTCTGACATAAGTAGCACCACAAAATCCGTAAACGGTCCCGACCCGCATGAACTGCGTGCTCGCTTCTCCGCTCCCGGTGCTGGTGTAATTCGAATCACAGGTTTCACTGTTCGCCCCGAGGATCGGGAGCGAGATCCGATAGCAGGGCTGGACTGGCTCTTCGCCCACGACTTTTTCCCGCCAGCCAACGTAATACATCCCGTATTGAGTCCAGTTAACAGTGTCGTCCGGACGTTTCGGAGTAGTTGAGTTGTTCTGGACCCTATAATAAAAATAGTTCCGGGCAAATTTCTGCTGATTGATCGAGCCGTAGATGGCATTGGCAAACCCGCTGACCAACGCATAGACGGTGAACATGAGCGGAAGGAAAAGGATCAGCTCAACCAGGGCCTGGCCTTTTTCGTTTTTCACTTCCATCTCAGCACCCATCATCGAAGAGGGTTATATCGAACGTCGGATCACACGATTCTCTTCCGGTCATGGCAAAACAGACTCTGGTTGCACAGGCCGCGCGAGTGGGTTCTTTTCCGAGGAACGCCTCAGAGACTAGGTCCAGCTCGGTGTTGCCAGCGATTTTTCCCAGTACATCCACTTTCTGTGAAAACCGGGAATACACACCGACCGTCAGATACTCACTGCTGGATTGGCCACTGCGGGATTTGTTCACAAAAAATTCATTATCCTGAATTCCGAATGCGCCCAGATTGTACTGTCTGAAAGCCGAGCGGGCCCTTTCCTCTGACCGGCTGATGCTTTGCTCATACGCCCCGTAGACTCCGGAGTAAGACTCAGCTGTCATGTACACTCTGCCCGCCATGAAAGTCGCGTAGTGAACGAGATAGCCAGTCACGTAGTTCATGGCAGAGTTGAAGATCATGAGCATGAGCGACAGACCGAAGACGAAAGTGAGAATGAATTCGACGGTGGCCTGGCCACGTTCCCGATTTTTTTTCATTGCGCCGGATACTTTGTTTTTGGACCGAAAAACCGCGAACCGCCAGCGGGATCAACATAGGTGGGATGAGTTCTCCCCTCCCGGGAATCTTTCGGCTGAGGATCTTCAACACCCATGAAGCCATGGCGGTAGGAAAATTCACTTCGCTTTTTGATCGTCTGTCCGATCGATCCCTTGTTACCGAAATATTTCTGGAAGAGTTTACTTTTATAAAACGTAAGCATGATGGAAACGACCACCGCGAGAAGCAGCATGTACTCCACCATCGTCTGACCTTTCTGTTGCTTCAATGCCACAGGGACACTCCGAATAGAATCCATGTTACCAGTATAACCGGAGCATAACTAAAGCGCGAACTGATCTCAGATTTCAAACCGGCCAGATGCAGGGTCAGGAGGTAAGCCCTGATCTTCGCAGCACTCTTCACAAACTTCAGGATAATGAGAATGGTGCCCACAAAGATCGTCACCGTCAACAGCTTCTCCAGGAGGAGCATGTGAAGCGGCGTTGGCGTCACGAGGAACAGAGAAGCCAGGTACTTGCTGTCACCAGCTCCCATGATATGAAACACGAATAAAACAAATCCCAGAATGATAAAACTCAAGGGATAGATAAAATGCACCAGTGCCAGTGGATAATCTTCCGGAAAGGCAAATTTCAGCGCCACAAAGAGGATGATGTGAAAGAGCGGCCAGAGGTTGGAGATTTTTTTTGTTCTGAGATCTACATAGCTGATGAGAACGAGCTCAAGCGCCAGGAACGCGTACAGATACAGGTTCATTGAAAGCCGTTTTTATATTTGTCGAAGAAGCAATTGCGCGGGCAAACACCGACCGTGAGATGAACGGAAAGTTCGTGCCCAACCTTACCCATTTCTGTCTGAAAAAATTTTCTGAATTGCAGGAGAGCTGCGCGACCGATGAACGCCGCAAAAGCGAGAATAAAAATATATTCGACAGTGGCCTGGCCCCTGCCTTTCTTAGATTTCATAACGAAATCCTACTAGATCTTCGGACTAACCGCAAAGTACTGGAAGGTACTCGCGGTTAGTTGTTGATGTTCCCGAAGTCAGCAAAGTTACTTTCGTTCAGAGCTGCGCCCATAATACCGCCGCCCTCTGGTCCAAGACCAAGCTTCTTGATAATGGCCGTCTTAAACTTAAAAACGATCGTGGCAACAACGGCTACGAGTAGGATGTACTCGGTGGACGTTTGCCCTGTCTCATCTTTAAGATAAGCAAGGAACCTATCTTTCATAAAATCCCCCTTCAAAGGTACCCAAGCTTTATCGTCTCTTTGACGTCCAAACTTTAGTTCCTTCAAATTGTCTTAAGTAATTATAACACACGTAGTCGTTTTTTCTCAAAAATACTCCCTTGCAAGTCGTAAGTTCCTGCAAACAATCAGGATTTGTCGAGGGCCTGCAACGCTCTCAGAGAAACTTACCTATCTTCATTGCCCACAAAATGAGTTATGATGAATCTGGGTCCGGGGCGAAGCCAAAAAGTTTCGCCCCTACGATTTTATTTTCGGGAGCGGTCCCTGATCACGGTGTGCAAGCTTGCCTGGTCTAGTATTAGACCAGATTGTGAGAAGCCTAAAGTGATTACTAATTGCGCCCACCTAGTTTTCTAGGGGCGCGAAACCGTTTTAAGCCTTCCCCCGGACCTTTTTCACATTCTACCCTCTCTGACCGATAAGCCTCCCATGCGAGCATGGTCTCTCTTCCTTCTTATTTTTTCTTATTCCGTCTTTGCCACTCAGAATGAGCGGCTGATGAATATCGTGGATACTTTCAGTCGCACGCCGGCGAGTCTTTCCGGAAACATTTCCATCGCAAGCCGGCTTAATCTGGGAGAAGAGATGGTGGATATCGGACCGTTTCATGCGCGGGCCGCAGTGAACTGGAAAGAAAATGCTCCGATCAATTTTAACATTACGGAAAATGAACTCACTCTCAATACCCGAGGGGCTTTTTCGCTGAAACTCGCCGGAGTGAATCTCCGGATTAATTCTATTGGCTATAACAAGGACGGACATTTTCATGTCGACATGAGTAGTCCCGTAATGGAGAAGAGCCTCGAGGCAAGAGTCGCTCAGGCGATTGAGACGAAGTTCAAAGCGAAAATGGATCAGGCGTTGCGGGAACTCACACTTATCAGAAGACAACGGACAGGACGTGAAGCGCGGTCCGTGATCGATGGAATAATAAAAATCTTCGCGGGTCCGGTTCGGCCGGGACTGAATATCGGAAACGTTCAGATGTCGGGGGATGTTCGGCTCAACTTTGATTTCCCTGCCAATCAGACTTTGAACCTGAACGATCAGTTCGTGGCAGAGATTAAGGCCGAAGATTCTATCTCCGCCGGAGGATCTTTCACCAGGATCGGTGGACGCTACAACATTAACCAGATTGAATTTAACTCTTCAAAGGGTGTGACCTTTCATTCTATTGAAGGTTCAGAGCAATCCATGTCCTCTTTGCGCGTCCTCCAGATTGTCATCTCTGACCGCGGGATTGAACCGACCATGGTTAGCGGAGCGGAAGAAACGATCACCGGGATTCGCCAGTTGATTGGCCTCATTTCAACCGCCCAGGGTGTATCTTCACTTGGGGCCCCGCCAAATTGTGATCCGCGGATTGCTGAGATTCAGTCCTATGTTCGGCGCAAGTTTCGTGGGGAACTTGCCCCTCTCGTTCGCCAGAACCGGGAAGTCCTTCTTCGGGCCGGAATTAATCCTGAGATCATCAGCGCTCTCGAAAGATGATTTAACTTGACGTGAAAAGTGCCCCGAAGTGACAATGAATGTATGGATTACATCAATGTCAACGATTACCAGAATGTTTCATGGATTGAAGGACTGGCACTCGAAGAAGTGAACATGGAAGAATCAGGCATCATCCGCTTCGACGAGCACCTGAATACCCAATCACTCCTGGAAGAATCCTCGCTCGCTTTTGTGAACAAACTCAAGGACCGTTTTGAGTTTTACGTTTCCCTTTTTAACCAGTATCGCAACAACCGTGATGGCTCCCGCTCGATCAAGGTTTTCCGCATTTCAAATACCGTAAATGATTTCATTCTTTTCCGGAATTCCCTGAAACTGATCGTCGCAAGACGCTCTCCTGATGTGATCAGCATTGGATTTCTTTCAAACAACGGTGGTCTCTTTGCGGCCCGGCTCGCGAACGAGAGCCAGTCAGTTCACGCCATACACGAAATCAAGGCCCACGTAGGACCATTCAATACAATTTCCTGGCGCTTCCAGGGTGAGCCGGTGGAAACTGAAGCTCTCGTGAAGTATTATCTCACAGAATTTATCAAGAATTCTTCGCGCTAAGCTGATCAAATCGACTTTGGGTAAAGGCCAGCGACTCTTCGATCGTAGGCATTTTCGTTCCCAGATACTCCTCCACATTGGACGTGCTGAGGTGGAATGCGAATTCCTCGCCTTCCTTCCCCTTTCGCTCCGTCGGAAATGGAATCATCTTTCCCTGAACCAGGGATTCATCGAGTCGGAACGCCTTTGCGTATGAGCGGGCGAATTGGAATCGGGTCATGATATCCCCGGAAGAAACATGCATCAGGCGATTGGTGACATTATCTTTCAAAGCTTTCTTCAGGATATTGGCCACGATATGAACATCCAGGAATCCAGACTTCACAGAGTCATCGGCCGTGAACTTCTCTGCCCGTGTGAGGGATCTCTCCAGATACTCGAACCAGTTCTGATGAGTGGCACGGTAACTTCGTCCGTATAAGATTCCGCATCTCAGGATGAGGTAGTTGAGACACGATCGCTGAACATAAAATTCTGTGGAGGAAAGAGAAGTTCCGTAGGCCGTCGCAGGAAAAGGTGTATCACCTTCTGTGAAAAGATTGTTTTCTCCACTATGAACAAAACCCGACGAGAGAAACACAAACTTCGAACGAACTCTCTCACTGGATGAGCAGACATTAGCGGCACCATTGGAGTTCAGGGCGTCCGAGAGCTTGGGGCGCAGTTTGCATTCCATCAGCGAGGAAAGCCCGACCGCGTAGATCGTAAAATCAGGTTTCACGATGGCGATGAGTTTCGCGACGTAGTCTTTCTTAAGCACATCACAGGGATAACAAGTCACACCCGGAATCGTCACCGGAGTCTTGTGATAGGTTCCCACAATCCGGAATTCATCTTTTAAGGCTTCAGCGAGGTTAGACCCCACGAAGGAAGAGATGCCGAAGATCATGATGGTTTTACGCATGTACAGATTTTATCAGAATTTGAGGATTTGGATAAAAAGAAAAACCTTCCCCCATTCGGGGGAAGGTTAGTGGGTGTTTTAAGCTAGTAGCTTCAAGGCAAAATTCGGGGACTGATTCGCTTGTGCGAGCACTGACACACCGGCTTGGGCAAGAATGTTATTCTTGGCCATGTCCGCGGTCTCAGCCGCTACGTCAACATCACGAATCCGGGAATTGGCCGCACTAAAGTTCTCATCAGCAATCGAGATAGTTGTACTAGCTGATTGCAGACGGTTCTGTAATGCTCCCAAGTTTGCGCGGGTTCCGTTGATCCGCGTAAGCGCGTCGTCCAGTTTCGCCAATGATAGCTGAGCGCCTTCCTTACTCGCGATGTTCTCTGCCACAAGGCCGAGAGATTCGAGCGTGGAATCAGTCTGGGAAGAGTCATATGAAATCCGGTCTTGTAATGGATCATTGTGGATCCCGACCTGAATTTCGACCAACCCGCCTGTTCCGTCGAGAAGCTTTCTACCGTTGAATTCTGACCCTTGTGAAATCCGCTGGATTTCTTCCAAGAGATTCTTGAACTCAATGTTCGAAAATCCTCTCTCCGTGTCGCCGACAGTATCAGAGGCTGCCTGGATGGCAAGCTCCCTGAGTCTGATAACGATGTTAGATACTTCGTTGAGGCCACCTTCAGCTGTTTGAATAAGCGATATTCCATCATCTGAGTTCCTCTTGGCTTGTCTGAGTCCGCGGATGTGAGCTTTCAGTTTTTCACTAATCGCCAGTCCAGCTGCATCGTCAGAAGCGCGAGTTATCCTTTCACCGCTGGACAACTTTCTTAAATTGTTGTCCAAGTTATTCTTAGTAATCCCTAGAGCACGTTGAGCACTCATGCTCGCCATGTTCGTATTTATTCTTAAACCCATATTTTAATCTCCTGTAAGCATAAATCGAACCTCCATGTTCTGTTGCGGACATCATGTCCGCGATTGTTGTTAGTTAAAAAACACAAACCAATCCACTAGTCGCCTGAAACACCCACTACAGTATTTGCAGGTAGTTTTACATCAGTACATTCTTAAGGCCTAAGCCCTAGGGACGTTATCCCTGGGCAGCGGCATTAATAAGGCTAAGGGCGTTCGTCGTAGACTGGTTCGCCTGAGCCAATACTGAAGTACCTGCTTGCATAAGAATATTCGTTCTCGTCATCTCAGAAGTAGCTGCTGCAATGTCAGTGTCACGAATACGTGAGTTAGCTGCTGACAAGTTCTCGTTACTGATCTGAATGTTGTTGATCGTTGACTGAAGACGGTTCTGAAGAGCACCGAAGTCAGCGCGGATCCCTGATACGTTCTGAATCGCCTGATCGATAGCTGCGAGTGAGTTCTGCGCCGAGATCTTATCTGACACTGAAGCCAGGTTAAGACCGAGAGCTGCGACGTTCACGTCAGCTGAAGATGCGTCGAATGTGAGACGATCTGATAAAGGATCGTTTCGTGTACCAATCTGAATGTCGAAGACTGAACCTGTACCGTTAAGAAGTGGAACGCGGTTGAATTCAGTAGAGTTCGCAATACGATCTACTTCTGACATCAACTGTTCAAATTCCACGTTTAGAAACTTACGTTCTGTTGGCCCGATGGTATCAGAAGCAGCTTGTACAGCAAGTTCCCGAAGGCGGATCATGATGTTACCAACTTCTGCTAATGCACCTTCTGCGATTTGCACGAGAGACACACCATCTTGGGCGTTTCTTTCTGCCTGACCGAGACCTCTGATTTGTGCTCTGAGGTTTTCCGAGATCGCTAACCCTGCAGCATCATCGCCTGCACGGTTGATTCGGCTACCTGAAGACAACTGCTCGAGCACTTTCTGCTGAGCTCCACGTGTGATACCTAAGTTTCTTTGCGCGTTCAGCGACGAAACGTTGGTGTTAATCCTTAAACCCATAAATCCTCCTTGATCGGGTTTCTCCGTTCTCAATCCGTGAGAGGGAGATGAAGAGTAATTGACCCTTCATGCGTAACTTTTCGACACAGGACGGGAAGACTTTAGTTTGATTGTTTAATAATTCGACAATACCCGCCAAGAGGGTCTAAACTATGGAAAACAAAGAGGAAATGGCATGGGCAAGAATTTCCCCCAGCGAACAACTTTAAAAGAATCTCCTACACTCCTGGGAGAAACTCTCAATCTGATTGAGAAATCCTTCCATTATAAGAAGCCTTTTTCCTTCTCCACTGACTTCGCTCCCCTCATGGACCCCTCGAATCATCGCAATTGCTTCATCTTCACTGATGAGTCATCCAAAGTGGTCGCTCACATAGGCATGAAAGATAAAATTCTCCGGGTGAATGGTCATGATCACGCCGTCTGCTTACTCGGAGGCATTGCTGTTGATGAAGAAAGAAGAGGAGAAGGACTTTTCCGTTCACTGATGGAAGATGTGATCTCAGAGAAAAGAAGTGACTGCGCTTTTTTCATTCTCTGGAGTGACCAGGAAAAGCTTTATAAAAAATTCGGCTTCACGCTGAGTGGCCCTCAGTATGAATACCTGAAAACGGAAAATAAACCGACGTACGAAAAAACCACCTACGCTTCACTCTCTCCGCAGGACAAGGGCGGCATTCACTATCTCTATGAGAAAAGTTTTGCCACAAGGTTTCTCACACCCGCGAGAACGGCAGCTGACTGGGAGATGATTGAAAGGATTTCTTCTGCAGATCTTTTTGTAAAACGCGACAAGCAGAGAATCCTTTCTTATTTCTTCATGAATAAAGGCCAGGATCTTACGGGCATCATCTACGAATATGGGTACATGGATGAGATGGAAAAATTCATTGATGAGATACGGGCGCACGGCACAGTCTGGTCACCGGTTGCTCTTTCAGAAACAAACACGCAGCAGTTCCAGTTCATGCTCGCCCCTGCTGACCGCAGGCTCTTTGCAAATTTCTTCACCGACTATACAAAAGGACAGTTCGCCGTCAGGGATATCAATCTCATGAAAGGTGAAGTCTATTTTGATTTTGGAGAGGAAACTCTGAGCTTAGAAATTCCCGAGTTCCTGCGGGGGGTTCTGGGCCCAGGTACATTCGAGGAGCTCGGGGATCTCGCTCCCGTCTTTTTCAGCGGGCTCGACAGTATCTGAAGTCGCAGGTGGATTCACGACCATCTTATTATCGACGACTTTAAACTCCGCATACATTCCGAGCACCGAGGGCGATGTGAGATGACGTGCTTTCCCCGCTAACTCGGCCATGTAGTATTTCCGGAGGGCCTTAGGCATCCGGTAAGCAGACTCAGCGGGCATGAGGCTCGTCGGAATCTTATCAAGAAGAGCGAAGGAATTCTCATTCTGAAGTTCAAAGGATTGCCCGGGAAGTTCCAGGAACTTTGGCTCTTCATGCTTTCTTCTGAAATAGCAGTGACCAATTTCATGAAGAAGGACTCTCACGAAATCTTTTTCAAAAACCGGAGCATCCAGCGGCATCATCACTTCATCGAGAAAGAGATTCGGACTAAGAATGATATAAACGCCATGATCTTTCTCCCCGTACTGGCAACGGCCCACGACGCCGAATGGAAGCGGGGCCACGACTACCGGAAGTGCTTTGAGATTGATGAGCACATTCATCTCTTTAAATTCGGCCTGGATTTTTTCGAGTTCTTCATTGATGTCCGACTTCACGAGCGCAGACGCCTGGTTCTCAGGAACCGGCGGATAGGTGTAAACGGTTTTCTTACCGCAACCAATGAGCAGAATAAGGAGGAACAAAAACTTCATGGGGGGCTGTATACCGAGGCCCAAAAGACTTTGAGAAGAAGAAAAGACCAACTATGAAATCTTAGTATTTCCTTAGGGTAGAAATTCTTACCAGAAGGTAGCCGGCGAAGGCCCAGAAGATCCAGCTGATGACGGGAATGTCGTAAGGGGATAAAAGTTCACGGTTCAGGGCGAACAAAGTCCCTGAAAGGATGAAGATACAGGCCAGCATGGATAAACCAAGAATATAGAGGGCCCGGGAAAACTGGTTTGTAAGATTTTCAAGGCCCTGGATCCGATGCTCAAGGGCGTAATTGTTTTTTGAGACTTCCTTTAAGAACCACTTCATATGCTTCGGCACAATCCGGAGCGAGCTCAGGAGATCCTTCGCGATCCACATCACCTCTTCCTGCGCATTCTTCCTTGAAAGAAGCTCGTTGATGAGCTTCGGCATGTCCTTATCAAGGAGCTTGAAGATGTTGATATCGAGGCCAATGGATTTTCCGACGCCATCAAGAGTGATGAGGGCCCGGAAAATAATAAACCATTCACGCGGGAGATAGAGTTCGTGCTTACTGAGAGTCTTGATGAGATTCCGGACGAGCTCCGACATGTTGGTTTCCTGGACGGAAAGCCCGACATAGGGAGATATGGAATCCTTGATGTCACGGATGAGTTCTTCATGGTCCGGGACCGAATCGTACTGGGCAACTTCCAGGAACTCATAAACGAGATTGTCGTAGTTGTGAGTGATCACAGCATAGAGAATCCCGATGAGATTGGATCTTTGCTTTTTGGAAAGCGTTCCCATGAGACCAAAGTCAATAATCCCGATACGGCGGTCTTTCAGGACAAAGAAATTTCCGCCGTGAAGATCGGCGTGGAAAAATCCGTCGGCCAGAAGCGTGTGGGTGAAAAGTTCGATACTCTTCTCGAGCTTCACGACAACGTCTTCACCGAGTTCCTGAAGAGAATGGAACTCATTGAAGGGTCTTCCATCCAGGTACTCAAGAACAAGGATCTCTGAGCTTGAAAATTCTTTGTAAACTTTCGGCACGACGATGTACTGGTCTTTATCAATCGCCGCGAGATTCTGTTTTAATCGCTCGCAGTTCTGCGCCTCAACCTGGAAATTCAATTCGTTCTGGGTGCTCTTGAAAAAATCAGAGATCGCTTTGGAAAGTCCGAGGAAACGGATGTCAGTAGAGGCCTTCTCGAGTTTCTGGACGATGTAGAGAAGGATCTCAAAATCCGTCATGATGAGTTTTGCAATACCCGGCCGTCTGACTTTGACGACGACCTTCTCACCACTCAGGAGTTCGGCTTTATAAACGACACCGATCGAAGCCGTCCCGATGGCGTCTTCGTTGATAAAGCGAAAGACTTCTTCAATTTTTTTTCCGAGACTGTCTTCGATCACTCTCTTGGCGACGTCGAAGGGAATCCCTTTCACTTTGTTCTGGAGAAGTTTCAGCTCACGGATAAGTCCCGCATCGAGAATGTCCTCGCGGGTCGCGAGAAGTTGTCCGAGTTTAATGAAAGATGGTCCGAGTTCTTCGAAGGACAAACGGAGTTGCGTGCCGAAGACGGTCCACCATTCTTCCGTGGTGAGATCTTCGCGCTTCAGCTCACTGACGCGCGCAGGGAGAACGAAACCGGGAATCAATTTATCGAGCCCTGATTTTACGATCAATTCGGAGAAGCCGTGGCGCGCGAGCACAGTCAGGATTTCGCGGAATCTTCCCACGTTCTTGATCGTCTTCGTAATTCCTATGCCGGTCCGAATGATGTCCATATTTCCGATATCGCTTTTCCTCCTATGGTAAGTTAAAATGCTTCAGGAACCAAAGATTCAACCCGTTAGAAACATTTACCCTATGCTAAAGCTGACTATTTTAATCGTTTTTGCCCTTGTGGGACGCGCTTTTGCTGCTGAAACCTGCAGTCGCGTGGCGACGATTAACTATCAGGAAGTCCTCGTGGATGTTTCGAGTAACAATCGCGGCGAGGGTCTTCGTTATTACCTCGAAAAAGACCAGATCTCGAAAGGTCTTCTGGATGAGTACCAGGACAATAACAAACCCAGCTGGAAGTCAGCTGCACTCTCCACTCTCGGAACAGGAATGATTCTCTTCGGGATTCTCCGTCCTAATTCCGGTGAGGGGGAAAGCTTCACCAACCGGAACGTGCTTTTGGTCGGTGGTATTTCGATGATTGCCGTGAGCTACCTTATCTCCCGGACCAGCCAGTACAAGAATGAATATCTTCTTCAGCAATCGGTTGAAGAATATAACAAGCGCAATACGCCGAAGATTTATCTGACTCCTCTGGGAACCAACAAGAATATGGGCCTCGGGGTAGGTGTCGGCCAGGAGTTCTGATGTCACTTGCTTGTTACAAATGCGGAAAGGCATTTTCCGATTCCTTCAAAATTATGGTGAGCAGGTCCGACATCTGTCCCAACTGCCGGGCCGACATCCGCTGCTGTAAAATGTGCCAGTTCTACGATATCAAGGCCTATAACGAGTGTCGGGAAAGCAGTGCGGACCGGATTGTCGAGAAAGAGAAAGCTAACTTTTGTGACTACTTTAAGATAGGATCGGGTGCAAATGATGCGGACAAAGCACGCCAGGAAGCTCTGGCAAAAGCCGCAGATCTGTTTAAGAAGAAGTAAGGATCGATATGAGTGATGTTCTGATGACGACATTAGGGAAAAAGATGCTGGAAGATGAACTTCATTTTCTTGTGCGCACAGAGCGGGAACAGATCAAGCAAGCGATCGCTGAAGCCCGCGAACTGGGTGACTTGAAAGAAAACGCTGAGTATCACGCTGCCAAGGAGAGACAATCTCACATCGAAGGTCGCATTCTCGATGTCCAAAGTAAGCTCGCTCGTTCGCGGGTCATCAACGCGTCGGCGATGAATACGACTAAGATTGTCTTCGGTGCCACTGTTCAGATTTTTGATAATCAAAAAGACATCTCTTTGACTTACCAGATTGTAGGTGAAGATGAGGCCATGTCTGATCCGAAGAAAATTTCCTACACTTCTCCTCTTGGAAAAACACTCATTGGAAAAGAAGTGGGCGATGAAGTTATGGTGAAAGCACCAAAAGGTGACCTGAGCTATGAAGTCCAGGACATCAAGTACGTCTGAGATTCAGTGGACCTCCCCACTAGATATTCTCGTCAGCTCTAAAAAACCTTCTCCGACGCTTGAGAAAATCAAGGATGCCGGCCTCTCGAAACTGGAAGACCTTCTCTGGCTTCTCCCCTTGCGCATTAACAGAATGCCCGCCCTTCAGCCTTTCCGTGAAGCGAAGCTCGATCAGTATTTCTTAGGTGAAGGGAAAGTCATTCACGTTGATATCAAGATGGCCTTCGGAAGACGCGGGAAGGGAAACATCATGCTCTACAACGGCTACGTCGTTGTGAAGGATCATGCTTCTTCCGAGACTCTCTCGCTCCGTTGGTTCAATCTTTATCCCAACCAGAAAAAGCAGATCGAGTCTCTTGAGAACATTCGCTTCCTGGGGCAGGTTCAGGAATACAAGGCCCAGAAACAAGTCATCAACCCGCAGATTCTGAATATAGAAGGGTCTCTTCTTTCTCCGTACATTATCGAATATCCGACAGTGAACAAAGTCGGTGGCACTCACCTGAAAAAATTCATCGACCTCATTCCCGCTTCACTCTGGAACAGTGTTCGTGAAACTCTTCCTGAGCTTGGTTACAATAAAGAAATGACCCTCGCGGAAGCCTTCCGGGTCATGCATGGAAGAATTCCTGTCGCGGAATTTTCCGGAGAGAAAAAAAACAAAGCGGAAGAGCGCCTGATTTACGAAGAATTCCTGAGTGATCAGTTAAAAATCAGGACGAGAAGAAAGTTCATCAAGAGAAAAGACGCTCCGGTCTTTACCTTAAGTTCTGAGGAAGAAAAAAAACTCATCCACTCACTTCCCTTCACACTCACGGATGATCAGCTGAAAGTCTTCGAAGATGTGAAGAAGGATCTGAAATCGGGCCACCCGATGATGAGAATGGTCCAGGGTGATGTGGGTTGCGGTAAGACCATCGTCGCTTATCTCGCCACCCGTGTGGTGAATCTCAAAGGTTCCCAGGCCGCACTCATGTGCCCGACGGAGGCACTGGCCAGTCAGCACTACGAATCTTTCCGGGAACTGGTTCCTGATCTGAAGATCTCTCTTCTTCTTGGATCCACTAAGGCCAAAGAGAAAAAAGAAATCTTAAAGAACTTACTCACCGGCGACACAGAACTCATCATTGGCACTCATTCTCTTTTTCAGGACACAGTTCACTTCAAGAAACTAGGGCTCGCCATCATTGATGAGCAACACAAGTTCGGAGTTGAGCAGAGACTTCGTCTTGTTTCCAAAGGTGAGGGCACTCATTCTCTTATCATGACGGCCACTCCAATCCCGAGAACTCTGAGCCTCGCTCAGTATGGGGATCTTGATATTTCTTCGATCCGAACCATGCCGGCGGGAAGAAAGGGCATCAAAACGCGCATTACGGAGAAAGTGAATTACGACAAGTTCATTGAATTTGTGAAAGGTCGGCTGGCGCTGGGTGAGCAGGCCTATTTCGTTTTCCCTGCCATCGATGAATCGGAAACGCTCGATATCCAGAACGTGAAAGAAGCCTTCAAGACCTACTTAAAAACCTTCAAGGGCTTTCAGGTGGCCATGCTTCACGGACAGATGAAGGCCGATGAAAAAGAAAAAGTTGTTCAGGATTTCCGCGACAAGAAAATTCACATCCTTATTTCTACCAGCGTGATCGAAGTCGGAATCAACATTCCTAACGCCACGGTCATGGCGATCTATAATCCGGAACGCTTTGGGCTTTCGTCCCTTCACCAGCTGCGAGGGCGCGTGGGCCGCGGGGACAAAGGCGGCTTCTGTTTTCTCGTTCTCGATAAGGATCCTTCTCCCGAAATCCTCACGAGATTAAAAGTTATTGAAAACAGCACGGACGGATTTGTCATTGCGGAAGAAGACCTGAAGTTCCGCGGCGAAGGCGATCTCTTCGGAGTGGATCAATCAGGAACAGTAACGACGAAGCGACTCGCCAATTTTCTGCTTCATACGCCCATACTCGAAAGAGTGGTTAAGGATGTGGAAAAACTCGAAGAAGAGCGCCCGCAGCTCCTCGAGCCGATCTTTGAAAAACTCGCAAAAGACCAGAAAATCCTCGATACTATCTGAGAGGTTTCTATGATCAAGTTTTCCATTACCGAAAGTCCCGACCAGGAAGTGCTGAGCACTTTCGAGTACTTTCATAACTTGATTTACATCGGCCGCACTTCCGGGAACCTCACGATCCAGGACAATGGTCTCCTTCGGTCGCATCTCATGATTGAAGTCGTTGGTGATGACCTCATTGTTCATCCGCAGAAAGAAGTTGAGTTCTATCTCATCAACGGGAAACGGGCGACGACTCCGAGAAAAGTTAAGATCAACGACCTGTTGAAAATCGGAAACACCTCCATCAAGCTCATCGCATTCGCCGAAACTCCAGCAACCAGCAAGAAAGCGATCCTGAACCAGAAGCTTGACCAACTCATCGAAGAGAACTCTCACCGCTTGCCGGTGATTGAAGCCCTTTCAAAATTGTCGAAATAATATGCTGATGAAAAGCGAATCGAATTTTTACCGTACTCCCGATCACGAGCAATTGTTTTTCTCGAAAAATTTTGATGTTGCCGATAACTCGAAACCCATTCTGGTATTCAATTACGGACTTGTTTGCAGCAACCACCACTGGCGTTTCCAGCTTTCTCATTTCGAAAGCCTCGGGTACCAGATTCTCATTCACGATTACCGTGGTCACTTTCAGTCTTCCGGCGCTCACGACGTCAGTAAGATCACGTTTCCGCAGATCGCGAAAGATACGGCCGGTCTCTGCGAATACGTCGGCATCAAGCGCGCCTTCATGCTGGGCCATAGTATGGGAGTGAACGTCTGCCTTCAGATCGCGAAAGACTTTCCGGAACTCATGACGGGCATGGTTCTCATTTCCGGCACCTTTATGCCGGTGAAAGACATTATGTTTGATTCCAATCTCATGGAATTCGTCACACCTTTTCTGGAATCATTCAAAAAGAAGCATCCAGAACTTCTGAAAAAAATCTGGAACTCTGGTGGATATAATCCTCTGATTAAAACCATTATCCACTCAACGGGATTCAATAAAGAGAAAGTTTCAAAAGAGTTCATCGAGATTT
>CANGAC010000036.1 GCA_947451425.1 Bacteriovoracaceae bacterium | reverse complement strand
TTCCGTCTTTGGATATTTCTCGAAGCTGGCGAATTTCGAGACGATCGATTTCCAGCCGGCACGGGATCTCACATTGTTTTTCGATCTCTGGTGGTTTGATGCTTTCGGGTTTGAGATCAGTATTTTTCTTAATTGTCTCATCTGGGCAGGCTCTTGTTTTGTCCTCCTCAAGGTACTGGAAGAGAATTCGGAAACAGACAAAGTCACACTTCTTCTTCTGGTCTCCTGTTTTGCTCTCTATCCCATCTTTCTGCAATCGATAAACTGGGGCATTGCCCGGAAACATCTTCTGGCGTTTCTCTTCACACTGCTCGCGACAAGAGACTTTCTTCGCTGGACGAAAGGTCAGGGTAAGGAATTCCGAATTGTTGCCTGGTATACGCTCTCAGTTCTCAGTATTCCGATCTCAATCGGATGGCCAGTGTGGGCAATGATTTATTTTCGCGGGAAAAACTCCGGTGGCGGCGAGAGAAGGAAACTTTTCCTCTCACTTGCGGTCATCATGATTCTTCTGATACTCATCAACTGGGCGTATTACAAAACGAGTTACACATTCCTTGAAATCTATCCCCGGAAGGCAAGCGGGTTTGATCCCATTCTGGTGGGCCTCAATCTTGGCCAGCAAATATGGCAACTCGTGTTTCCGTATCAGCTTTCATTCTTCTACAATTTCGGAACCGAGGCCCTGGCAGGATTTGTTCTCTTCGTGGTCCTTGCGATTATTGCGGCAGTAAAATTCCGGCACAACTTCTCTTTCTGGATCTGGATTCTCTTTGGCGCCTGCCACGCAGCTGTGATTCTTTCCACTCCGTCCATTTACTATGACACTTATGTCCTGTTTCCGGGAGTCGCCCTTTTCCTGGCGTTCGGCATGACGATCGGAAAAAAACTTGAGACGAAGAAGTATTTCCTTCTAATTCCTTTTTCATTCTTCTTCCTCTTTACCTGGTTTCAGAATCCGTACTGGGGAAATACGCAGGAATTTTTCCAGAGAAATTTTGACCATGTAAAATCCTGCTCCAACGCAATTAACCTGGGATCTCCGATCTATCTTGCTCAGAAAAAACTTCCGAATGAACTTTTCGAATTTATCCAGGTGAACTCTTGCATGAATCCGGCGCCGGGAGACAGTCCGAACATGATGCGGAAGAAAATTGTTTTTGAGTCACTTCAGCTATTGAACGAAGATGAGATCGACAGCGAATACCGCGAGAAAAGACTGCAGGAACTTGGAGAAAGGGATTTCTATCCCATGGCGATCTACCTGGCCTACCTTGTGAAAAAAGACCGCAAAGACGAAGCAGAGTCGGTCTCATATTTCCTGAATACCAAACTCGATGGTTCAGGTGTCAGGATTGAATACGATCCGGTATTCATGAAGATTGTACCGCCATATTGTAAAAGGCACCGCTTAGAGCAGTGCCTGAGATTTCTGAATAATTGGAATGAAAAAAAGAAACGCTGGTACTAGTGAATGATCTTCCCGATTCTCCACGGACGAAACTTCCACGATTCCTGCTCATCTTCACTCCATGGCCACGGAACAGAAAGTGAAAACCAAACCATGATGGCTTTTCCTTTGATGTTCCCGAAAGGAACAGTTCCCCAGCGGCGGGAATCAGCGGAGAAGTCACGGTTATCACCCATCACGAAGAAGTTATCCTTCGGGACAGTGAACTTGTAGTAATTTGCGAAGTAATCGTTCCCGACATCCACTTGTGTGATGTGAGTCTGATCGCCGGTCTTCGTCTCGAGGAACTTGAACTGATAAGCCTTGTAGCGCTCATCCATGTCACTCATGATTTCTTTGCCATCAACTTCTTTCGTCGAAATGGGCTGGTTGTTCACGTAGACAACTTTATCGATCACTTCAACCGTGTCACCCGGAAGACCGACAACGCGCTTGATGTAATTCAGATTCGGATCTTTCGGATACTTGAAGACAATGACGTCACCCCGGTGAGGCTGATCAGGACCTGTGATGTATTTCGGATCTGAGAACCAGTCAGTGAACGGCACTTTGAAGCCGTAAGAGAATTTGTTCACGAGAATAAAGTCACCGATCAGGAGTGTCGGAATCATCGAACCGGAAGGAATTTTAAATGGCTCAAAGAGAACCGAGCGAAAAACGAGAACCGAAAGGATGATGAAGGTAAACGACTTCACTTCCTTGATGAATTTTTCTTTCTTACTGATGATAGGTGCCGCAGCTACTGCAGCTTCCTCAGAAGTCGCGGGTGTTCCGGTTGTATCAACGGGAGTGTTGTTATCCATGAGGAGGATCCTTTATTTTTTCTGAGGATACATGTGTGAGTAATAGAATTCCATCACGTTCTTGGCGAGAAGCGGGGATTTTATGTACCACTTTTTCTGGTTCACGATCATGACACAGATAGAAATGCCCTTGTCGTTCTTATCTTCCAAGGATTTAGCGTAGCTGACAAACCAATCGCGTTTTCCATAGGGCTCTCCGCCCGTAAGACTTCCGGTCTTCCCACCAATCTCAAGCTTTGACAGGAGATACTGACTTCTGCGGAATGATGAACGTGCAGTTCCCTGGGTGATCGTTGCCATGAAAAGGGTGCGAAGATCTTCCGAGGTCTGCGGGGTGAGAACGAGTTCGTCTTTTTTCAGCGGAGGAAAAATTTGTTTCTGATCCTTGAGGCCCTCAAGCGATTTGATCGCCACCGGGTATCTCAGGACGCCGCCATTGGCGACAACGGAAGCAATGACGGCACCGTGAACCGGACTCATCATGGTATCATTGTTGAGACCGGAAGAAAGTTCCGCAAGATTGTATTGATCCTTGGCCATCGTAAACACCGACGGAGAAAGATTGATGCCTTCGACGAGTTTTTTATTGAAGCCAAACTTCTCCGCCATTTTCTTAAGACCTGCGGGAGTGAGATTCTCCAGTGCAGTTCTTCCGAAGATGACATTATTCGATGTCGCGAAAGCTTTTTCGAAATCAAGGCTTCTCACCCAGCGTCTCTGAGGCGGCTCTTTCAACTGATGACGATAAAGTGTCGTCGAGCGACCGGTGAAACTGAACTCGGTCGAAGTCTTAATGTGCGTATTCTCAAGAAGGTCAGCAGCAGTGATGACTTTGAAGACACTTGCCGCCGGATGAGTATTCGAGAACGCCAGATCACGACCGAAAATATGCTTCGCGCGCGAGTAATCGACAGCGGCCAGGATATTTCCGGTTTCATTATCGAGGACTACGACCGATGTATAATCCGGCCGATAGAGAGCGAGCTGCTTCTTGATGAAATCTTCGAGCTCTTCATGAAATGTGTATTTGATGTTGTAACGGGAATTGTCGTAATCGACCTGCTCAACCCAGCTCTGATGCTTGGCGAGAATCTTCGACCACTCATCCTGTTGCTCTTCCGTGGGTTTCACCGGAGCGGCAGGAGAATCCCAAAGAGTGTTATCTTTGATGAAGTTGAGATTACCCCACGCAGGAAGAGTCGCGAGTATCGACACTCCCAGAAAGAGGAAAG
Organism: Bacteriovoracaceae bacterium; assembly: GCA_947451425.1. Lineage (GTDB taxonomy): Bacteria > Bdellovibrionota > Bacteriovoracia > Bacteriovoracales > Bacteriovoracaceae > Peredibacter. The sequence continues at coordinate 15,545 of CANGAC010000036.1, read as the reverse complement.
CTTTGCGGTTTAAGTCCTTAAAAACCATAAAGGCATTATGCCTTAAAGTTCTTTCCAATGACAAAAAATTCTTTGCTGACGGATCTGGTAGATTTTGGCTTCAAGTAATGGAATTCGCTGAATAGATTTTTCTGCGTTTTGAGATATTCCTGAGCATCGTGCGAATCGAAGACCTTAATCACAAAATTTCCGCCGGGACGAAGAAATTTCGGAAGAAGTGAAAAGACTGACTCGACCAGATTAAGACTTTTAATCTGATCGACGGATTTGATGCCGGTAGTATTCGGCGCCATGTCAGACAAAACCACATCGAAATTTTCTTCCACATCAAGTTGCTTCAGATCCTGGATATCAAAAATATCTTTTTGATAAACGCGAACGTTGGGAATGCCGGTGAGTTTTTTATTAACATCACGAACATCAATTCCTACTACCCGGCCTTTGTCTCCCACGATCGAGCTTGCATACTGAATCCAGGAACCAGGGTGGTACCCAAAATCTACGACAAAAAATCCGGGCTTGAGGATTTTATATTTCTCATCGATCTCTTCGAGTTTGTAGACCGAACGGGCGAGAAAGTTTTCGCTCTTCGCCTTATGAAAGTAATGGTCTTTGACCTTGAAATTTCCCATGGCTTTATCTAGCAGAAATCCTTCGAATTTGTCTTTAAAATCAGGGCCTTCGTTCACCTGACTAAAGTTCTCGGAATACTTCAAGGTTTTTAGGTATTTAGCCGAAGAGTTCTCTAGGCAAAACTATGCTTTTTTTGAAGATGCTCTTACTCCTATTGGTGATTTTTCCTGTCTACGGAGAGGATCCCGTTCCCATGGGAGATCTTCGGCAGTCGGAGGAAGCTCCTTGTGAACCGATTGCTTCAACACCTCCCCTTTCTTTTGAACAATTAATTCCACGCTGTCTTGCTGATAGAGTTCGTCCGACCAATGCCACTGAGCTGATTCGTACCGATCTTGTGACTTGCCACTGCCTGGAGACTCAGAACTCAGTCATGCAACCGCTTACACCTCTTTCTGCCGATGAAACCAACCGGATCGCCTTGAATAGAACTCAGCAGTTAATTTCCGGAGTCACGTCGACATCCAGAAACAACTACGCCCTGAACATCATGACAGGTGCCGCTAATCAAAACAGTGTCGATCAGGAAATGCTCACGCTTTCCGGTGCCGGCATGGGTGCTGTAGCTTCAAAAAACATGACCAACCGAAGCCAGACGAACTCATCGGTCAAACCCGTTGCGACGGAAATTCCCCCGGTATCAAAGATAGCATCTTCCGCAGCTACTACGGCTGCTTCGAACGCGCATTTTGCGACGGACATGTCGGAAAAACTCGCGGACATGAACTCGATCCCGGCAGCAGATGCGGACAAACAATGCGTGACTTACCTTGAATACAGTTCGCAGCGGGAAGTTCCCTACGACAACAATTTCTTTATGTTTCTTCAATCTGCTACATTTAACCAGCGTGATTGGCGCATTTCTGATCTTCGCGATGCCTATGATTCTGCAACGGATGATGCAAAACCCGCGATCCTTTCGCGCATGATTTTCCTCTCTCGAAATCCTCAGCTCCAGGGACTGCTAAACGCCAGACCTACAACTGAGTTCCCGGCAGAAGTAATTAACAGACGACAGCTCGAATTGTTCAATCTCTTAAAGACTCTTGCCCCGCGCGCTGGTTCCCAATGTACCACCCGCGAGAATGGCTGCTGGGAAGAGATGCAAAGGACGGGAGCATTTTCCCAGTTTAAAACAAACGCCGATGCTTTCCTTCGCACAAACGATGTCACGGACATCGTGAGCGCACAGGCCGCTGATTTGTATGCGGAGGAGATCAGCAGAATTTCTGATTCTTCAGACAACTCCGGAATGGTCTTCACTCCGGAAGCCTATTTTAACTATCTTCAGGCGCAGGACCCGACCCTGGCGTTTAACTGCTCCGGCACTTCTGCACCCGCAAGTTGCTATGATGATTTCCGCAGACACTGCATGCAGATCCATCTCATCGATCAGCGGATCACCATGGGTGTGAAACGCAATGGTAAGGATGTCGTGCGCGAACTTATTTCAGCTCAGATTGTTCACGGTCGACTCGATCCCCAGCAGAACATGAGCTTTGAAACTTTCAACGACATGATCTGTAAGCAAAGATACACAAATGCAGACGGACTTCAGTCGAGTTTCTTCGAATTCCGCGCGCGCTCTTGTCCCGGAAATGGAAATGACCTTCCGGAATGTCGTGATCGTCGCCAGCTTCTTCACCGGTTTACATCGGAATTTTCCAATGGCGGCGAAGTCGCTGATCAAAGTATCCGTAACGGATTTAATGAGACACTTACGAGAAGAGCCTTCGCCACGATCACCGCGGCCCAGATTCAGGCGGCTAACCGTGTGACCGAAACACCGAGAGAACTCCGCGCGCGGTTTGGCGGTGGCTATCCTTCCATTTCTCCCACCGGACAGCTTGTTCCTTTTGTTCCGGTCAGAGCAGGAACTGCGACATTGGCATCGACTTCAACTGTTGCCGGCACTGCCCCCCTGGTTTCGAGTGCACCAGTCAGCCCGACCTCTTCAGGAAATCTTTCCGGGTCTACTTCAACGACTTCAGACTCCCGTGTTCAGCGACCTACAACAAGGACAGAGAGATCGCTTTCCGACAGCACCGTTTCTCCGACAGATTATTCTGCACCTTCAAGGCCCCCGAATAGCGGTGATCCCTTTGCCTCACTCAGACAGCAATCTCAAAGAAGACAACCTCAAGCACCGGTCTTCCAACCACAATCGCAGACGCCAGCTCCGGAACCTCAGCCAATCCGGACTCCGGCTTCACAAACTGAGCGGCCAATTGTTCCGACTTCAGGTTCAGTTGTCTCCGGAGTTGCAAGCGGAGGCGGAGAAGCTCCCGTCGTCCCTTCTACTCGTGAACAAGGTCTCATTCCTTCCGCGAGTAATAGACCGCTCGTTCAGGTGGCACCTAGAAGAAGAACAAATTCTTTTAACGAAAATGCCCTCCTGGATATTTACCAGAATGTGCCCGCCAAAATTTCACCTGTAATTTCTTCGGGAGAAACGCGGGCCGTGATTCCGGTTCAGACCAATGAAAATATCCTTTCGCAGGCCCTGAATAATCCCCAGGTCCTGGCAAATGATCAGAGCATCATGCAAAAGGTCGCTGACTCAACCGATTCAGTTGTTCGTCTGGGCCTTCGTTCAGACTCGACCAGCGAAGATATTGTGGTCTATGCGACAAAGACAAATGGTCTCGTGCAGTTTTCATTTACTCCTCCGGAGGTTGAAGACCCCGGACGGGCGCCGGCTTCCATTCTCGGTCAGAATGAAATGAACGTAAGCCTCGTGCCGGATATTTTTTCTGTCGTTTCAAAAAATCCTGACCGCCTGAACTCTTATGAGGAAGTCCTGAGGAATGCGATGAGCCTTCCGGGTGACGTCGTAAGAATGAACATCAACTCTCCCACAGGGGAAAACCTGACTGTCTATCTGGATAAACGAGGCCGCACTCCTCGCTTCACAGTGGATGATCAGGCCGTGATCCGTGCTTACAATCCGTAATCCTTCTTGCTAGAATCTTCCTATGAAAAAATCCGATCTCGCGCTGACCGTTGCTGAACGATTGAGAAAAGTTCACCCCGATGCTCATTGTGAACTTAATCATTCAAACGCCTTTGAGCTTCTTCTTGCGACCATCCTCTCAGCTCAGTGTACCGATGCGAGAGTGAACATAGTTACGCCGGCGCTCTTTAAAAAATATCCCACTCCCCAGAAACTCGCGAAAGCTCCGCTGACTGATGTGCTTGAGCTCATCAAGTCGATCAACTTTTTCAACAACAAAGGGAAAAGCCTCATAGGCTGCGCTCAGATGCTTGTGGAAAAATACAAAGGCGAGATTCCACGAACGGTGGAAGAACTGGAAGAGTTGCCCGGAGTCGGAAGGAAAACCGCCAACGTTGTTCTAGGGAATGCTTTCAACATCAACACCGGAATCGTCGTCGACACTCATGTTAAAAGAACTTCTCATTTACTGGGGCTTACGAAAGAGACAGATCCTGCGAAAGTGGAAATTGATCTCATGAAACTTTTCCCGCAGGAAAACTGGTGTGAAATTTCTCACCTTCTCATTTTCCTGGGACGAAGAACCTGTATCGCCAATCGCCCGCAGTGTGATTTATGTAATCTCAAAGACGTTTGTCCTTCGAGCGGAAAGTTCATGAAGAAAAAAGTGACGAAAGCTCAGGGAAAAGTGAAGGGTGACACCAAAGTAAAGGCGGCTCGTAAGACTTCAAGACCTTCGTGACCCTGACTCCGTTTGCGTAAAACTCAAGTCCTGCTTTTTTGCAAAGAAGACTTCCTCCGGCAATGTCCCAGATATTCTTGGGTGTCCGGCTGATGACAAAATCAAGTTTTCCCTGCGAGAGTTTTCCCAGTTTGTAAGCAATACTTCCCCGGGGAATGAGCTTGAATTTCTCCGCAGAAAAATTCTGATAAAGCCCATGCGCAAATTCTGAACGGGATGCTTCCCCTTTCATCACAGGCTTCGGAGAAAAAGAGACGACATTGTTCATTGTGAAAATTTCTTCCGTCACCGGATTATGAACCCAGCCTTCACCTTCAAAATTTTCATTCTCAAAAATCCCGATGGAGACGGCCCACTCGGGTCTTTTCTCGATGTATTCTTTCGTCCCATCGAGTGGATCCAGAGCGAGCAGAGGAAATTTCCAGTGAGAGAAGTTCTCCTCAGAGTAGAAACAACAGTCGGAAAAATGTTGTGAAGAAATCTTCTCAATTCGTTCGGAGAGAGCGAGATCAAGCTTCGTGACAGGAGTTCCATCGGGCTTGATGGTCTTAACCGGATCTTGATACTTGTTAAGATCACTTTTAATGTCAGAAAGATGCAGAAACATTATGTCAGCTAAATTTCGCTTCAATAAAGATTTTTTATCCACAATTACACCCTAGTTTTCCACAACTTTTTTTATTTTCCACTCTTACATTACCGAGTGCAGCAACAGAATCAAGATAATAAAAACAGTAACATAAAAAAGGGGAACTTGCGTTCCCCTTACAATCCACAAAACTGGAATTGTTGACAAGAATAGTTTTCCCCAATCCTTGTTAACTGGCCTCGTGCGTGGCGAGCATTTCTATCCACCCGTCTTGCGACATGGACAGTGCGAAAATTCCGTCAGAATCTTCGGCCATTTCATCAACCACATTCGTAACGAGCTTAACTCCAGAGGAGTCAACATAGACGAAAGCTTGATCATGTTGGGGGGACGTTTGTGAAGCGAAGTGCGAGTAGCAGGCCGAGAAATCTTTGAAAACAGTAGCCGTTAAGGGTGCCTTGTACAAAAGTCCTCCTTGAAGCCAAAAGGGAGAATCCATTCCTCCCGTTTCTCTCTTACAGTGTAGCAAGATTCCGGAATTCGGTGCAAAACAAATAATGAGATTGTAAGTAATGTTGAGGTCTTAACTGATACCTCACAAAGAGATTTTGTCGGGCAAGTGGATTTTTTCGTCCCTCTGAATTTGAAGACCTTGCCCTTTCTCACAAGCCCATTAGTACGAAGGCAGAAGGAAAATGCCCAGTTTCTGTGGCTATTTTCCTCCAGACTCAAGGCCATCTTCCTGATTACAGCCCATGAAAAATTTCCGCCACTCTTGTGCCTTAAACTCTCCCCATGCTGCAAATTATCCTCCTGTGCTTCTCTCTGTTCACTCACGCCACAACGATCGTGGAGCGGCAGAATGCGCTTCTCCTCGACACGCTCAGGTCCTCAGAAGCCGTGGTTCAAGGAACCTTTCAGATGGACCGTGCCGTGAACCTCTTTCACGAGAACGACTTTCCCGCAAAGGATCTGACGATTCCCCGGGGTGGTGAAGTAGGTTTCATGCTGACGGAAACCGGGGTGCAAATTTTTTCCCAGAATGCCCTGGTGATGAATGTCTCTGGCGTGACCTTTAACCTTAGTGACATCTCCTACGATGAACGCACCGGCTTTTCCGTGAAAGCGAAATCCTCGCTGTGGTTTAACCTCGGTGGAAACGAAGTCGCCAATGGCGTAAAAGAAGAACTTCAAAGACGCTATGGTGAGAAAATGCGTCTGGCGTTTCTTCAGTTAAAGCAACTTCGCCGGCAAAGAAATCTGAACGATGCCAGCGTACTGATGAACAATATAAAGAGAATTTTTGAGGATCCCACCAACCGGCAACCGGATCCCTTCCGCAATGTCACCATCACCGGAAACATCGCTGCCACTATCACGGCAAGACGAAGTGCTAATCTCGATTTTGGAGAAGCACAGCTCCAGATCAGGCCCGGTAGCTCACTCTCTGCATCGACCAATTTTACTCTTCAACAGAACCGCTTCCACATTAACCGCATGACACTCGATGCCTCTCAGATCAATGTCTATCCGACGCATGAAAGACCTGACGGAACCATGCGTGTGACAGGTGCGCATTTTGCTCTCGACGAAAGTGGACTGAACTCTGTCTTTGATACTCCTGCAGAAGATGAAGCCATGACCTTGGCCCTGGCCATCACCTGGCTCGCGGGAGCGGCCCGCGCAGGAACACTCGCGACCGGGGTGATCTGTCCGCCTTCTAACCGCGTTCAGTTTATCCAGGACATGATCAGTGAGCGCGTTCGTCCGCAACTCGCACTCATGATCCGTCAGCATCGACAGCAGTTTCTCACCGCCGGAGTAGAGCCGCAGATCCTGAATGCACTGGATGGTTGATCAGCGTTTGAGGAGTTCGACGATATCCGGTGGCGAGTGGTAAAACTCATAGATCATTCTCACCCTTCCCTCGAAGTGGGAATCAAGTAAGCACACCAGGACATACACGAGATAAATGAAATTCCTCCTCGAACGCAGGCGACTGATCGTCTGGAAAATCCATTCGAGCGGGAGAATGCACAGGAACACCACGAACCACAAAAGTCCGAAGCTCACCATGAGATTCTTCTCTGTGAAGAAGGCGAGGACGACAATAATGGAAACGAGGATCACGAGCTCGCGCAGGCGCTTCACATCAACTGTGAACGTACTGAAGAGCTTGTACTTCGGCTTACTGATAATCATGATCAGGGCGGCCATTCCGATAACCGATAACGAATAGAAAGATTTCCTCTTCAGGAGGTTACTGACCCACGACTGCATCTGATCCAGTGTCACACCGTCGTCGAAGAATCTCAGATCAACGTGAGTCAACAGCGTGATGATGATGAGGAACAGACCCAGGAAGGTGTATTTTACGAACTGAACGCGATACCAGTCAGTGTGCTCTTCCAGGAAGAAAAAATAGAGGAGGATAAGGCCTATCGGGAAGAGGAAGAAGTGATTGTAGTTGAGGACCACGCCGATGTAGCACAGGAGCCCATACATGAGTCCTGAGCGATACGTGGCACTCTTGATACACCAGAGGATTCCCCAGACCCAGAGCACAGAAAATGTCGTAGATGAGCAGGCAAAGAGGTCGCGCTTTAAGAAGATCGAGAAGGACCACGTTGAAAGAAGGGCAAAGATCCCGAGGATCGAAAGTCTTCGAGAAATAAAAAATCTGAGGATCCCGTAGAATGCGAGCAGATAAAAAATAAACGAAACAAAATAGAGATACATACTCCAGCCAAGATTCACGAGATGCGGGAAGCGCCGGAACGGAAAGAAATTCATCTGGAGATAACTCCAGAGCTGGCCATTGATCTTCTCACCCGGATCAATCACCAGTTTGAATGTTTCAAGATTGGAGAGAAACGGAAAACTCGGCATCGAGAACATGAAGATGGCGATGGAAAGAAAGAGGACCGTTTTTTCGAATGCGTCGAGATAACGGTATTCCGTGAACTGAGTTGAGACCGATTCTTCGATGATTTTCCCGCGCGTAGGCCAGGAATAGAAAACACCAATCAGGACGAAGAAGCCCCAGAAGAAATGCCGGACAATGGAGTCCGGAATGAACGTCATGATGTTGAAGATGATCATCATGGTCGCAGAGCCGATGATCACGCGATAAAGAACCCGGTCAATGGAAGAGTTCGCGCGGAAGTAGATCCGAAGCCGGTGATCGATTTCTTTACCCAGGAGATACCACTGGCCGGCCATGAACAATAAGTAGAGCAGAACCATCAGGCTTTGAACGAAGATGTTGATTTCGAGGGTCTTAGGGATCCAGACGGGAAGAAGCAGGAAAGAAAAGTACGTAAGTAGCCGGGTTATAAAGAATTTGGACTTTTCCCACCAGATATTTGAGCTTATTGCTAAAGTATCAACCATAATTTCCGATCAGGTTAGTAAGGAATTAAAACTTCCTGACCTAGACTGAATCCGAGGTATTGAAAAGAGGGCCGGACTTGTTCAACCGGTCCTCTTTTTTCATCATCGTAGCTCACTTTCTTCCCACTTGCAGCAACTATGTCCCATGCTAACCTATATAGGGGCAGTGTCTCCGGTTTTTCAGGAAGAAGGACCGTCCGTACTCAAAGCTTTCATGGAGGAAAGATTTGGGAATTTCCTTTGGTTCCATCAATTCAGGACTTCCTAAGGATATCGTTCAACAGATCGTTGAAGCGGAAAAAATGCCTATCAAGGCAATGGAAGCGCGCAAAGAAAAGATCGAAAACAAGAAGAACCTTGTCGGTCAGCTCACTGGTCTCGTCGAAGCCATGCGCGGAGAGATTCTTAAAAACAAATCGGAAAGATCATTGCGGGAACTTGCCATTAACACCGGTGAAAGCCCTAACGTTGCCGTGACCGCAGACAAGAACGTCGCCCTCCCCGGAAAGCATCAGCTCGAAGTACTCCAGCTCGCGCAGAACTCTTCGGCCATCACCAATGGTGTGGAGGACAAGGATAAGACGTACATGGGTGTCGGATACATCCGCGCCGTCATGCCGAACGGTGAAGAAAAAGAAATCTACGTCGATGAAGCCAACTCGAGCCTCACCGGAATTGCCAAGCTGATCAACAATGACCTCGAACTCGGCATGCGCGCGACCGTCGTGAATGACGGGAAAGATGAGGATGAACCGTGGCGCATGATGATCACCATGGCCGAAAGTGGTGAGGTCAATAAAGCAGAGTTCCCTTACCTGTATCTCGTCGATGGTGAAGTCGATCTTTTCTTCGAGCAAGAGCGCCCCGCCCAGGATGCGAAAGTGAAACTCGACGGATTTGAAATCGAAGTGCCTTCGAACAAAGTCACGGACCTTATTCCCGGAGTGACGATTGACCTGAAGAAGGCCAAACCCGGAGAGGATATCAATCTCGAGATCACGGAAGACGTTGCCAAGATCGGTGGCAAGTTCAACAGTCTCGTGGATAACATCAACAACGTTTTAAAATTCATCAAAGAGCAGAACACGCTCGATGATAAGTCTGATACATCGAAGACTCTCGGTGGTGATCTTACGCTCACGACGATTGAAGGGAAGATCCGCACGGCCATCTTCTCACCGATCAAGACAGACTCAGGTCCCATGCGCATGGGAGACCTCGGGGTTTCGTTCCAGCGGGACGGATTACTGAAGTTTGATCAGGCGAAGTTCGAAGCCGCTCTTTCTAAGGACTACAAAGCTGTTTCCCAGACTCTGACCGGGAAGTACGACCCGGCGGTGGGAAAGACCATGGGGTTCATGGATCTCCTGGATGAAACGGCAAGAACCCTCACCGCCCCTCCGAACGGAATTCTTCCGTCACGGAAAAGCGGTCTGACTAATAACATCGGCCAGATCGATCGGCAGATCCAAACCCGTGAAAGAATGATCGCGCGGAAGGAAGAAGTGCTGAAAGCGAAGTTTGCCCGACTGGAAGAGACAATTTCCAAGATCAAAGGGCAGGGAGCGGGACTGGCAGGATTTGCCCAAGCTCCGGGTGGAATGCAGCTGTGATAAAATTTGAATCGAGATAATTGGAGGAGGATTCCATGTCATACGGCTTAGGTGCATACAAAAAAACTTCAGTTGAAACCGCCAGTAAAGAGCAGATTCTTCTGATGCTTTATCAGGCCGCAATTAAAAACTGCAAGAAAGCGATGGACGCGATCGACCAGAAGAACATCGCCAAAAAAGGTGAGTACATCGGGAAGATGCAGGACATTGTGGTGGAACTTTCGAACTCACTCGACTTTGAAGTCGGTGGTGAAGTCGCGAAAGAACTCTCCTCTCTTTACGATTACATTCTTTACTCCAGCACACAGGCGAACATCAAGATTGATAAAACTCATCTTGAGGGCTGTCTGCGCGTTCTCAATACGCTGTACGATGGTTGGACTGAAGCGATCAAGACGCTCAAGACTCAACAGACAGCTACGCCGCCAGCTCCCGGCTCAAAGACTGCTTAATGGATAAATTCGTCACCCTCCTCGAAGAGTTTATCATTAAGGCCGTTACCCTCACTGAAAGCGTACTCGAGCGTGAAGTCGATGCCGACAAGCTCGATAATTTTACCGCAAACCGTGAGAGACTCTTTCTCGTGATCGACCAGATCTCGCGCCAGGTTGACTGGAATCTCGTGGAAGATCACAAGCGCACAGAAATCAATCGCCAGATTGATTACATCAAAAAGCTCGATGAGAAACTCATGGTAAAACTTCAGGAGTATCAGATCGAACTCAAGAAGGACATTGAGAAGACTCACCGGAATCATGAAAACCTGAAAGGGTATAACTTAAACGATGTGAAATAAAAAAGGCTCCGAAAGGAGCCTTTTCTTTTTGTGCTTATGCTACGTCTGCTGTTCGTTCTTTCGGAAGTTCAGAAAACCACGCCGAGCCATCATAAAAAGTCTCAGTATCAATTTCCATCCAGACGCTTTCAGGAATAGCGGTATAAAGCGAATCCCATTTCGCACCAGGAATTCCTGCAACTTTTCTCATGGCCGCCTTCACGGCTGGGTGAGCGTCGAAATTCGGCGCAAATTCAAATGACATGAGCGCAAAGGTCATGAGGTCTTCACGATTCGTGAATCCGTGTCTCATCGCTCTTAAGAACGCATTAGTAATCATGCAGTGGAGAGAGAGCTCATCGATCTCATCAATCAGTTCCGGGGAATTCTCCTGCATGGAGAGGATGACATCGTGTCCGAGAGGAGAAACCCAGCACTCATCACCCTGGAAACGGGGACGAAGCTTTTCTGCCATCTGTGTATCGAGAGTTGAATCCCACACATATTTCTTTCCAGAGTCAAACTCCCAATGAACCTTGTAGTCAGAAGCTTTAATCTGGACCAGGCAGGTCTGCCAGGAATTCTTCATGAGACTCTGAAGATCGGCAAAATGCGAAGGATTGACCTCATAACCATGGAAAGCATGGGCCTTGCCGGTGACCGTATAAAAGAAACCTGAAATGGTTCTGCCGTCAGAGGTAACTGAGACAGCAGTCCAGGTGTCGTGAGCGAGCTCAGGGCACTGGATAAGGGATACGGCAATTTCCTGAAGGGTACGATCAACGTTCATGAATTCTCCTTGGTAACTCCAGTGTAAGCCTGACTTATATTTCCCAGAACCGGGAGAAAAATTGCCCACCCTGTCCGCTATCGGTTATGCCTATTAAGATAAAAGCATGAGTCTCAAGCAAGTTTTAATCATTCAGACGGATGACCTGTATTTCCTTCATGAGACTCTTCAGGTTCTCTCCCATAACACCAGTGCATTCACTGAGTACGAACTCACTTTCCTTGTGACTCAAAAAAATCGTGAAGCGCTGGAAAATAATGGATTGGCTTTTCCACCAGGGACGACGACTGATGTGGATAAAGTTCTCCACAAGGAATTCGATCTTTCCTTCAATCTTTCACTGAATGAAAAAGCCTGGGAGATTCATCGGGACGTGAGATGCGCGCGAAAATCCGGTCCGTTTTATCAGGGCCATGAACTCATCGTAAATGGCGTCTGGCCCGCGTGGTTTCTCACTTTCAAGGGCAACACTCCCTTTGTGACCTTTCACATGAGGGAGATTTACCGGAACATTCTTGGTGTCAAAAGAAGAAACCCCGAAGGCGAACCCACGGGTCTTGCTAAGACACTCATCATTGGGATGTTCTCTCCGGATTTTTTTCCACCTGATCAACAGGAAGCTTTCCTTTCGGGTCTTGTCAGAAGATTTCCCGGCGTTCAGGTTCTCGATGAGAGTGAAGTCATCATCGATCAGAATCATTCAGACTCGCTCTACATTGGGCCCAGTTCCCTGAAAGCGCTTCTCCTTTGTGAGAGTGGAGCCCGGGGGATTTATTTCGGTTCCCGCTTTCAAGGACTGAATCTTCTTCCGGAAAAAGAGGGCACGATGCTCATCACCACCGGAGGAAAAAAAATGGAAGCCCAGTCACTTCTGGGAGTTCTGGAAATCATTCTGAAAGAAAAGGAAATGAATCCGGCAGATCACCTGAATATATATAGGCTCAGTATGGAAAATACTTTCGGAGCTTATCTACAGTGTCTCTCCGGCGGTGAAGTTGCCTATCCGTTTTATCAGGCGCATCTCGTCCTTTGGAACTATCTTCTGAACCTTCTCGATGTGAATCTCGATATCGTTCCCCTGAACGTGGAACAAAGAAGCATCCTCGAACTGCAGACCGAGATAGTCACAAAACTTCTTCGCCTCCATGACTACGCCATGGTCGCTCTGGATGGTGTCTACAAGGAAGCCAAGAACCCCGAAGCAGATGCGGATAAAATCCAGAAAAGTCTCACGACGCTCCAGGAAGTGGACGAGACTATGGATAAAATCTCAGCGACCAATCCTTTCATCCGGCCGGTACTGGATTTTTATAAAATCAGGAAAGGGCAGACGGCAGGAGAAACTCTCCTGGAGAAAAGCCAGAACTCCCTCCTCACATACTCCGAGGAACATCAGGCCCTCAAGGCCTATGAGGAACTCCTCCTCGCCATTGCTGCCCGCAAATAGCTGCCCCTACGGGACCGAAAAAATTCTGGGAATACTGAAAGTCTGAGCTATACTATTCTTGTCACCATCAAGGATTGAGAAAAATGTCAGGGACGACAGCCATCTCCACACCCATTACGGGCGATATTCTTATTGAATCAGTCCAGCTTTCCCAGGATCTGCTCGTTCAGATCTTTTCCCGATTTCAACAGCTCCCGGATCTTACTCTTGAAAAACAACACTCCATCAATAACTGGGTCAGCTCTCTTACGATGGACGTAGGGAATTTCGTCGAAATCACAACGCTCTTCACCAGACTCCTTCAAAAGCGCCAGAACCAGACTCTGACGGGGGCCCGCGACTCCCATATCCACCTTTTGTTTGTCATGAAAGGCATTAACTCTGCCTCACAGAAAGGTGACCTCGTGGCCTTGGAAGAATTGATAAAATACGAATTAAAAGATAACTTAACCCAGTGGAAAATAGATCTGATCCCTCAAGCGAAACGGCTCCTGTCGGTCTGAGCCTTCATCTCGATCATGAAGTGCTTTCCGAATTGGGAAGTGACTTCTTCCCTGAATCAAAATTTCATCTCGTGCCATTACAGGATGCAAGCTACGCCCTTTTAAAAAAAGGTGATCGCCTTTGGGTAAATTATCCCGATGGCGAGTACTGCGATTTTCCTTTCTACCGGAAAAATATCGCGCTCGTCCTGAATGGGCTCCTGAAACTTCCGAAAATTTCCCGGCAGACTGATGAGCCTTTCGATTCTCTCATCCGATCTACGCAGTCTATCGAGAAGAGGGTCTTCTCAGCAGCGACTCCCGGTCGCCACACAAAGGATCTCTGGGATGAAATCATCCGGAAGATCAACACGCTTTCGCAGGAATCACACAGCTTAAGGGATCTCACCGAAAAACTTCTCGATGTTCCCTTTCTCCAGAATTTTGAAACTTCACTCATCGTTCTGCATCTCAAGGGACAAACCAAAGCCGAAATCCTGGGATCTCTCTGGCGCTCGGAAAAATTCCAGAGCTTTGCGGAGGTCAAAGAGTTCAATTCTTTTTTCAACTCTGTGAAAAAGTCCAAGATAAAATCTTTTACGACGGAAGTATTTCCTAAGCTTAACCTTCCTTTCAACGGCAGCTTTCTGGCCAAGGAAGTCGTCTCCCGAAAATACACTCTCGTTGCCCTGGCTTCCCGTCACGACTTCCTGAGCTTCGGCAGGGAAGAGATCGAACTTTTTGAAACCTGCATTGATCTTCTTCAGCCGCATTTCGAAAGGCTCATCGACCAGGAATTCTCGGATAAAAGAATTTCCGAACTCAGAATCTGTCTTAAGGACTTTCCTCTCCCTCTCCGGATCAGAAATCATGTGACGGGAACTTCATTCCAGAATGATTTGATGAAAGGGGAACTTCAGGAGCAGGATATTTTCTTCACGAAAAAAGTGATGGGGCCTTTCACACTGGATTTGTATGACAGTGATGAGCTTCGGCACTATGCTTTCGACCTTTTCCATTTCCAGCGCATCTCACTCCTGGGCGAACTCTTAAATACGCTTCGCCACGAACTGTCGAATCCGCTTTTCGGGCTCATGCTGGGCTCTCAGATGTTCCGCACCCTCGACGTCGCCACAGATAACAAAGACCTCATGAAGGAAATCGAGAAAAACGTGGCCCGCTGTCAGGTCATCATCGAAAACTTCTCCAATCTTTACCAGATTCAGAATGAACCCCGACCGGTACACCTGAAAAAAATCATTGATGAATCCCTCGTCCTCGCCAAAAGCGAAGGCCGGGAGATGCGGAAGAAAGTGATTTATGAAGGGGACACTGAGTCCCTTGAACTTTCCGTTCCCCTGATTTTTGTCGTCCAGATTCTTTTCAATCTCATCGTAAATGCGGCGCAGGCCCTGCGAGAAGCGATGGTAACCGGCGGCGAACTTACTATTCGTATCGCCCGGGAAGAAAAAAACATCGCCATTCACGTGTGTGATAACGGGCCGGGAATTCCTTCGGAGAAAGCCGTCCAGCTTTTCAAGCCCTTCTTTACGACGAAGGCTTCAGGTACCGGACTGGGTCTCGTCCTCTCACGCAATCTCGCTTTAAAAATGGGTGGTAATTTGGAATATATGTCGGATACTGAACTTAAAGGTGCGCACTTTTGCATCACTCTCCCGGTAACATGAAAAAAATATTTATCATCGAAGATGAAATCCTTATTCAGCAGTCTCTGAAGAAACTCTTCGAGCGGAGAGGCTTTCTCGTTGATGTTTCTGCCAGTGGAAAACTGGCGATCGACATGATCCTCGCCAACGACTACGACCGGATCGTCTGCGATCTCATGCTCCAGGACATTTCAGGATTCGACGTGATCGAAGAATCGAAGAAAAAGTTCTCGGCCCAGGATATCAGTAAAAAATTTGTTATTATGACCGCGTACAATTCTCCCCAGGTCTTGTCCCGCGCCAATGCCTACCAATGTCGCCTTCTCAACAAGCCTTTCGAAGACCTCGAAGAGGCCATGAGAGTCATGACGGAGTCAGTATGAAACACGCGCCCTTAAAAACGATCGGCATCACGCTCAAGCCAAACTCTACCCCGGAGTTTTATAATCTCCTCCCGAATC
>CANGAC010000035.1 GCA_947451425.1 Bacteriovoracaceae bacterium | reverse complement strand
ATGAACGGTCAGATGGGACAAATGGGTCAGCAATCGATGATGCCGGCCTGGATGATGAACCAGACTTCTCCTTACGGAAATACAGGTATGATGCAACAGCAGCAGAATCCTTACGGACAAATGTACGGACAGCAACCATCGTACCTTGGTCAATCAGGATTCAATGCTCAGTTCGGTTACCAGGGAACTATGGGTTCAAACTTCATGGGACAACAGCAGCCGCAAATGGGTGCTCTTGGGATGAACTGGCTTTCGATGGGACAAGGATCATTCGGTGGTCAGCAGCAGATGTATGGTCAGTCTCCGACTCCTTATTACAGCACTGGTTTCGGCCAGCAGCAGCCGCAGTTCGGCGCTTCTCCTTACGGTCAGATGTATGGCCAGAGTCCTTACCTGGCAGGTGGCATGGGCCAGCAGCCATCATGGATGGGTCAGGGTATGGGTTATCCAAATCTTTACGGCAGATAAAATTGATAAAAAAAAAAGCCGCCCTTTAGGCGGCTTTTTTTATTTGAGCGAAATTAGAATTCGAGAGTTGCTCTGAGACCACCACCGTGAACATTGGTGAGGGTCAGTTTCGTCGCACTGTTGGTGAAAGCATAATAATCACCGACTACCCAGTAGCCGTAGTATCCACTGATGATGACGTTCGGGTTCCAGCGATAATCAAAGCCAAGATC
Organism: Bacteriovoracaceae bacterium; assembly: GCA_947451425.1. Taxonomy (GTDB): domain Bacteria; phylum Bdellovibrionota; class Bacteriovoracia; order Bacteriovoracales; family Bacteriovoracaceae; genus Peredibacter. The sequence goes on along the minus strand of CANGAC010000035.1, from coordinate 18,536 downwards.
AAGTTCGTATCCATAATCTTTCTTTTGAGATTGATTTGAGCTGAAAGCGTAGTGCTCTTCGTGGTGATAGCCGCGAGATCCGGCCTTCGCTGTCTTCATCGCACTTGCCATGACTAAAGCACCTTTCCAGGTCCATTTGTCAGTCTTGTAATTCCCGTAGAGTTTCCAGAATTGAGCGTTGGTGATGGAAGAGTCAAAGATAGAACGTCCGCCGCCATTGAAGCCCGCATAGTTATAGCGGAACATGAGGTCAGCGATCTGATAGTTCGGGTGAAGATACATCGCTTCGAAGTTTTTCGAAGCACCGTTATCACCGCTCACTTGACCAACGTTCGCCCCAATATCCCATTTCGGATTGAGATCGTATTTTAACTCAGCAACGTAAGCCGTTGAGTTAAGACGCGACTTAATTCCGGAGTTATAGACATCGCCGTAATCTCCAGATTGAAGAGATCCCTCGGCAGAAATCTTGAACTTATTCCATCTCTTCGAGGCATAAGGTTCAATCACAGTGACTTGTGTCTTTCCGATAGCTCTCGGAACAGCTGAACCGCTTGTTGTATTGTTGTAGATAGAGTTTTTAGCTTCCGAGAAGCGCTTTCCATAGAGAACGCTGACGACGAGATCGCGCGCTTTGTTATCGTACTTAGCAGTAATACCTGTTTCACGAACATCCCATCCACCAATCGGACGGGCGCCGGAGCTTTGAACGGTCGTAGCGTTGTTATCGTAGGAAGAAATTTTTGCGTAATAAGGAGTGATGCCAAAATTCCCGATCTTCATTTCAGCGTCGATACCGTCGTACATCGTAAAGAAGCGATCCCAGGCATCGTTTCCACCATCAAAAGCGATTCCCAGACCGTAGTGACGGGACATCCGACCGATACGGATGAGGGCCGTATCCGCATAGAGTTCCATGTACATCTGGTTAACGTTCAGACCACTTCTCTGAGCAGGGGAAACGAAGAAATAAGATCCGCCCGTTCCGTTCTGTCCATTGGTGGCATTGTCACCCGCGAATCCACCACGCAGATATCCAGAAGAAAGTTCACCTTTCAGGGTCACGCCGTCGTTGACGATAATTTGAGGATTGAGCTTGAACACATAAGTCTGGAAAGTGGCCCCGCAGTCTCCATCAAGACCCTGAGTTCCCTCGGTTCCAGCATTTCGGGCACCGGTAGACGGATTAAATTTCTGAGGAACGGTGTCCTTGGTCCGGCAGACGTTATTTAAAAGGTGAGTGTCGACACCGAAGACCCCGGTCCAGTCGATGGGGAGGGCAGAAGCAGAATTGATGCTCAGGGCAGAAACCAGAGCGATGGCTGCGTATTGAAACCTTTTTGCGGTCACGACGTCTCCAATAAGTGAGAGGTTGGTTTTTTATTTATCCAAACTATAAGAAATCGCTCCGAATGTGTCCAATTTTCCCCCGAAAAAAGAACGACTTAAAGTCATGCGATGGTTGCAAAAAGAAGGGGTTTATTTTATATTCCTTTGAACGAAAAAGTATCTGTAGGGGTGTCGACAAGTGGTAAGTCAGCAGATTTTGATTCTGCCATACGCAGGTTCGAACCCTGCCACCCCTACCATCTTCTCAAGGAGCTTCTGAGTGGTGAGACGTATAGTCCTTGTCTCTGGAACCTCAAACCCGCATCTCTCCAAGAAGATTTCTGAATTCCTCGACGTTCCCCTGGTAAATCCCCAATTAAGAAGATTCGCGAACGGCGAGATCTACTGTGAGATCGAAAAAAACGTCCGCGGTGCGGATGTCTTCGTGATCCAGTCGACATGCACTCCCGTGAATGAAAGTCTTATGGAGCTCCTCATCATTGTGGACGCTCTGAAGCGGGCTTCGGCCAATTCCATCACAGCAGTTGTTCCTCATTATGGTTACTCTCGCCAGGACCGGAAAAGTTCACCAAGAACTCCGATTACAGCGAAACTAGTGGCCGACATGATTACCGTCGCAGGTGCCTCACGTGTCGTGACGATGGATCTTCACGCCGGACAGATCCAGGGCTTCTTTAATATTCCGTTTGATAATATTTTCGCTTCTCCTGTGATCCTTGAATGGGTCCAGAAAAATCTCGATCCGAAAAACCTCATCACTGTTTCTCCGGATGCCGGCGGAGTTGAGCGCGTCCGTTATTACGCCAAGAGAATGAACGCAGATCTCGCTCTCATTGATAAGCGCAGAACCGGCCCGAACGTTGCGGAAGCGATGAACGTGATCGGTGATGTGAATGGAAAAGACTGTATCATCATCGACGATATGATCGACACGGCAGGAACTCTCGTTCAGGCCGCTAAGGCCCTTCGTAAGAATGGTGCCAAGAAAATCTACGCCGCAGCCACTCACCCAGTGTTCTCAGATCCAGCGATCCAGAGAATTGCAGAATGTGCAGAACTTGATGCCGTGATTGTCACTGATACGATTCCTCTTTCAGAAGCTGCGAGAAAACTCGATAAAATCAAAATCGTCACTGTCGCAGACATTCTCGCGAAAGCGATTCACCGGACATTTAATCATGATTCGGTAAGTTCGCTTTTCATCTAAGATGTTCCAGCTGGTCGTAGGTGTTGGTAATCCTGGTTCCGAGTATGCTCAGACCAGGCACAACATTGCGTGGATGCTTCTCGAATCTTCTCCCGTTTTCAAAAGCTCAAACTGGAAATCAAAGTTTAAGGGTGTTTACACCGAGGCTACTCACAAGGGTCATAAATTCTGGGCGATTATGCCTCAGACGTATATGAATCTTTCGGGAGAGTCGGTGCAACCTCTTGCGGCGTTTTTTAAAATTCCACCAGAGAAGATTCTCGTCATCCATGATGAACTCGATATTCCCTTCGGGCAGGTTCATTTCAAAATGGGTGGAGGACTTGCCGGGCATAATGGACTGAAATCCATCGCGGCTTGCCTAGGTACTGAGAATTTCGGTCGTATGAGAGTTGGAATTGGTCGTCCGGTTCATGGAGATGTCTCGAACTGGGTTTTGAGTCCCTTTTCGAAGGAAGAACAGGTACAATTGCCGCTTCTTCTGGAAAAACTGAATGACCCGATGCTTTCGGCCATGGTAGATGGTTTGAACAAAGTCGGAATTTACAATAAAAAGAATCTTATAGGGTAGGTTTGTATGGGTATGAATTGTGGAATCGTTGGTCTCCCGAATGTCGGTAAATCAACAATTTTCTCGGCACTGACTTCGGCTCCGGCGGAAGCTGCCAACTATCCATTCTGTACCATTGAACCAAACGTCGGTGTGGTTCACGTTCCTGATGAGCGCCTCGAAAAAATTGCCAAGCTTGTCGGCCCGGAAAAAGTTATTCCGGCGATTACTGAGTTTGTAGATATTGCCGGTCTCGTAAAAGGTGCTTCGAAAGGCGAAGGATTAGGAAACCAATTCCTTGGTCACATTCGTCAGGTCGGAGCAATCTGCCACGTTGTCCGTTGCTTTGAAGATGGCGACATCATTCACGTCGCGGGGAAAGTTGATCCAGTTTCTGATATCGAAGTCATCAATATCGAACTTGCTCTCGCGGATCTTGAATCCGTGACCAAAAGAATCCAGACGCTTGATAAATACCTCAAGTCTCAGGACAAGAAAGTTCAGCAGAAAGCGATGATTTCAAAACCGATTCTTGAGCGTCTCGTGAAAACTCTCGAAGAAGGTCTTCCCGCTCGTTCACTTCCACTTGATGCCGATGAAATCGAGGCTGTTTCAGATCTTCACCTCATCACGATGAAGAAGATGCTCTACGTTTGTAACGTGGATGAAGCCAACCTCACGAAAGAAAATGATCACGTGAAGAAAGTAAGAGAGATCGCGGCTAAAGAAGGGGCGAACGTCATTACGATTTGCGGAAAAGTTGAATCCGAAATTGCCGCCCTTGATTCCGCTGAAGAAAAAGCAGAATTCCTCAAAGATATCGGCATCACTGAATCGGGTCTCTCGAAGATGATCCGTGAAGGTTACAAGATGCTCGACATGTACACGTACTTCACAGCTGGTGTGAAAGAAGTCCGCGCCTGGACCTTTCCTAAGGGTTCTAAGGCCCCTCAAGCTGCTGGTGTCATCCATACTGATTTCGAAAGAGGCTTCATCAAAGCAGAAGTTTATCACTGCAATGATTTGTTCGCGCTTGGCTCAGAAGGCAAAGTGAAGGAAGCCGGGAAGTTCAGAATGGAAGGCAAGGAATATGAAGTTAAAGACGGAGATGTCATCCACTTCAAGTTCAACGTCTAATTGGCCTGAAAATACTTCATCTACGTCGTTGCTATCAGTCCTCATCACTGCGGCGTACTTAAACGTACGCCTCGATCTTCGGACCTTCAGCGCCTAGTATCTGAAGCATTTTGAGACCAATTCTATCAGCAAAAATCAGTGGAATTATTTATTGAAGCCCAGATGAACGTCGAACAGTTTGTTCGCTTCTTTGGCGTCGGCGAACTGTGGTTTTTCGCCTTCGAGGAGAATCTTGTAGAAAAAGATATTGCGGAAAATGAGTTTCACGTAATTACGGGTTTCGAGGAAAGGAATGGCCTCGATGTTTTTAAGAATCGATTGATCAGTGTCGAAATATAAATTCTTCCAGCGCTCAACGCGAGCTTCACCAGCATTGTACGCACCCAGAACATACACGAGATTTCCGTCGTAGCGCTTAAGAAGGCCCTTGAAGTATTTCGTTCCAAGCTCGATGTTGAGCTCCGGCTTCTGAAGATGAATGTCGCGAACTGTTCGCTTCATACGGCGGGCAGTTGTGGGCATGATCTGCATGAGGCCCCGCGCACCGACCGGTGAACGTGCCATAGGATTGAAAACTGATTCCTGCCGGATGAGGGAGAGAACCACAATCGGATCAAGCTGATCATTTTTAAGAACTTTCCGGAGTTCGGCCAGGTATGGGGACGGATAAAGGATCTCGAGAAGCTCGCGATTGAAAACAACTTCGCCCTTATCAAGTACAGTGTAGAGATACCGAAAAGTCGCAAGATAGTTCTCGGATTCCTGAATGATTCTTCCGTTCAGAAGATGGAGTTCCGATTTCACGTAAGGTTGTTTATCCGTCGGGTGCTTGACCACATAGAGAGGCATGCTGTGACGATTGAGGCGCTTTAGTTCAAGCTCCATCATTCTTTGATTATCGATTTTTGCCCAGGCGCGAAGGCGAACCAGTGATGAAAGATGATCCTGGTCAATTTCAATCTTCTTGATGTCGAGGGCCGGGCTTCTCACAGAACGTTCGGCATAGAAGCGGGCAATCCTGGAGTCAGGCTTGAGACTCATGACTTTTTTTGACGACATGATGGCGTAATAACTTAGCGGATTTTTCTCAATGATATTTTCATAGAGCTCAATGGCGTCGTTCGTTTTTCCAGTTTCTTCAAATGAATGGCCGATCCAGAATTTCAATCTTGGGTCAGAAATATCTTTTGGTTTTTTAAGGATATTATATGCCTCAGCTGTCTTGAGAGCATCCTTCCAGTCATTAGTTGAGAGCCAGGTCCAGAGGTAAAAGAACAGGGCGTCTTCCTGAATATCTTTATTGTTTTTCTTAACGATGAATTTGAAAATTTCCCGGGAGAGATCCTTGAATCCTGCACGGAAAACGGCTTTGGCAAAGTCGTTCAGTCGCGAAAGACAAAGTCCTACAGGAAGATGATCCTGATTCAGGTCGATGTAGTTTTTCAGGAATTTATAATGTTCCTGGATTTTTTCTTCTGAAGGCTTGTTGTCAATTGCGCGGTAGCCGAGCTCCACAAGCTTTCCGTATTCGGCATAGAAAACGTTCTGGTGCTGAAGGGGATTGAATCCCTTTTCCTGAATGAGCTTGGTAATCTGCTCATTGATAACGATGTCTTTCAAAACTTCGTGCGAGGGGACGATCTGGTTCTGCACACTGTAAGCGGTGACTTCCTGTGAAATTTTTTTCAGGACTTCCGGATGAGAAGACTGAGACTGAAGAAAGAAGGCAAAGTCCTTGCGATTTTTCTTCGTCAGAAAAAATTTCAGATGCTCCTGAAGGAAGAGGGTTGATTCCTCTGTCAGGATCTTGTTTTTCTCAATATCGCGATTGATGGCGTGAAGGGCGCGCTCCCGGCAGTAGTTCCCTGCCACCCGCTCAAGCACACGCTCGAGAGTGAGGGTTTGTTTCCGCGAAACATATTGGCGGCAGTGATTGATGAGATCTTTGTGATCCGAGATTTTTGAAATGGCCTGAATCGATTCCAGCCACGGAACAAACATCGGGAAGTTCGGAGACTTGCTGGTTTCAGATATGATTTTGGAAAGTACGTCCTGGCTTACGTAGCCCTTCTCCGTGAGCTTCATGATATTCACCATGTGCTCAGCGATGATGTGGTCTGTCCGCGAAAGGGTCAATTTCTCGGCCGGTACAAGTGAAGCGGGATGGGAAAGCATCGACTCCGCATAGGCAGATCCGCAAATTAACAGAATGGAGAGGAGAAATTTCATGGATCCCGTTCTAATCATCCCGCATGGATGAATAGAAAAAATTATAGCACCAACGGGAGAATTTGACAGAGGATCAATTGTCCTTTTTATAGCGGGAATTGATCTCTTTTAGTCTACGGGAAATTTCATTGAGAACTGGCTTCTTATCGTCTGGAATCACCATCGCAAGGTTATCCACATAAGAAGAGACTTCTTCAACGTATTTGAAATCTGATTCCTGATTTGCGACAACCCACTCCAGAAACAAAGTAACTTCCTCGGCTACATCCTCAAAATTATCACCAGTACGGAAAGTCAGGGGAGAGATCGGATCTCCTTCCCGGATATGGAGAAGATGGTTTCTTAATTTGTAGAGAGGGCCTGCTACTTTGTGTGTGAGGAAAATCGACGTCAGGATTACGAGAGACGTCAGGAGAAACTGAAAAGGAACGAGAAACATGAGAAAGCTTTGGGCCGCCTCTGTGACACCAAGTTTCGTGAGCGCGTACTGATTGCCCATGTCGCTGATAAAATCATAGACCACATAAGCGTAAATTAAGCTTCCTATGATGAACATGAGAGAAATCACGATGCTGAATCGTAGCTGAAATTTCGGGTCGATGAGGAACGTTGACCGTTTATAAAATGCCAATTTCTTTATCCTGTTCAGAGTGTTTCCTTACATCATAAAATGAACTCGGAATTTCCACCATACGGAAATAATCCACTTATTTCCCAGCATAAAAGTCAGGTTTCTATGTCAGATGAGATTCGCCAACGTTTAAGTCAGATTATCAACCCTGCCACCCAGAAGTCTTTTGACTCCGAAGGTCGTTGGCAACATGTAGGCATGGAGGGCGAAAAGCTCGTCATTCAATACAACCGTGATGGGATCTCCCCGGTAGAAAAACGCATGATCGAGAAGAATATCCAGGATGCCCTCGAAGGTGTCGTAGGAATTGAGAACGTTCTCGTGAAAACGACTTCGTCTCAGTCTCAGGATGTCTTCAAAGCATTGGACGCCGCTCCTACGAAAAAACCTGAAGAAGCGACGACCCCGGCCCAGATTAAGACCGGCCACGGGACGGTGGGGAATAAAAAACCAGTTCCGGGTGTAGGAAAGATCATCGCGATTGGATCCGGAAAGGGCGGAGTGGGAAAATCCACCTTCACGGCCAATCTGGCCCTGACTCTGAAAAAACAAGGTCACTCAGTCGGTATCATTGATGCCGACATTTATGGGCCTTCACTTCCCATGATCATGGGAAAACGCGAAGAAAAACCCCGCTCAAATTCCGACAGAAAAATAATTCCGGTGGATGCCCACGGTGTTCGCTTCATGAGTTTTGGTTTCTTCATCAATGAAGGTGATCCCGTCATCTGGCGAGGTCCTATGCTCGGTGGAGTTCTGAATCAGTTTCTCTTCGATGTGGACTGGACCGGAACTGATTATCTTCTCATCGATCTTCCTCCGGGAACCGGGGATATCCAACTTTCAATGATCCAGAACGCTCATGTTGATGGAGCCATTATCATTTCCACTCCACAGGACGTGGCCCTCCTGGATGCCAAGAAAGGTCTTGAGATGTTCCGGAAAATGAATCTCCCAATCATCGGCATGGTGGAGAACATGAGTTCGTTTATCTGTGATGGTTGCGGAAAAGAGCATTTTATTTTTGGCAAAGGCGGAGTCGCGGCTGCTGTTTCCCAACTCGGGACAGAGCTGATCGGGAAAATCCCGCTTGAGATCAGCCTTCGAACAGGATCCGATGAAGGGATTCCCTACATGAGTAATGAATCGTTCGCTGGACGACCGGTTTGGAATGCCTTCCTCGATGCCGGGGCTGCAGTTAATAAATTTTTTCAGGGAACGCCTGAGCTGACAAAGCCCGGAGTGATCTCCCGACTCTTCGGACTTAACAAGTAGGAAAAATGGACTCAAAACTTTTCTCCGTCATCGATGATCAGGCTTCAGTGCGGTTCACTGGAAAAGTGAACGTACTTTCGAATTTCAATCGCCAGTTCATTGGCCACATTGTTTTTCGTAACGGTGAGATCGTAGACGCACTTTTTCAGGGGGCTAAGGGCGAGAAAGGTCTCTATCAGATTTTTATCCAGGAATTCTCGCTTCAATCTTACGAGTATGTTGTTGAGCCAGAAGTCGTTGATCCTGAACTCAATGAAATCACTCTTCCTCTTTTTGAACTGAAAGAGAAACTCGCATCGTCTTTGAAGCTTTATCAACAGACTCTGAAAATGCGTCCACCAGATAATGTGAAAATCGTCATTGATCCCGAATTTATCGAGGATTCCCTGCCGGTGACTTCAGCCGAGTTTGAAGTCCTTTGTGCCCTGACAGAGTGGAACAGTTCTTATGACATCTATCAGCACTGTAACCTCTTAGATCATGAAATCACGACGGCCTTGGTGGGACTGCGCAAAAAAAATGCGCTTAAGATCCTCGCTGTGAAAAACAATCCCTGATGACCCAGAGGGGAAAAAAGGTTAAAATTAAGCCAATTTTCCCAGAGGTATGAAATGAAATCGCAAAAACAGAATGTCGGTGATCTGAAAGAAATTACAGTCAAGATTGAGAAGAAAGTCGTCGAGGATCTCGAGCTTATGGTGAAGAACACGAATATTCCCATGGCCGATCTCGTAGTGATTGCGCTCAAGCGCTTCCGGTCTTCTCATACGGATTATCTGAAACAAACTCCTATGACCGAATAAGAAAAAGGCCCTTGAGAGGGCCTTTTTTTTTGCCCATTTTTACTGTCTAAAGTTTAGACAGTAGACCACAAATGGCAGCGGTGAGAATTTTTCCGGTCTGTTCATTCTTTATACACCCGTCACGAATTCTTCGTTAGTTCGCTTATCGCCTCACCAGTTTCACGCATTTAGGTGTCTACCTTTTGGCATTCCTCTTGCTCAACCTTTGAGCATCAGGGGTTATTGTATGAATTGGTTATATAAGAAACGGACGTTGTCTTTCCTGACAATGCTCTTCTTTGTGGTGACGGGCACGTATAATGCCATCGTCATCAATTCGGAGTCACACTTAAATGGTGCTGACATCCGCTTCGTGAAAAGGCTCGATGAGCTTTACGGAGTAACCGAGCCTGGGCGATTGGTCGCTACCGGCATTCAGTGGCAGAAACTCACACCCGTGCAAACAGTCTCGCAAAACGCCTTACAAGTTCCTGTGAATCAGGTTGTGAATACGATTGCCTCCGGATCAAGCGCCCCTTCTTCAGTCCCTCAACCGGACGCTCCTGCAGCTGCCGTCAACGAAGAGCTGAATCTGAGCCTTGTGGAAGTCGTGAACCCGAAAAAATGGAAGGATGGCCTTCCCGCAGGACAGTTCTCGGGAAGTCTTTCGACATCTAATGGAACGATCGATACTTTGAGTGTTGCTCTTCCTAACGGCGAAGGTGTGACGGTTTCATTCTCTGAGATGAACGGAAACGTCTTTGAATATGACATTGATGGAGAGGTTTATACCGGCATGCTTTATCAGGTGGACCAGACTGCTTACATGGTCACACTCACTAACGGACCTTTAGAAGGAACAAGACTTCGCTTTGTCGGAGAGCCTTCTCAGGAACAAGTGACGGCCAATGACGTCGCACAAACAGGAAACGGCGAATCTGATAATTTTGGAAATCCTGGCGAACAGCCAGAACAACCAGCACAGACTGCTCAGGCAGAAGAAGCGCAACCTGATGTGGCCGCACCTCCAGCGGAACAAATGGCCAATCTCCAGCAACCAGCTGATATCGTCCCGAGTCCCGAGTGGGCCCAGGAACAAGCGGCCGGTGATCCGGACGCAGCTTTTCAGGCACAGGGAGCCGCTGAGTTTCAACCACCAACCTAAAAAAAGGGCCCGTAAGGGCCCTTTTTAATTTCGGATTACTTTCCGAGTAATTTCTTGAATTCTTCCGTCATGATCGGAACGATCGTGAAGAGATCTCCTACGATTCCGTAATCGGCTTTCGTGAAGATTGGAGCATCCGGATCTGTGTTGATCGCAACGATGACCTTTGAAGTTCTCATACCGGCAAGATGCTGAATCGCTCCCGATACACCACAAGCGATATAAAGAGATGGAGCAACTGTCTTACCAGTCTGACCAACCTGCATAGCATGTGGAGCAAAGCCGGAATCAACAGCAGCACGTGAAGCACCAACAGTGGCACCAATCACATCGGCCATCTCATTGAGGATTTTGAAGTTCTCAGCATTCTTCATGGCACGACCACCAGTCACAATGATATTTGCTTCTGTGAGATCGACTTTTGTAGAAGCGGCTTTGATGATGTCTTTGATCGCAGCGCGGATTTCACCAGCGTTCGCATTCACATCCGCTGCGGCACCAGCTCCTCCCGTTGGACTGGCCGTCATCCCGAGAGCATTCGGACGAATGGAGACGAAGTGTGGCTTCGGTCCGGTGATTTCCACTTTCGCGAGACATTTACCTGCAAAGAGGGGACGAGTACCAGCGAAGTTACCGCCTTCAAAAACAAAATTCACAACATCAGAAGCAAGTCCTGCGTTGAATTTTGTCGCAAGTCTTGGAAGAAGATCTTTCCCCATGGAAGTTGCTCCACCGAAGACGTAATCATAATTCTTAGACTTGATAAATTCCGCCAGAGCATTGGCGTAACCTTCCGGAGAATATTTATCGAGGTTCGCACCTTTCAGTTTATGAACATTCTGCGCGCCGTTTTTAGCGAGTTCAGCAACCTGGTCAGCACCAAGATCTCCGACAACTGCCACGTCAGCGGACTGACCTGCGAGCTTGCCTAAGATTTCGAGAGTCACCGGTTTTACTTTGCCGTCATGGACTTCGGTAAAGACGAGTACGTTTGCCATATATCAATCCTTTTAACTTTTACTTAAATGACTTTAGCTTCAGTTCTGAGAAGACCTACAACCTGAGAAACAACTTCACGTTGTTTGGCAGCATCGGTTGCATCAAATTTCTTCCCTGCTGGTTTTTCAGGAGGAAGACGGAACTGAGAATATTTCACTCTGCGATCAGCTTCAGAAACACCAACGTCACCAAGCGAAAGCTGGGTCATTGGTTTTTTCTTCGCCTTCATGATTCCCGGAAGAGAAGCATATCTTGGAGTATTGAGACCTTTGTTACAGGCAAGAACGCAAGGAGCTGCGAGCTCGTAAACTTCGAGAGCTCCGCCTTCTACTTCGCGCTTCACTTTCACAGCTGTTCCGGCGAGCTCAAAGCCCACGATCACAGAAACCGACGGAAGATTCAGCATCTCTGCCAGAACCTGTGGAACCTGGAGGGCATCGTCATCGATCGCCTGTTTACCCGCGAGAATGAGATCCGGTTTTTTTCCAGATTTCTCGATCGCACCTTTAAGAGCTTTTGCGATGGAGTAAGAATCAAGATTGTCAGCAGCTTCAACGAGGATCGCATCATCAGCACCCATCGCCATGGCCGTACGAAGAGCTTCGGTGTCTTTAACAGAACCCACACGCACAACGGTTACGTTAGCGGCAGGATTTGACTGCTTCACGAGAAGTGCCTGCTCAACAGCAAATTCATCGTAAGGATTCATGATCCACTTGATGGAAGAAGTTTCAATGAAACTTCCGTCACCAGTTGGAACGATTTTGGTTTCGGTATCCGGAACCTGTTTAACACAAACAAAAACATTCATATGTACTCCTTCACTGACCTATTTCAATAATTCGCGGGCCATTACCAGCCGCTGGATTTGGGAAGTTCCTTCATAAATCTGGATGAGCTTCGCGTCCCGCATGAGTTTCTCGACCGGATACTCTTTGCTGTAGCCGTAACCACCATAAATTTGTACTGCATCCGTCGTAATTTGCATACAGGAGTCAGAGGCAAATGCTTTCGCATAAGAGGCAATTTCCGTATTCCGTTCGCCCTGATCGCACATCCATGCTGCTTTGTGTACGAGAAGTCTCGCGGCCTCAACTTTCATTCCCATTTCTGCGATCATGAATTGCACCGCCTGATGCTTGGAAATCGGAACGCCAAACTGAATTCTCTCCTTGGCATATCCAATCGAGAGATCCAGTGCTCTTTGCGCTCCACCGACGGCTGAAGAGGCCACCAGGGGTCTGGAATGATCGAGAGTACTCATGGCTATCGACCAGCCTTCTCCAGGCTTACCGAGCATATTTTCCTTGGGAACTTTTACATTCTGGAATCTAACACCTCTGGTATCTGAGGAGCGATGTCCCATCTTGTCTTCTTTTTTGCCGATCATGACGCCATCAGTTTTGGGATCAACAACTATGGCACAAATTCCTTTGTGCTTCAGGGCCGGGTCCATGGTGCCGTAAACAACAAAGAGGTGCGCATATCCGGCGTTCGTGATCCACATCTTCTCGCCGTTCACAACCCAGTGGTCACCGCCGTCTTTGATGGTGGTTTTAATCCCCCCAGCATCTGAGCCATTTCCTGGTTCAGTCAGACAAAATGAGGCAATCCGGAATTCTTCCGTGAAGGGAGTGAGGAATTTTTTCTTCTGTTCTTCATTTCCTCCGATCACAATCGGAAGAAGAGCGAGGTCATTGGCCATGAAAGACGTATTCATTCCCATGCATCCGTAGGCGAGGGCTTCCGAAATGATGACTCCTTCAAGGGAGGTGAATCCTGCCCCGCCGAACTCAGCGGGAATGCAGGTATTGATGAGACCAAGCTCCCATGCCTTCTTAAAGATCTCAGAAGGGAAAGTGCCTTTCTCGTCGAACTCCTGTGAATGAGGGATCATCTCGTTTCTGGCAAATTTCAGAGCGAGTTCTCTCATCTCCTTCTGTTCCGTGGAGAGTGAAAAATCCATGTCTTTTCCTTGTTCGGTCAATCCTGAAGAGGTGCAGCGTCTACTGTGAATGATTGAGGAATTGTAAAACATTTCCGGATAGTTTGAAAGAAAGGTAATTCTTGTAGAGGTTTAACTACAAAGCTTCGCTCAAACCAGCGGGGATGGGGAATGGTTACTATTTCAGAGTGAAAAGAAGTGGTGCCCCAAAAAATAATATCGAGGTCCAAGGTGCGGGGACCTTTAGGAATGTCGCGATGTCTCCCGAATTTTTTTTCGATTTCTAAAAGATATTTCATCACCTCATCCGGCTTCAGATCAGGAAGGGAGAACTCGATTACCTGATTATAAAAATCGGGTTGATTTTCATATTCCACTGCCGGAGAAGTATAAATCCGGCTGGAGGCGATGTGAGAAAAGTGGACGGAAAGCTCTGCACAAGCATCGCGGAGAGTTTGCGGAGAATTCCCGATGTTACTCCCGGAAGCAATGATGAGAGACATCAGCGCTTCTTGGTTTCGTCGAGTTTTTTATCAGCTTCAATGTCTGGATAATTTTCAAGGAGGGAGGGGAAGGCCGGCTCTTTCGGAATACCGGGATCACCTTTCACACCACAGGCAGAGATAAGAACAAGAAGAATGAGTAGAAGAAGAATTTTAGAATTCAATACAGAACCCGATGTTAATCAGATCAGTACCAATGTCAGCTCTCAGGAACCATCCCGGAACAAGACGTCTTAGAACAGTCACACCAGCGACAACAGTATTTTTCTTGAGATTATCGACGGCTTGAAGTTCCGCCTTGTCAGTAATTGCGTTACCGCCTTTACCCGCATCCGGACTTGAGACCGTATTGCTTTGATAACCCACATACGGCATGAAGAAAGTGTAAAGAGGGCCCTTGATGTTGTACTTGAGACGACCAACCAGACGATTGACGAGTGTCTGCGTGGAATCTACCGGGTAGTTATCAAGAAGAGTTCTGCCGTAAACCCCTTCAACAAAAAAATTGTCGGTAAACTGATACGCCCATGTGAGACCAAATTCGGTTCCACGAGTTGATCCGCCACTGGCACCTTGCGGATTATCGGCATTGAGGAAAGAAGCAAAAATTCCTACAACGTTATCAGGCTTGATGTGACGGTTCTTGTTATCATCAACAAATTCCACACTGTCATCAATCACGACATCTTTCGTATACAGATCATCTTCGTCTTTAATCCGTGGAGCTCCATCAATTTTTGGCTCTTCGATTTTTTTCATAAAGCCGGAATCGTCACCTTTTACAATCTGAACGTCCTGGTCACGACGAAGCTTTCCCCATTGATTCAAGGAATAGATTTTGATGATTTTGATTCCGACCTGACCCTGGTGATTTTTCGCCACGAGGGCGCGGGCCGCGAGCTTATTTTCGAGGGCCAGCGAGATAAAATCCCCCGGTCCAAGCTGCTGGTTATTATTTGTAAGAATAAAAATTTTCTTGGAATTTGAAATAATTTTTATTGTTTCGGTGAAGGAAGAACCGTCTGCCGTCTGGGCGACATTAATATTGGCATCTTCCACGAGAGATTGCGCCCACGCGCCACTAAAATTCGCGAGGATAAGCGAAGCATAAATAAGAAACTTGGATGCAATTTTCATTCTTAATTTCATTCTAAGTAATTCAGTCTTCGACTGTAAACGTCACAATTACTTTTAAAATTGATTGAATGAGTCAAGATTTCTGGCACTATTCATAATACGCTTTTTCCATGCAAATTCAGGAGAACTCCATGCCAGATCTGGCCTATCAGCGCCTCTCGACGAGCGCGAACCCTATGTTCGTGGTTGTGGCGGGAAATATCGGAAGTGGGAAAACCACTCTCACGAAAAAACTTTCTGAAAGACTGGGCTGGAAGCCGCATTTTGAATCTGTTCAGGACAATCCTTATCTCGCAGATTTCTACGCTGATATGTCCCGCTGGTCATTCCCACTTCAGGTGTATTTTCTCAATCACCGCTTTAATGCTCACAAGCAGATTGAAGCTTCTCCGGCGAGTTCAGTTCAGGACCGTTCTATCTACGAAGACGCCAATATCTTCGCCCGCTCTCTGTATGAATCCGGGAAACTCGATGAGCGCGATTATCAAAATTATCGGGCGCTCTACGATTCGATGATTCAGTATCTCTCGCCTCCGACGCTCATGATATTCCTGAGAAGATCAGTTCCCAAGCTTCAGGAGAGGATCAAGCAGAGAGGAAGAGATTACGAACAATCCATTCCTTTGGAGTATCTTTCAGGGCTCAACGACTACTATGACGACTGGTATGGCCGCTACAATCTCGGTAAATCTCTCATCGTGGATACGGACGAACTCGACTTCCTCGACAATGAAGAACACTTTAATCGCCTGGTGAAGCGGATCTACGATTCAATTGACCAGAAAGATATGTTTTTCTACTTCTAGGCTTTTCAGCAAAATTTTCCACACTCCTGAAACCATAGAGTTATAATAGACTCTATATATGTGTCATTTTCAGGGAGTGAATATGAAGTTAGTGCCATGGATGGTGTTGTTGTGCCTGAGTGTGGTTGTGTCCTGTTCGGGGTCAAAATCATCTCAGCCAGTTAAAGAAGAAACACCACAAGTTGAACTTTCAGATGCTGATGAATTCATCGAGAATCCATCGGGTGAACCAGCTGCCGTTGCTGAAACGACAACTGAAGAACCTGTCATTGAGGAGTCTCCAGAAGTGGCCGCTACCGAAGGTGATACTTCCGCTGAACTCGTGATCGAAGACGAAACTCCTGCAGAAAAACCTACAAAGTCGTCTAGCTGGACGAAATCTTCAACTAAACTCTCTGACAACATGATGGAGTACACCGTTCAGAAAAACGAAACTCTCATGATGGTTGCCTTCAAGATTTATGGCGACTATGGCTGGTGGAAAAAACTCGCTGGATGGAACACGGCCAAGCTTATCAATGGGCAGATCGTTCGCGCTGGAACCAAACTCAAATACATGGCGCCTTCGGAAGAGTTTGTGTGGAATCCCCAGGGACTTCCTTATCTCATCCGTACTGGTGACAACCTCGGAGTCATTTCTAAATCTGTTTATCAGACTCCCAAGAAGTGGAAACTCATCTGGGAAAATAACCGTCCACTGATCAAGAATCCGAATTTGATCTTCGCGGGCTTCACCCTTTACTATCTCGAAAACGGTCGTGAAGTCGCTTCCGGCATTTAATCTCCCTATTATCAGACATCTCATCAAACCCCCGGTTCTCTCGGGGGTTTGTTATTTTATCCTCTTCCTGACAATGGCCTGCTCGAGCATCAGAATTCCCGGTGGGAAGAGTAAAAAAAATGATCTGGTGAAGGGTGGGTATCTGTCGATGAGCGCGGATGATTATGCTGATCATCTCTCATCTTTAAGAGAACCGTTTCTCACAACACCGGGTCTTAAAACTTCGAAAGTGGATAAAGCGTCAGCAAAATATTTCGAAGATCTGTTAAACGAGATCATTGCCCGCAATGAAATCTTTTTTACAAATCTCAAAAACGCTCATGTCACTATTCTTGATCTCGAGTCACCTCTCCATTTTTCTCTTCCGAAGGGAGAGATTTTTCTCTCTCGAGGCTTACTCGCCAAATACATGAAGCACGAGAGCATGCTCGTCAGTATCCTCGCCTATGAACTCGTGAGAAGTGAAAAACTAATATATCCGAGATTAACTTTTATTCCCGTGGGATATCTTCCGATTGAAAAAATCCTCCGGCTTTCGCGTTTAACACTTGATGAGAAGATGGAAGTTCACAAATGGGCCCATCATCTCACTGTAAGAAGCGGATACGATGGAGAGTACTATCTCTCCTGGCTTCAGACCCAGAACAGAAACACTGCAGACTTTCTTCTACAGGTGGGAGATCCGAATCTGATCACCAGGGAAGAATCACTCTTTAAATCATTTCTCATTAAAAACCAACTGGACGACAAGCTTTCGGTGAAGAAGAACTCATCGAAGGATTTTTACTCACTCATGAACAGAATCAGGGACGGATTAATATGAAACCCGAGCAGGCAGAGCAGTTCTTCATCGAAGAATTATTCAATAAGACACAGGATAAAAACATTCTTCGGGACGTGAAGCTTCTCGAGATCGATAAGCTGACGGGTGACGCCTCAACGAGACGTTACTACCGGTTATTTACGGATCAGGGATCATACGTCGTCTCACTCGATAATCCTTTTAATGAAGAACCGGAGAAGCACCCTTTCATGTCGGTTCAGTCTTTCCTTCATGAATGTCACGTGAAAGTACCGGACATCCTGGACCATAATCTTACGCGCGGATACCTTCTTCAGGAAGACCTTGGAAACGTCACACTTCTTCAGCATCTTTCAACGATCCGTTCGAACAAGGAAGAGTTTGAAATTTATAAAAAAATTATCGATCAACTCCTAGAGCTTCATACGATTCCTGCTTCGAAAGTAAACAACCCGAATCTCTTTCAGCTGAAGTTTGATCACCAGAAGTTCATGGATGAGACACGTTTTACATTCAAATATTTCCTGAATTTCTTCAATAAAATGCAGGACGATACATTCATCTCCGAGCTCGAAGGACTATTTGATCCCATCATGAAGAGACTTGCATCGCAGAAGATGGTGATCACTCATCGCGATTTCCACTCACGGAACATCATGGTGAAAGACAGTAACCACTTTACCTTCATCGATTTCCAGGATGCCCGCTGGGGCATTCCTCAGTATGACCTGGTCTCGATTCTCGAAGATTGCTATTACGATCTTTCGGATGAAAACCGGCAGAAACTCAAGCGTTACTACTTTGATAATCTGCCTGCGCAGATACATGGCCAGAAGAGCTGGGAGGAATTCTCTTCCAACTATGAAGACATGCTCATTCAGCGCGTTTACAAAGCGGTGGGAAGCTTCTGTTATATTTATAACTGGCGTAAGGATGATCGCTATCTTAAATACATCGGCTTTGCGATGGAGAAGATCCGGAAGGTCATGATGGATAATCCCAAGTACGATGAAATCCGTAAAAAACTTTTTCAACACTATTATGCAAATTGATCATTGTTTAATTTTAGCTGCAGGCTTTGGTACCCGGATGGGTGTGATCGGTCAGAAACTCCCGAAGGTTTTATGGCCCGTCTTTGAGAAATCCCTTCTAGAGCTTCAGGTTCAGTACGCACGAAGTCTCGGGATAAAAAATATCTTCATCAACCTTCACTATATGGGTGAACAGATTGAAGCTT
>CANGAC010000034.1 GCA_947451425.1 Bacteriovoracaceae bacterium | reverse complement strand
CTTTCGGATTACCAGGACCAGCTGACGTCGGCTTGTAAGTCAGAGATGCAGGAATTTAAAAAGAAGACGGCCTCGAAGAATCCCTGCTTCGAAGACCTCGCCGATTTCTGTGTGGATATCGACAGCACGAAAGTGGATTACTGCTTACTCAAAAATGAGTCCCGCTTGTCAGCTACCTGCGCCCGCGATTTCAAAGCGAAGAAGGGAAACCTCATCGTGAAGAATCAGTGCGCCCTCGATATCGTCAACACCTGTTACAAAGAAGTCTCTGGTCCGGATGGGGCGATCAATAAGTGCCTCATTCAGAACAAGGCGAAGCTTTCGAAATTTTGTCAGAACAATGTGAACAACATGACGACAAAAATGAAGAAAGAAAATCCGTGTTTTGATGACCAGGAAAAACTCTGTCCGACTCAGGTGAAGTTCGTCGACATCCACGAATGCCTTGAGAAAAAGTTCACGACTCTCTCCCCTGCGTGCAAAACGGTGGTGAAATCGGAACAGGATAAAGTCAAAGGCAATCCCTGTTACAAAGATCTCATGAGACACTGCCAGCCCGGTCTTTCTCCGAATGCCCAGGTTCGCTGCCTCATGATCAATGACAAGGAACTCTCCTCCGCCTGCCGCCAGTACCGTTCTGTGATGGAAGGCCGGGTGAAGAGCATGGTCAATGCGTGTGAGCCTGATCGCGTGAAGCTTTGTCCGAAAGCTCCGCTGAAGGACGGCATGGTTCTTAAATGCCTTCGTGAAAACAAGGCCAGAGTTTCTCCCGCCTGTAAAAATCTCATCTGACTGTCGACTCCGGCTCCTGCCTCTCGTCGACATACCGGTCCCGCGCTTTGCGCTTCCTGACCATAAAAAAAGGCCACCTTGCGGTGGCCTTTCTTTTTGAAATCTTTCTAAGTAAAGCTTAGAGGAAGAGCTCAGAGACGATGGCAGACATCTTCTCAGGAGATACTTCGTTCTTCGCAGCAGCTTTCGCCATGACAGAGTTGTATGAAGAAGCGTCGCCTTTCATAACACCTTCGTAAGCTTTTTCGATTGCTTTGATATCAGCGCCTACGATTTCTGTAGCGTATGCGTTGGTGTCTTCAGCAGTAAGAGCTCTTGAAGTAGAGTACTTACGGAAGTGGTTAGCAGCTTTAGCAACTTTCAGTGAACGCTCAGATGAAAGACCGAAACGACCCTGAACCTGTTTCGCCATTTCTACAACAAGGTACTGCTCAACAGCAGCGCAACGCTTGAGTGTGTCGTGGTTAGTAAGTGAAGTCTCAGAGAAGATCAGACGGCCGTTAGCAACGAGACCGCGTGAAGTTTTCTTCGGAGCCTTGATCTTCGAGTAATCGATCATGTCGTTGTGTGCGAGAGAGAGAAGGTTAGCATAACCCTGGAGTCTCTTCGTTGGACCAACTGACAGAGAGTAGTAACCATCATCGAAGCCGTCATCGTAACCGATATCGTAACCATCATCGAATCCGTCATCGTATCCGAGATCGTAACCATCGAGGGCACCGTCATCGTATCCGTCAGAGTAGCCATTGTTATAAGCAGCTGTGACAGCTGAAGAACTTCCAGAAGCAGCACCGTCATCGTAACCATCATCATATCCATCATCATAACCGCGGTCATAACCATCGAGGTTACCATCGTCATAACCTGCGTCGTACCCTTGAGCGCGACCAGCTGTGAAACCTTGATTGTATGTAGCAGAAGCGAAGAAAGTCTGAGCACGGGCGTATCCAGATTCATCCCCGTCAGCAAAACCATCATCGTAACCTTCATCGTACCCTTGAGCGCGACCAGCAGTGAAACCTTCTGCGCGACCTGCAGTGAATCCCTCTTGATAGCGATCAGAAACCGGAGCACTACTTCCGCCGCCGCCGCTGTTACAAGCGATAGTCAGACCGAGGAGTGAGTAAGTTGCGAGAACGGCCAACCCTTTTTGAACTTTCATGTATCTTCCCTTTTCAAAATATTCTCAAAGACGGAACTTTGAGGTTAATAAAACTGAGGTTTACTAACACTGCGAGTCGCGTCCTGCAATTGCGTGTGTAAAATAGACTTGAGCAAAATGCTTGCCATGATTTCAGAATCGAAGTGGCCCCAAAGTCAGCACAGTCAGCAGGTTTTTGGGGCCAGACTGGCACCGGAAAAGAAAAGCGGGGCCATTTAAGGCCCCGCCAGGATTAAGGAATTTCTAATTAAGCGGGAAGGTCCGGACTTCCGGTCCGCTCTCTTCCAGGCACAGGAAAGTCATCTCAAAGGTTCCCAGAGACCCGGAGTAGTTCGGGTTCATGGCCTTACAATTGGCCGGAACGAGGATCGAGTTCCTGATACTTGAGACCATCTCGCCGTTCTGCTCTTCAATCACACTGATCCGGTTCCCGGTCATGGAAGTGGCATCCACATAAAGAGCGGCCGACTGGATGCCGTTTCGTTTGTAGATCACCGGATAATAAAGTTCAGTGAGCAGGCGCTGAGACAGGAAGCTGTAGCGAAGTTTCGGACGACGGGAAATTTTCTGCGGGCCATTTCCATTGGTTGATACACTGATGAGCTCTTCGCGAGTCTGGAGAACGTGCGTTCTCTCGGCACCGTTTTCAAACGCCGCGACCTGGCCGATCAGAAGATCCGTTTCACTTACGTGGCGATAGTTGAGTTCACGGTCCTGCGCTTTTTCTTTTGAGACGATGAGTTTTGAGCGCTCAGTATCGTAGATGTTGAAATACACTTCGCCGTTATTCTGGAGTCCATCCGGAGTCACTTTCAGAAGCGGGTTCATGTTGTCATTCTGAAGGACGAGCTGCGGGATTTTCGGTCCGTGCTCATTTTTTGCCGGAGAGAATGAGTAGATATAGAGCTGTCTCATCGTTCCCATACCGACAGAAACGAGAGCTCTGACTTCGCCGCGTTTCACATCATCAGTTGAGCGCGGAAGAATATCTTCCACTTCTACCGTCTCAAACCATTTCGACTTGATCTCAGTCTTCAAAGCTTCTTCCCAGACTTTCGTCGTCATCGCGCGGATGCGGAACGAATCGGTCTGTGGTTCAAGATAATAGAGTCGGACTTTTCTTCCCATGTCCTGGCGATCCCAGCTCGTGAGAACCTGGTCGATCTTCGGGAGCTGACCGCGGGTAATGTAGGCCGGGATCATCATCTTCCCGAGCTTCGGATGCTGGTAAGACACAAGTGAGATCGGAAGTGCGGTCTGGTCTTTTAAGAGGTTCAGGAAATTGTCAGAGATGACCGAGAGGTCGACCTTCACATTCTGGAATTCTTTCCAGACCGGAGATCCGTCTTTATTGAAGAACGAGAACACCACGCGGACTTTGTCTCCTTCGCGGACGAGCGTATTGATGAGGTAGTCTTCTTTTCCATCGAAGTTCAGATCCCCGCGCTTGAAGTTCACGAGGTAGAAAGCGTTATCCACGACGATGGCATTTCTCTGGACGAATTCCTGCGCGATTTTTTCAAAGATCGTAATCTCGAGCTTACTTACCCTGTCCCCTTCACGGACCATGCGGCGGACGAAAAACTCGAGGTTCGGAGAATTCGTGAAGGTCTCAACCGTCGTAAGGGTCGTGAAAACGTCACCGTTTCTCACGACCGCCAGTGGAATCGGTTTATCGAGGAATTTGAAAGTAAGTTTGGCCGATGCCGCTCTTACGTCACGGACGACCGGAAGCTCGAACACAAAAGAGCGGGTTTCAGTTTCCGTTTTTACAGTGAGTTTAAGTTTCACAAAGCTATCAAGATCAAGGTCATTGATCTTTAATTCGTAGCTCAGGATTTTTGATTCACCGGATTTAATTCCTTCGAGATCACTTTCTGGATTCTGAACAGAGATCGAAGCGGAAAGACTTTCGAGTTTCAGAGAAACGGCCCCGGAATCCACGCCAAAGTTCTTCACCGGGAAATTGAATTTCCCGGTGGTGGAATTGGCCGCCACAATAATCTGCTTCGGTTCACGCGCAATCTGCTTCTTAAAGATCGGGCGAATGACGGGGGTCGTGACTTCCTGAGAAAGTCCCGCCCAGCTGACAGTTCCACCGAGGACATATTTTTTACTGTCAGAGAGTGCTGGTGAAGAATAAAGGCGGGCGAGAATTTCCTGCGCGGTGATCTCCGGCTTCACGGCCTTGAGTGACGCCACGAGGGCCGTCACAATCGGTGCTGCCTGAGATGTTCCGGATCTGACTTCAAAACCGTTCACCGGGAAGAAGTCGGGCTCAAGAGCCGTCGGGTTCAGGGAGAGAATTCCTTCCCCTGGTGCAATCACATCGACGTGACCGCCGTAGTTAGAAAATCCTGCGTATTTTCCGTCAAGAGTAGAAGCAGCGACACAGATCACACCTTCGTAGGCGCAGGGGAAAAGTGGTTCCGGAGAATTGTTATTCCCGGCAGCGGCGACGATGATCACACCTTTCTGAAGGGCAGCGAAAACAGCGCGACGAAGGTTTTCTGTTTCGAGGGATTTGGGCCAGCCGAGAGACATGTTGATGACGTCGGCACCTTTATCAGTTGCGTACTGGATTCCGCGGGCAAAAGATTCTGAACTTGGGATAGCAGAATCAGAGTTAGAATTCCCCATTACCTTGATCGGCATGATCCGGATGTTCGGGTTGATACCTGCGATACCGTAATCATTTATCTGTGCAGCGATGATCCCTGCCACGTGCGAGCCGTGGCCGTCGGAATCCTGTGGGCTTTTGGCTTCATCGGATTCGATATCGGCGGTGAAGTTCCAACCCTGGCAGTCGCCTTTTAGTTTATTATCGTCGTTATCAACTTTCGGATCTTTCCCGCATTCTTTTTCGTTGGTCCAGAGAGCGTCCTTGATATCCGGGTGATCAAGATCCACACCAGTATCGAGAATCGCCACGATCGGTTTTCTCGTTCCGAGTTTGTCCTTCAGGTTTTTCCAGTCAATGTCATTCCCGGCAACTCCCTTCAGCGGAATATTGTGGATATCGTCTTTCTCTTTCAGATACGTCTGGCCCTGGTTTAAGAGCGACCACTGGTACGGAAAGAGTTCATCGGTCACGACCATCTCGGATCTTTCACCAGGAAGGAGGTTCGCAAACGCCGTGGTTGAGAAAACCAGTGTTAAGAGGAGTAGAGTTTTCATCAGATTAACCTCGACATCATCCAGTAGAGGAAGAATTCCCCTTCCAGCATGTTTGTATCTTTCTGGACCTGCATGAGAGGCCCGAGAATATTCTGCGATCCGTATTCACCGTAAGAGTTCGAGACGAGGTTCTTGTCTCCGTCTTCATCGCCTTCGCGGAAGCCGTCGATTTTCGAGTAAACGTAAAGGTTCTCTTTCCCACCGACGAGTCTCGTTAACCCTTCGAGGTTGATTTTATTTTCCGCGTGCGAGAAGGCCTTCATGAGGTACTTGCTGGCCTTGTCTTCTTTTCCTTCTCTTTCATATTTCTTGAAGCGTGTCAGGAAGCGGACCATCTTCTTCCCGCCGGAGTCGTCATCGTTTACTTCACGAGGATTGACGGTGAGGTCTTTCTGGCTGGCGTTCTCGCGGAAGATCTTCAGGATCTCTTCGTCTTTCAGTGCGATCGCATTTTCGATCCCGTTTTTATAGAAGAGGACGTTCAGAGAAATGTTATAGAGGAAGATCCTGCGCGTATCATTCAACACCGGGGCATTGAAG
Organism: Bacteriovoracaceae bacterium; assembly: GCA_947451425.1. GTDB lineage: Bacteria > Bdellovibrionota > Bacteriovoracia > Bacteriovoracales > Bacteriovoracaceae > Peredibacter. Next base: position 13,568 of record CANGAC010000034.1, on the reverse strand, counting down.
AAGTCATAGCGGTAGCGAGCTCTCAGGCGTTCGAGAAGTTCTTCGGCCTTGGCGCGGGTGATGCTCCAGCCGTTAAAAATCCGCGCGAGTCTGATGAACGGTTCAAGACGTTTACCGGTTCCGTTCACTTCCTGGTCGAGAGTGAGGTATTTCGTTTCAGCAGATCCCTTGAAGGTATAACCCGGGTTACTGCCGGTGCTCTCCGAGAGGCCAGCCTTTTTCTTGAAGAGGAGTTCTACCCAGTGGGAGATGAGACCATTCATGTAGGCCTGGTAGTTTTTCCCTTTCGATGAGCCGTGGTAGAAGCGCTTGAAGTTTCTTGTGTCCCCTTTCGGATTCTGGATGGAGATGCTTGAAGCTGAATCATCCCAGTTCCACTGGAAGACAAAGAGATTAATTGATGGTGTTCTTTCCTTATAATCCGTTTTCAGGATGAATGGTTTTGTCTCTTCATTTTCTTCCAGGTCACGGGTTGATGATGAGACGATCGCGCGACGGAGGAGAGACATGTTCTTGATGACGTTATCACCCTTCGGGTCAAGCGAGAGGTTGAAGAATTTCACACGACCGTTACCTTTCGACGCCTTGAAATTCACTTTAAGGATCGGGATGTAGGAATCAAGGTCAAAGCTCACACCAAAGGTTCCCTCTTTTCCGAGGTCACGATAAATGTGGAAATCATTTTCTGTGCGACGGTGAACGTGAAAGCGGGAAACAACCTGGAATCCCGGGCTCACTGCTAGAGTCGCCTTAATAAGACTTCCCTTCCCGGCCATGATCTTCGCCCCTGCACCGGTGGCGATACTATCGGTCACGAGTAACGACTCGCCGATTTCCATATTGTCTTTGAAGGGCTTCATCGCCTCTTCAATCGCTTTCTGTTTTGCTTCATCAGTAGCCGCCGGATCAATCGCGAGCTCCGATGCAGTCTGGAGGAGTTTTCCGTAATCACGCTTCACGAGCGGGATCATGATATTTCTGTACGGATACTTGAGAGCTCTCTGAATCGACGTCACTGGACGAAGATGCGAGTAAGTTCTGACAAGCGAGGCATCCGCACTTCCTGCCGCCTGGAACGGTGTCGGAATTCCCGCTACACCAACGAAGACACCGGCGGCAACGGAGACACCGACTGTATCGACGAGCTGAACGAGGTTATCTGTCCCGAGATATGTACCGGTCACAATATTTCTTGAGACGATGAGGGAACCACGGTACGTCGGGAAAACCCAGGTCTTGAGTGGAATATCCACGGCAGTGTGATTCTGCTGGGCCGTCTGTGTGGCCTCTGTGAGAATCGCCTGAAATTCCGCATCGTTTTTTGCCTTGATGTCGGTCGAAAGGAAGGGAATGTTCTGGTTAATCTGGGAAATGAAAACATCCAGTCCCATGGAGATAAGTTTTGATTTGATGAAGGACTTGATCTCAGAGTCCGCCAGCGGAGAATCCGGATCACCGTAAGCAAAGCGCGCTCCGTAACCCGGCCACTGCTGCTGCGTGAGTTTTCCGCGGACGAGTTCCACACCGTTAGAGATGTTGGAATCCACTTTGATTTCTTCGTTATCAATCTTGAAGAGCTTCATCGCAGAGTTTCTGCGGGAAATGAGTTTTTCTACGAGAATCATCTGCACCGCTTTCGGTACATTGGAACTTGCGACGATTTCTTTCCAGTCTTCGCGCGTGAGCTTCTCGATTCGTTTTGAAATCCAGCGGGCATCATCCCAGGTACACTGGAAATCTTCCAGGTGATCATGGAAGAGGGCGACTTGGTTGTTGTTAATGACACCAACGTTCCAGCGAAGAAGGTTCACACTCTCCACGAGGTTCACGATAGAAAGGGGAACTGCAAGAGAAGACATAAGACGTCTTCCCTGAATCATGTCATTGGTTATACCAACTGCCAGGTTATAGATCGGGTGATTGGCATCCATCACCAGGAGATCCTGGATGATGATCTTGTTGTCTTCGAGTTCTTCCACGACCCAGTATTCCGGGGCAAGCATCACGACGTGCTGGAAGTAATTGATGAACGACGCCTTGTGAGTGGCATTTTTAAACTTCAACGTCATCCGCGGAAGGTATTTGATATCCGGGATCTGGTAACCGATTTTTCTTAAGAGGGATTTCGCCAGAAGAAACGAGTGGACGGTTTTCCCCACCATCACAGTGTAGATTTTTCCGTCGCCGGCCTTGTTCTGAACGTTGAAACGGAACAGACCTGAAGGAGTGATCACTGGTGAGTGATAAACCACTTCATCCATGTCTTCGAGAGGATTTTTATCAACGGGGAGAGCTCCGAGCATCTGGTCTTTCCAGAGGTCCGACGACTCAACCGGATTTAACGTCGAGATATCAAAGCGCCCGTGAGAATCTTCACGGAGTTTATGAACCTCATCCGGAAGGAGCTGCTTCCCTTTATACATAAGATCGACCGCAGGGTCGTTCATGTATTTGGTAGGAATTCCGGAATTAAAGTTCTGCTGAGCGAGTCCAAGACCCGACCACAACAAAAACAACAGGAGCATAAAATGCTTCATAAAACTTCCCTTTAAAGACACTAAGTCTCCCCTTGTTATGAAAATCTCGTGCCAAGTCGGGGCCCGGAACGGGGTCGCAAGTTATCACAATGAGGATTCGGAATTCTTCAGGGGTGTAAAAAGTTTTGACAGTGATAGGGCAATCACTCACATAGGGAAAAGCCTAAGCGGGCCGCCCCTACGGTATAAAACTGGACAGTCCGGAGATTAAACTTCTATCATTTTCTTATACATTCATCAGGGAGATACAGAGTGAAGAACCATTACAAGCTTCTCTTGGGGCTGACGGTCGGGATTGTGGCCGGAACTATCTGTCACAATTATCAGGACGTCGTACTCCTCCAGCACCTGAATAATTATGTCATGACCCCGATCGGCCAGATTTTTCTGCGCCTCCTCTTCATGATTGTGGTTCCGATGGTTTTCTCGGCTCTCGTTCTTGGTGTGTATGATCTCGCCCGCCATCAGGGTGTTGGGAAAGTGGCTTCGAAAACTCTCATGTATACAGTGATCGCAAGTACCGCATCCGTTCTCATCGGGATCGGGCTCGTGAATTTCTTCCAGCCTGGAAAAGGCTTTAAGGTTGATACTGCAATCTTTGAAACGGCGAAGTCCAACGTTCAAACCATCGCCGAGAACGCGAAGAACTCCAAATCATTTGCTGAAGCGATCGTGAGTATCATTCCTAAGAACCCACTTGAAGCAGCAGTGAAAGCTCTTGAAGGCGAAATGCTTTCTCTCATGTTCTGCGCTCTCTTCTTTGGATTTGCTTTCTTCCTCGTTTCTAAAGACCACGAAGGAGAACTCAAGATCGTGACGATCTTCCAGGAAATTTTCGACGCCACCTTGAAGATCGTCGAATACGCCATGAAGATTGCTCCCATCGCAGTTTTCGCGATCGTTTTCGGAACTGCCTTTAAGTTCGGACTATCAATCTTTGAGTCACTCTTTTATTTCGCTGCCGTTGTTGTCGCAGGATTATTAATCCAGCAGTTCGTCGTTTACTCACTTCTTCTGAAGTTCGTAGCGAAACGCTCTCCGTGGAAGTTCTATTCGGATTCTAAAGACGTGATGATGTACGCGTTCTCAACTTCTTCATCCAATGCTTGCCTTCCGAAATCAATTGAAACGGCGGAAACAAAACTGGGTCTCACTCCGGCGATCTCGCGTTTCGTTCTTACCGTTGGTGCCACTGCCAACCAGAACGGAACTGCCCTCTTTGAAGGTGTGACGGTTCTCTTCCTCGCTCAGGTTTTTGGCGTGGACCTTTCGATGGCCCAGCAGTTTCAGGTCGTCATCATGTGTATCATCGCGGGTATCGGTACCGCCGGTGTTCCGGGGGGATCACTTCCACTCATCATGATCATCATGAATGGCGTGGGAATTCCTGCAGAAGGAATTGCACTTATTCTCGGTGTCGATCGATTCCTGGATATGTGTCGTACAACACTCAACGTTTCCGGAGATCTCGTGATTGCTGCCCTGGTGGATGATAAGCCGCCTGCAGCTGATAAAGTTTAAAAATTAAAAAGGGCCGAAAGGCCCTTTTTTTTTGCGCACTGTCTCCTCCAATTGGAGGTGAAACTTAAGATTTTTAATTCACAACCTGACACAGCGGAAAGTCTTTCTTCATTTCTTTGAGTAACGTCTTTAAATGTTCCTCACCCTTGGTCTCAAGTGTGAACACCACTCTCGCACCGGTAATCCCCGTTCCCGAGGAATCGCGATCGTGAACCACCTGAAGGACGTTGGCGCCCACGTCTTTGATGATCCCCGTGAGCTGATGAAGTGTGCCGGGACGATCTTTGATCGGAACTGTGATGGTCACTTTCCGGTGAGACTCGATGAGACCGCGGTCAATAATCCGCTCTAAGAGATTCACATCAATATTCCCGCCGCAGACGACGAGGCAGATTTTCTTCCCTTTAAACTTCTTCGGATTTTTCTGCCAGAGCTGATCAAAGAGAGCGAGCGGCAAAGCTCCTGCGCCTTCAGCGATCACGCGCGCTTTTTCCATGAGCTGAAGGATCGCCCACGCCATTTTCTCATCATCGACTTTGTGAGACGACTCGAGAACTCCATCAAGAAGATGCCACATCTCTTCGTTCACTTTCCGCACGCGGATCCCGTCAGCGAAAGTATCACCGTTTTCTGAGTTCACGACCTTTCCGGAATTGAGTGTGTCCACCATCGGCGAGCAGCCCGATGCCTGGCCCGCGATGATTTTCGCTTTCGATTTTTCATTCTTCATGACCTGGCCGATACCAGATACCAGTCCGCCGCCACCAATTGCCGAGAAGACGTAATCGACTTTCGGAATCTGCTTTAAGATTTCAAACGCCACCGTCCCCTGACCGGCGATCACGAGCGGATCGTGAAACGGATGAACGAAGATCATTTTCTTTTTCTTCATCATCTCCTGCGCGTGCGTAAAACATTCTTCAATACTGTGACCGTGAAGAATGACCTGGGCACCGAGACTCTCTGTGTTTCTGATTTTTGTCAGAGGTGACCCCAGAGGCATGACGATCGTGGCCTTGATGCCGAATTTTTTTGCGGCCCAGGCAACACCCTGGGCGTGATTGCCCGCACTCACAGCGAGCACACCCTGTTTTTTTTCAGCAGCGGTTAACTGAGAGATCTTAAACGTCGCTCCCCGCATCTTGAAAGATCCGATGGGAAGCATGTTCTCAAGTTTCAGGTAAACGTCGCAGCCGTACTGGCCCGAGAGCCATTCGTTGTAAATAACCGGCGAAGGATCCATCACTTCGGATAAAACCTTCTGGGCCTTCTTAAAAAGTTGAGCGTCGATTTTCATGAAACTCCTGTCGCGATGTAATGCCAGACAATCCGCAAGCCCAGTCCGGTAAAGATCACTCCGCCCAGGCGCATGAGCCAGCGGTGCGGGATGGAACTAAAAAGCAATGAGAAAAAGTATAAAACAAGGCAGAAAACAAAAGTGATGATGCCGATATTGATCGCCGCGTTCTGAGCGTCCGGAAGTGTGCCAAGGCTGATGCCGGCGGCGAGGGCATCGATGGAGGTCGCCAGGGCGAGAAGAAGAATCGAAACAATTCCCCAATCCAGTTCCTTTTGCTCATCTTTCTGGGCCTCATGAAAGAGCTTGAGCCCGATCATGATGAAGATGCCGCTGACTAAAATCTGCGAAAGGTAACCGTATGAAGAAAATGTGAACAAATAGCCACCGTAACTGCCGGCCCACAGCATGAGAAACTGGAAGAATCCGAAGACAAAGGCGAGGAAAAATCCCTTACTCACCCGGTGCTTCAAATGCTCATCCGCAGTGGTCAGTCCCAGGGCAAAGCTCACCACTCCCGCATCAACAGCAAGGCCCAAACCCAGAAGAAGGATTTCGAGCGACATCATGGAGAACTTCCCTTTGATAACCCCTACTATATCGTGGTAAATTGGAAACATGAAAGGCTTTCAGCGTTTAATCATTCTCTCCATCATGGGGACCTATCTGGTCATCCTCGCCGGTTCCGTCGTCCGAGGAACTGGTTCCGGATTGGGCTGTCCCGACTGGCCAAAATGCTTCGGTCAATGGGTTCCGCCCATGGATATTTCTGAGCTCCCGGTCGATTATAAAGATGTTTTTAAGATCTCCGGAAAAACCATCGCGGATTTTGATCCGTTCAAGACCTGGACTGAGTACATCAACAGATTGTTGGGCGTGGTACTCGGGTTTTTTATCACTCTGCTGTTTTTCTTTTCCTTCAAGCTCCGGCATGTGGAACGAAACATTCCGTGGTTCTGTGCGGGTCTTCTCGCTTTGATCTTAGTCCAGGGTGGTGTCGGGGCCTTCGTGGTCTCCACTCACTTGAAACCATTTCTCATCACCATTCACATGTTCCTTGCGGTGATCCTTCTGTTTGGTCTTTTGTATCTCAAAAAATATTGTGATGACCTGGAAGACACGGCGATTGTTCAGCCGATTGATAATAAGGCCCTTCTCATCAGCCGCATTCTTGTCTGGACGGCGTTTGCTCAGGTTCTCATGGGAACACAGGTGCGCCAGCAGGTCGATTCCCTGACACGAGATACGACTACCGCCACTCACGAGACCGTTGTGAATTTCCTCGGTCCCGTGTTCTACGTTCACCGTTCGTTTTCTGTCCTGATCGTGGCCTTGTTCATTTATCTTCTGGTTTATCTTCAGCGCACGCGCTTTAACCGCGGGGCCTTCTTCACGACACTCTTTGCTTTTTTCTGTGTGATCGGAAACGTGACCACGGGAATTGCGCTTAACTATTTTGACTTTCCCGCCAATGCGCAGCCGCCGCATCTTTTCTTTGGGGTGATGACTCTGGGACTTCTTTACTCTCTGAAGCTTAATCTCAAGGGCACTCTTCTCGACTAAGTTTTAAAATTTCTGGAGCGCGCGAACTCATACATCACAATCGAAGCCGCGACGGAGACGTTGAGACTTTCCACCTTACCGAGCTGGGGAATTTTGATCCATTTGATCCCAGGATAGTGCTCTTTCTTAAACGAGAATCCAAAGCCCTCGTGCCCCATGATAAACGCAGACTTTTCCGGAAACTGCACTTCATGGATACTATTTTCAGCTTCTGCATCGAAGGCATAAAACGTATAACCCTGATTAAGATGCTTCTGATAACTTTCCTGGAATGTGGGAGTCATGGTCCACGGCACGCGCTTCATGCAGCCCTTGGCCGGCATGGGATCAAAAAAGATTGTCCCTACGACGTCGACACCCATCGCCCCGAAGGCCTCAGCTGAACGGATGATCTTACCGATGTTAAAATCTACCTTGAGATTGTCGAGGATCAGGACAAAAGGATAAGGCCCCGGTTTTGCCATCATTTTGTTCAGAAGGCGCTGCCGCTCGAAGGATTTTTGCATGTACTGACGCTTGTTCATGCGTTAAGCTTAACTCATGCTGGGACTACTCGTCATCGCCTTAACTATCGTCATGATCTGTACTCTTGTGCGGAATGCGCTCGTGGGAAAACAACTCACGGCCGATGAATCTTTTTCCGGCACCATCGAATTACTCATCCCCATCACATCGCGCTCCGAATTTTATATCGAACCCTGGATGGCGGCACTCGAGACCCTGACGGATCTTAAAGGGCGACTGAAAATCAGAATCCTGATTGATGGCCACCACCCGGCCATGACAGCGTGGCAGGAACTTTCGCAGAAACTTCCTTTCGTTGAGCTTCACTCTTACATCAATCGCCCCGCTTCAGGACCGGTTGTTCCGTGGATGCTGAAGGAAATCTCTTCAGTTGTAACGAGTGATGTGGTGATTATCGGAGACGCTGAACTCGTCCCGACGGAAGCTGCTTTCAGTTCGCTTGCGCATTTCGTGACTCAAAAAGAACGCGCCTACTTTGTCCTTCCCCAAACGGTGAAGGGAAATATCTTCGGCGAATCGGTCGCCCTTCTGAATCCCACTCTCGCACTTGCGAGTGTTTTCGGTTTCAGGAAATTTCGCCAGAATATCTCTCATCCGATGATGAGCATCGCTCAGGGCTGGATGGGAATGCCGATTTCTATGTTCCGTGAAATTGATTTCTCGCAAATCAGAACACCGTCCTGGAAACAGGCGCTGGCAGAACACTTCGATTCGAATCACAAGTTCTTCGGTCTGGCGTACGGAGAAAGACATCTGCGCCGTTATTATCCGGAAGACCTCAAAGTTCAGATCTTCCAGATGAAAACATACTGGGAAGCTCTCTGGACCAATGGGAACCGCGCGGGCTTCTGGCTCTACGTCGCGACCCTTTTCATCTGGGTTTTCCCGGTGCTCTTCTTCTTCTCACGTCCCTTCCAGGCGATCGGAAGTTTCGTTCTTCTTTGTCTCTACCGGTTCTTTTCGAAAATTGTTTTCCAGGAATCCTGGCGCGGAGTTGCTCTCCATTTATTCGGAGCACTCGTGTGGACGGGAACACTTATCTGGTGGGCATTTACTTCGGTGAAAGATCGCTACGGGTTCAGGGCAAGAAGCCAGTACTAAAAGAGCTCCCCTTTCGAGGAGCTCATTCAAAATCAAATTACGGTAATACTAAAAGCTGACCGCCAACGTGTGCCGGGTGAAGCTGACACTTCATATTGAAGAGTCCATCTTTGTCCGCTTTAAACGTCACGACTTCCTTCACGCCTTTTTTCACCTGTTTCTCAACCCCGAAGTCCGGGATCATGAAACCGTGAACTCCAGACGGAACGTTGTTAATCAGGGTGATTTCAACATCATCGCCTTTTTTCACGATAATCGTTCCCGGGAGCCACTGCTTCACACCGTCCGTTTCATAGTTCACGAGAGTGATAGAGCGCTTTTCAGCGAGGGCGCTGAGAGAAACAGCGAAAAGGGCCAGAATGGTCAGTAATTTCATGAGAACTCCTTGTTGAACTTTTAAGCGTACTTATTGTTAATCAGCTTCAAAAGCTTTACAATACCTCATTCAATTGAACGAAAGGATGGAACAATGGGTTACGGACGTAAAAGCCAGGCGAAAAAAATGAATCAACGCACGGGTCAAGCTAAGAAGAAAGCGAAGATCAAAGCGAAAATCGCCGCTGGCAAGGCCGCTAAGAAGAAGTAATCAGAACTTCAGCGATGGCATGAAAGGCCCAAGGGATATTTCTTTTGGGCCTATGACATGCAACAAGACACGGATCTTTTCTTCCATCGTTCCTGCTACCATCACCATCCGCTTCATCGCGGGATCATCCACTAAAAAGACCGCACAGTAATTGATCAGAAGCTCTGGATCTTCCAGCGTATGCGAGAAGCTTTCCCTTTGCGTGGGATCAGGCAGGAAGTGATTCGCCCAACGCTCGAGCATCACTTTGAGACTGGTGAGTTCAAGATCAAACATCTCATCAGACGAGAGGCTCTCATCTATCGGACGGTAGCGATAAATCTTGTACTGATTCTCGCTCACAAATTCCGTTAACCGGCATTTCACGGCACCAGTAATGTAGATGTCCATCCGGCCATCCGGATAGGTGGAAAGAATATGGGGCATGCCCGCCACGCAGATTTCACCGCGGTAATTCTCTTCTGCGTTGTGAGGGATCACGGCAATGGGAATCTGATAATCAATCGAGTCCTTGATCATCTCGCGATAGCGATGCTCAAAGATATGGTAAGGAAGGGTGACCTTCTTAAATAAAATTGAGTTCTGTAAGGGGAAAAGAAAAACCTTGTTCTCCATGCATCCACGATACTCCTGGGTCGCTTCCCCCACAAGCTCTGTTGGCCAAAACTGGGCCCTGTTTTCCAGCCATTTAAATCACTTAGGCATTAAACACCCCCTAATATTTGTAAAATGTTCAGCTGTTATTGAGGGGTGGCACGCCCTGCGGTATTGTCCGCGCACTCAAAAGGGGCCTGGGGCCAATCTCAACTCGGTTGTTCATGAAGAACTCCAGATTTAGAAAATCGGGGCAGCGTTCAATGAAAAAACTTCTCGGAAAAATCGTTCAGGCCATGATCATCTCCACCATCGCCATCGTCGCTGTGCTGAACTCCTCAGTTCAGAACTCGAAACAGGCGAAGATCGAGACGAATCAAACCGTCACCGTCGTCACTTCGGAATAAGAAGGCCAACATGCTTACGCGCAAACTAAGAGCTTTGTTCTTATCCGCGATGATTTGCTTTTCGCTCTCACCGAACACTTCGCACGCAACAATCGGTCTGGTGACGGTGAATCCTATCCTCGTCTCTGCTGGTCTTATCATGTCCGGCACATCAGGAATTGCTTTCACTCTTTCCCAGGTCAAAACCCATCAAGGTGGCGTAGATAATTTTCTCTGGGGTGCAGTCATTGCGATGGGGTCGCTTGCCTCTTTAGGCATCGGCCTTCTCGTCCTCGACGGAGAACAGGGAATGGTGTTCGCGGAGCTTGATCAAGCGAACGCAGAAAAACTCGGCGTCTCAGAGAGTGAAAGGCTTTCTTTTAATTCGGAACTTGATCAGGTCAATGCGCTCGCTGAATACGTCGATTCGGAGCTGGCGGCCATCAGGAATCCCACTCCGGAAGACGCGAAGTCACTCTGGAACACAGTCACTGACACCATTCATCCATTAACACTAAGTACGATGCAAAAAGTTTCGCTCCAGCTATTCCCCTAACGGGAAAAAGGAAGAATCATGAAAAGCTTCAGAAAAGCAGTTCTGTCTCTGGCACTTATTACGAGTTTCGCATCTCCCTCAAAGGCCGCTGTCGGCGCTAGCTTCGCAGCTCCCATTGCTGTGGTTGCGGGTGTTGCTGTCCTCGCGTGTGGCGGTGGGGCCGGTTACATCGGATACCGTCTTGTGAAGAGAGGTGGAGCGGTGAGTACGATTGCAGGAATCGGAGCTTTCATCGCAGCGGCCGGTGCTGGTTACCTTGGTCTCCTCATGCTCGATGGTGAAAGATCCGCAGAGTTTGCGGAAGTCTCAGCTTCTGAAGCAGTCAAACTGAATGTTACCGCCGATGACATCGCGATCTATAACTCGGAAGTTGAACAGGTCAATGCTATCGCCCGGGAGATCGGAGAAGTTTTATCTGAGAAAGGTCCGGATAACGTAGAACTTTCTTCAGAACTCTGGATGGATCTCGGAACAAATCTTTCACCGGAAACAATGAAAGTCGTGATCGCCGTCGCTTCTCAAAAGTAAGTAAAAAAAAAGGCCCCGTAATGGGGCCTTATTTATTTCTTTGTCAGTTCGTTCATCATCCTGAGAATTTCTTTTCTCAGTCCCGCCACTGAATCGTGTTTGGCTTTAATCAACTCCACCTGCTCGTCCGAGCTGATGAGAGGCGCGCGTTTTCTTTTCACACTCTCAGACTCAACCGCCATGTAGAGATATTCGTTCCGCACATCCCACAGGGCAGCTCTCGTAATATAAAGCGCATCGGTCATCGTTCCCGGTACAAACAGCGCTGGGAAGACGAACAAATACGTAAGCCCCAGGCGGTTCATGTACTGGTCAGTTGCACTCGTAGCATTGATCACAAGAATCGCATCCGCTCCGTGGTGCGCGGCCGCGAGGCGGATCGACTTGATATCTCTTCCCGTCACAACAGAATCGTTCAGAAGGAATAACTGAGAAACTTCTCCCGTTTTTTTCAGATCATCAGCAAGCGAAAGAATCGCGTCCTTATCCTGCGAGTTCCAGCGAAGGTCCCATCTCTTTTGCTCGTTATCGATGAAGTAAACTCCCACTCTGAATGGCTTCGGAAGCTGAGGCTTGAGCTCGAGGGCCTTCTTGATATCTTCATCCGTGACCTGCCGCTCAGAAGCGCCCAATTCAAGTCTCAAGGTTTCGCGATTAAAGCCTCTTGATGAACAAGCGCAGATAACCAGTAGGGACACTAGAGCGATAAGACCTTTCATAGACTTCCTCAGGATAAGTTATTCAATAATGATAGGAAGAGGGGCCATCAGCTGTCAATTGATAAGCCTCTGAAATCCCGTCCCCTCCCCTATGAAAGGAGATGGTAATGATTACAATTTCTCCCCTCTGAATCTTTCTTCGTCTTATCATTCCCGGATGAAAGCTTTTTTTACCCTGATTTTTATTCTCGCTTCGTCGTTTGCCTTTGCCGGCGAGATTGCTCTTCTCACTTCGCTCAAGCTCAGCGGCGGGAACGTTAGGCATCTCGAAAAGAAATTTCAGAAGGCCTTTCAGAATTCCGGTCACGAATTAGTTATTCATCACAAAGTCGATCCTAAAACTCTTTATCAGATCATGACGTCGGAAAACACAGAGGCCATCATCTGGGTATCTCACGCAGCTGGCGAACAGGACCTTAAGCCTGGATTCAAAGCGGAAGACATCATTCTTGATAACTGGGGCAATGACGTAAAAAACTTCTTCACGCTCATTCCGAAGAATCTCAAGTTCATCGGACTCGTTGGGTGTCAGGCGCAGAAAATCGTCGACGGCTTCCGCTCCCGTGGAAACTACGATGCTCATCCGGATCTCGAGATCATGAGCTTCGATAAAAAAGTTCGTCTCTACTCTGCTTTCGATAAAACAATCCAGGCCGCCGTTCTCTCTTTAAAGACTCCAAAAGAACCGAAAGTCCCGGTCGTTGGTGCTCCTGTCGAATTTTCTGTCGAAAGAGTTTCATATGAAGACTCTGCTTCTCTTCAGGCCGGATGGCTTGAAGTGGGAGATCAGGTTATGGGATTCTTTGATCTGAATGCGACTCAACCACTCGCTCAGGTTGCGATCGATGAACTCGTGTTCGAAAAGATCGAAAGAAAGAATATGAAGTTCTATCGCGCTCATTCAGAAACCAGTGTTGAAGAAAGCATGGGCAAACTCAACATCACCTCATCTTCTAACATCGGAACCTGGAGCCTCTTTGCGAAAGATGGTCGCCCGATCGGAGGCAAGGATCAGCAGCTTTACGTGTTCAAACGCCCCTAATCTCCGACTTTTTCAATTAAGCTCTTCCTCACAACTCCTGTTTCCAATAACTTCGACCCTATTCTTCTCATTATATTGTGACGGGTTTCACTCAAGTTAGGCCTCAACTAGCCGATAAATCGAACACAACGTTTTTATTTAATGAGGCCGACCATGCTTTCACGAATCTTTGCGATCACTTTGCTGATGTCTGTATCTGCTTTTGCAGCTGATGAATGTGCACCGACAGTTGTTGATCCGCAGGTGATTTCTGATCTAGCGAATGTCTCGAGTAGACTAAATCAGGAATGTCCGAATCAGTTAAACGCCGTTGCTTTTTGTTCTGCGGTAGAAAGTAAGTTAACTGAGACTCAGCCTATTCATTCAAGCGTGAGATACAGATATCAAAACTTAATTTATACGGCAGCCTGTATTGTCTCAGGAGACTCGAACGAAACTATTAGAGCAAAAATCCAAAATTTTTGGAACAGATTCCATGGGGAAATGACCTGCAATCAGTATAATTTTAATCCGAGAAACGGAAGTGTTCTAAAGCTTGCAGTAATCAGACAGTCGAATCGATTTATTGACGATGCTTTAAGCAATTGGCGGATTGGTCTAAATCATGTGGACG
>CANGAC010000033.1 GCA_947451425.1 Bacteriovoracaceae bacterium | reverse complement strand
GGATTTCGTTGCCGGAGACAGAATTCGTCTGCGTACACGGCTGGTTCAGATAAGCGATGATCCCTTGTTCCCCAGTCATCAGAAAATCCGCAGATCCTCACCCGACCGGAGAGACACAACGGAGTGGTTTAACGGCGTCGAGTTTTTTTTTCCCGGGTACAACGATCGCTACCGCGGAGAACTTGATCTCAACGTTTCCAAAGATCTCACGAGGCACTTTGGCCACTACGCCGAAGCCCTGGGGAAAGTGAAACTCTTTTCCTTCAAGCCTCAGGGTGGGACCACTCTTGAGCCGAATCTTTTTGCCAGTGCGGGCTGGGGAGATGCCAGACACAATTCCTATCTCTATGGATGGGGCCACTCGGGGATGAATAATCTGGCGGCCGGAATCTGGGTCGCACTCCCGGAAGAAGCGGATCGCTTTTACCCCATCATCCAGGCGAGATATTTTTCAGCGCTGGGGCCGGCGAGACATGGCAGTCTCGCTGAAGGCAGATCGGAAGGAGTTCTCGTTTCGTTTATCGCGACATACGGCTTTCTTGATTAGAAAATTATTTCACCATCGTTCTTGCTGTCTGGTACTTTTCCGAATGAGAGAAGTACCAGAGAAACGCCATCCCGAACATTGTGTAATGGGGATTCTTATAAAGCGGACTGCTTTGATAAACAGCGCCATCCAGATAATCGTAGCGCATGAAGGGCATGATCTGGACGTTGCCGATGCGTTTGGAAACCAGTACGGCGAGCTGTGTTCCCGAATACCCCGAGACTGAATGGAAATGCTTCCGGTCGGGAGTGACATCGGGAGTGTCGACGGCGTAGAAGCGATTGTGAAATCCCGAAGAGCCGTACTGGATTCCCAGAGAAACATCCACCGCCCAGCCGAAAGTTTCCGGAGAAGCTTTCGAGAGATAATTTACATAGGGAATCGAGTAGTATCCGACGTGATCTATGTACTGGAGGTTCGTGGCAAAGACCGCCCGATACGGCATTTCTAAATTCACGAAATGCTGTCCATCCTCAGACTTCCATAAATAATAGCGAAGCATCGGACCAAGCTCAAACGTAGGATCCAGATCGCGCATGCCTTTCCGAAGATTGTCGGCATCACTATTGACGGGCAAACCCAGCGAGAGACTCATGTCGATCACGATGTTGTCCATGCGGATCAGATGTCCCCGGATGTAACCACTTTCTGCTTCGACCCGGTCGCCGCGATAGACATAGGCCGCCAGCGGAAACGTAAAAAGTTTACTCTGGGGAGAGCCACGGTAGTGATCTGCGCGGAAGGGAAGGGCACCTGCTCCGAACTCCCAGAGAGGGAGAGGTTTTTGATCGGCACAGGCCAGGGCACTCAGGAGGAAGAGTAAGAGTGGAAGCATGTGTTGTTAGAAAAGAATTTCCATTCCGAGTGAATGCGCGAACCCACGGATCGATTCCTCTTTGAGCGCAATCGACTCATACTGTGATCCCAGAAACAGGGTGAGCTGGTCAAAGCGGAACCGGAACTGAACCCCGCCTTCAGAACCCACCGATCCACCTTCTGTCAGAGCGTTGATCCCGCCGTGGAGTCCGATCACAAGAAGATCCGAAACAGTTCCTTCCCAGCCCAGTCTCGCGTGGCCACGGTAGATAAATTTATCATCATTCGTTTCCAGGATATAAAACCTGTCAGCGTCCGCAGACAACGCAAATTCCTGTCTCTCAGAAGTGCGAATCCGGAGGCGGAGACCCCCGGTGGCAGCGACATCATTGGCCGCATCGATCGCCGAATCCGGGTTTACGAGATGCGCGCGGGAAATAACCACACCACCTGAGACATCGAGAACAACATTATCAGAGAGCCGGTTTTTCCGGGTGAGCTTCAGCATCTGGGAAATGAAATGGATTTTCACATCACTATTGCCGCTCAGAGATTCCGCCTGATGGCGGTAAGAAAAAATCCAGTGATGAGGATCGTATTCATTTTTACTGACGATGACGCGTTTTCCGGCGGGGAATGTTTTGGCCCCGGCTTCTTTCGTGGGCTTTTCGAAATTAAAGTCTCCGACTTGCTCGGAGTTGGCGCGAAGGCAGTCGATGATCTGCGCGAACGTCACACCATCTTTCTTCGTCTCAACTTCGACCCGTTTTTCCGTAAGGTAGACGCCTTTCAGGCGAATGGAATCTTTACAGACTCCGCCGAAAGCAGAAGTGGATATCGCAACGATAACTAACAGTGCGCTTGAGATTTTCATTTCTTGATTGTCCCGCGAATCCCATTCTGGTCAAGGTTTAATTGACTTTTACCGTTCGCGCTTTAAAGGCTTTTTATCCCCCGCTATGATAGTGGCAAATTTCAAGGAGCATCTATGAGAATCGCGATCATTACGGGCGGGAGCAGAGGATTAGGAAAAAGTGCGGCACTGAAACTCGCCCACAAAGGGACCGACGTCATCCTCACTTACAATTCAAAGAAAGATGAAGCGGATAAAGTCGTCAAAGAGATCGAGGCGATGGGAAGAAAGGCGCACGCCCTTCAGCTTGATGTCTCGAACATCAAATCGTTCGATGCGTTTTCTGATTCCGTGAAGGCCGTCCTGAAATCGAAATGGAACACTGACCGCTTCGATGCTCTCCTGAATAATGCCGGAGTCGGGATGTACGCTCCCGTGATGGAAACGACGGAGAAAATGTTCGATGACCTCATGACGATTCATTTCAAGTCTGTTTATTTTCTTACTCAGAAACTTGTTCCCTTCATGAGAGACGGTGGCCGGATCCTCAATGTCTCCTCCGGACTCGCGCGGTTTTCCTATCCGGGATACTCGGCGTACGCCTCGATGAAAGGTGCCGTGGAAGTGATGTCGAGATACATGGCGGTTGAACTCGGACCCCGGAAGATCGCTGTCAATGTGATTGCTCCGGGTGCGATTGAAACGGACTTCGGCGGAGGCCGCGTGAGAAGTGATAAAGAACTCAACAAGGCGATCGCGTCTCAAACGGCCCTCGGTCGCGTAGGACTTCCGGATGATATTGGTGATGTGATGGCGAGCTTACTCTCAGAAGAAATGGGCTGGGTGAATGGCCAGAGAATTGAGGCGAGCGGCGGCATCCATATCTGAATAGGCGAGGCCCTTAGTCAGGAAGCAGTCGGTTACTGACTTTCTCGATTCGCGCTTACACTTTAAGGATGCTGGTACTTCTTGTTTTGCAGGCCCTCACGTCTTTTGCTTTTGAGCGCACTCATCCTGACGGGAAATCCGGTCCGGTGGTCGAGCGCGAAGGCTATCAGCTCCAGTACAATGCCGAATGCAAGCTCCCTTTCTGGGTGAGCTACAACATGAAAGATTCGGATCTCGTGCCGAACGTCTCACGCACGGATGACTTTCGTCCCGATTCAGAAATCAAAGTTTCTCAGGCAGCACTCATCGATTACAAGAACAGCGGCTATGACCGCGGACACATGGCGCGCGCCGGACTCTTCACCAAATCAAAAAAACTCATGAGCGAATCCTTCATCCTTTCCAATATCGTTCCCCAGGACAGTTACATGAACCAGTCCGGAGCGTGGAGAAGACTCGAAGATTTTGAACTCGAAATGATTAAAAAGAAAAAAGAAGTGAACATCGTCTCGGGACCGGTTGTCGGTCCTAACGATCAGCACATC
The DNA here is from genome assembly GCA_947451425.1 of Bacteriovoracaceae bacterium. Lineage (GTDB taxonomy): Bacteria > Bdellovibrionota > Bacteriovoracia > Bacteriovoracales > Bacteriovoracaceae > Peredibacter. The sequence goes on along the minus strand of CANGAC010000033.1, from coordinate 15,606 downwards.
GGTCCCAATGCCGTTTGTGTTCCGGAGTTCGTTTATAAAGTTCTCTATCAGGGCGGCGAAAATCCAGCGGCCATCGGCTTTCTCATCCCGAATTACAGAACTGACCAGAAGTTCACCGCGTACGCTGTTTCAGTGGATGAAGTGGAAGCGGCGACGGGGGTAGATTTTTTTCCGGAACTCTCAGATGCAATCGAATCCCGGATCGAGAAAGATTTTGACCTGGGAAACTGGTAACTCAAGCGACCTTTTTACAGTTCGCAGCGCTCCGGGCGCTCTTCGGAATTGTTCATGAGCTCCAGGCAGCTCTGAGGAATGGGTTCCTGACGGAGAACCATCATGTGGAGCTGGCGGAAGAGTGAAGGCGAATGCGGATCATCTTCATTGGGAGTGTAAGGTCTCTCCGAAAGATCCCGCTGGGCAAGGCGATTCATGACTTTCATGTCACATCCCGTCTGCGTTGGACCGGGATTCACCACACCGGCAAACCAGTCCGCGAAATTTTCTTCCGTACGGAAACGATCCCCGGGCTGGCGATCAGGAAAGTCTGATGGTTTGGTTGAGGAGAAACGAGAAATGCAATCCCGAAGATTCTGGAAGCGCGCACGCATGTTCGCACAGGGAGAAGAGGGCGCCGCCATAATTTCACTGAAGAGATGTCCCATTTCATGAGTCACGACATCACCAAAGGACATCGCCACACTCAGGGGAGAGATCACGAGCTTTCCGGAGTAGGGGCTCAGCTGGTCCGAAAAAATCTCCCGGGGAAATTCGCATCCAACCCTGGCCGTATCTTTCAGCGCGCGGGCGCGGTCAAAAACAGTCCGGGCACTTCTCAGGTCATCAATCGGAAACTCAATCCGGGGCGGAATCGGTTGAGTATCAAGTTCAAAAGTTGAGGCCGTAATCCGCGAGTCAATCGTGGCCGCACACTCTGGTGTCAGGCGACCGCGCAGGCGGGAAGTAAAATTAGTCGTGGTGTTCGAGACGAGCCTTTGAAATTGCGCCTGAGTCACGGCCGCAGACTGTGTCCGGAGATACTCGAGAGTCCTGCAGTTCGCGAGGACCTCAGCAGATCTCCGGGCATAGGGAAAATCCAGCGCCTCGGTAATTTTTTTTCTCGTCACGGAAATGAGCTGAGGGCGCAGGGCCAGAAGCTGCGAGCGCGCACTCTGCTCCCAAGTTGTGCGGATTGCGGGAGAGTACGCGAGTGGAGCCGTGAATCTTCCTCCGCCGGAATTTAAAGCGCTCAGAAGCATGGTCTCTTCACCGGGGTAAAGAGTGTATCCTTTTTCGAGGCGACTCAGGTAACCCTGAACGTATTGGATGTGGTCGATCTTATCATTCAAGGAATCGATTTCCGGATCCCGCGGAACCATGTTGTTTCTGATGCTACCGGCGGGGGTTTCCTGAAAATTATCCGAAAGAAAATATTTAAAAGTCTCGAGACGGTTCAGTGGATCCTGAATGACGGCATCGACTTCACGGGCCACGGCCCTTTCATCCAGTCGTCCCAGATCCCGGGAAATGGAATCCGTTGCGCGCTGAAATTCTGAGAGCTGTCCTGCGAATTCGGCAGGCGGAGTATAATTGTGTGCGGCCGATGCACGCGCGAGAATTTCCGGATCCAGCGGCATCGTTGTCCTCGAGCTACAGACTTGAGAATGACACTGAACCTGGAGGGCATCGGTATCGGCACAAGGGTCATCAGCGAACGCAAAAGATGTCGCCAGAAGCGAAAGGAAGATCATCCGCATGTGCGACCAACTTCGGTGAAGAAGACCAGCATGCGAGAATCCATGTGCCGGAAACTTTCCGGATCAACGGAGAGAGATTTGTTATCAATGAAAAGAGAATCGCCCTTTTCAAGATTTTTTATCGGCAGTTTCTTCAGAAGCTCAGAATTCAAACTCCGGGCCAGGCGAAGAGAGCAGGGATTAAGCGAAAGCGTGCGCTGAAAAGTTTCACTTTGGTAGGTTACTTTTTCGGGAATAATATGGAGGGAAAATTTCCTCGGTCCTTCCGGCAGGCGAAAGGAATTAGCGCCAGCGGACAACGAGAGAAATAGGAGAAGTGAGAGTCGGAATTTCATCTCTCTCATTATAAGGGAAATCCTGGATCATTTTGTGGAGTTTAAGTTGAGCGGAACACTTTGCCGGTCCTTAATGGCACTCAGGAAGCGGTATTCCTTCGTTTCCGTTTTCCCTTCAATTTTCAGCTGGATAAGTCGTTCGTTGATGAGGTGGTCTGATTCGGCCCTGGTGCGGATTTTCACTCCGCAGCCTTTCTGTGATTCCTGAATTTTTCGCATGATTTCGACGTGTGGTTCCAGTTTAATCATGCATTTTTAAAAGCAAGAACCGCGCCATCGATTTCTGATCATTAAGATAGAACATGTTAGGATGATGACATGTGGATATTTTTTTTTCTGATGCTCAATTCTTTTGGCCTTCCTCCTGATTTTGAGTTCGGCGTCGCCAATGCTCCGGGGCAGGTTGAAGATCATCTGAACGATACGTGGCTGGCGTGGGGACAGGCGGGGAAAATTGCTGGCTGGAAGACGACACCAAAACCGGAAGAGCGTCTGGATTTCTGGTCTCATCCGGAAATTGAAATTGATCTTGCTCTGAGATTGGGAGTAAAAACTTTCCGTCTCGGTGTGGACTGGGGAAGGATCATGCCTTCGGAGAGTGGCTTTGATCCCGAAGCCCTCGAAGGTTACAGAAAGATACTGAGACTTATCAATTCGGGTGGAATGAAAGTCATGCTGACACTCATGCATCACTCGGTCCCTGTCTGGTTCATGGAAAAGGGTGGCTGGCACAAGCCTGCTAACGCCAATCACTTCATCAAATTCTCGCAAAAGATTATGACTGAGTTTCATGAAGACGTCGATTCGTGGATCACGTTCAACGAGGCCAATGTCTTCGTCGTGAACTCTTACACGATCGGAATGTGGCCGCCGGGAGAAAAAAAATCTCCTCTGTCTCTCTTGGCTTTTGGTCCGTACACAGGAACTTCCATCGAGGCCCTCGATCACATGGCCCAGGCCCATAACATTCTCTATGACTGGGCCCACACCCGTTATCCCTTTGTCAAAATGGGTGTTGCCCACAACATGGCCCGCTACAAGGGACGGGGACCCATCAATAAGATCTCCGCTTTCGTTGCGGACAGTATGATGAACTGGCGCTTTCCGGAAATGATCCGCGGGAAAATGGATTTCTTCGGATTCAATTACTACGGTGCTGAATGGATTGCCGGAAAGAGTGTGGAGTTTCACCCTGACTTTGAATATTCAGAAGCCGGTCGGGCCATTGATGTCAATGGTCTCTATGAAATCCTGAAAGAAATTTCAGAGCGGTTCCCGAAACTTCCGATTGTGATCACGGAAAATGGCATTGCAGATACTGAAGACGGAATCCGGAGTGCTTACATCATCGAGCATCTCATGGCCGTGGAGAAGGCGATCGCAGAGAAAATTCCGGTCAAAGGGTATTTTGTCTGGTCACTCACAGATAATCTCGAATGGTCAGATGGGTACTGTCCGCAGTTCGGGCTGGTGAAAGTGAACCGTGAAACAGGAGAGAGAATTCCGAGAAGAAGCTTTGAAGTCATGCAGAAAATTTTTACCGAAGGGATGATGCCAGGAGTCCTGAGAGTGGAAGAATGGAAGAGGGTCACTGAACTCTTCGGCAAAGAGCGGCCCTTCTGCCGGGATAACGACGGGGTCACGGCGTATGGAACGCCTGCGAAAAGAAAATACAATTCCGTCGACTGGCGATTCCGCTAAGGTTCCTACACACTTATCCATAAACAGTGCAATGAACGCAGCGTTTATGTAAAAGTGTGTTGGAACCTTTTAGAACTTTCCGATGATCGTTTCCGCATCTCTGGAATTTACACCAAACGTATTCTCAAACCACGTATCCACAAACGGTACCGGATAATTCGGTGCCCGTCTGCAGCGGGTGACATTCTCTCCGATGGAGGGAAAGCTTCTGTCCTGGGGGAGACTGCAAAAATTCTTGATCCATGTTCTTTCCAGCTCTGCTCTTTCTTCTACACCTGTGAGCACGCTGTAATTCTGGAAAACTGTATTGGGACTGCTCACGTCCGTTGTTTTCGGACTGAGGTTAATCTCGGGCATGTTGTTATCGTGAAGGATCGCGGTCTCAGTTTCATCCCTGTTGTAAGTAAATGATCCTGCCAGCTTTTCGATCATGATTTTTCCCTGGAGGGCCAGTTCAAGGGAGAGGGTTCTCTTGATCGCATCGTATTTAAACACCCGGGTCTCCGTGCGGTATTTTGTGACGGGCTCAGATTCGTAGTAAGTTTCCTTCCGGAACTTCGTCACCGGACGATTTTTGCAATCGGATCTACCGCCGCCGTAATCGCAGTTGTATTCGGTCGTCTCGTACGGGACGTCTTTTTCTTTTTTCACGGAAACGTAAGCGGTGTAGGGGATTTCCACATTGTAACTGTGAGACTGCGGGATCGTTTCTGAATGCTTGTTCCACTTGTAGTGGCCTGTGACTTTCAGAGAAATGGTTTTCGTCGCTTCCGGATGAAACCATGGAGACGCTTCGAACCCTTCTTTGAGGGCCTTTGTCATCACGGCATTTCCTTCGGCATCGACTCCTGTGATTTCTGCTTCAATCATCGGATTGGCGTAGAGAACGTTGGCGATGGTTTCTTTGGTCGCACTGAACTTACTCTCAGGATTGAAGAACTTGCAGTACTGGGAAATGAAACTTCTGAAAAACGGTTTCCCCTTGAGATTTTTCTTCAGCGATTTGCACTGAAGATTTCCCGAATTGTTGATCTCGGTCCGGAGATTTTTATAATCGCTCTGGGACTCAAAAACATTGTTGTAGAGGCGATAGCGGAGTTCGGCGGCAAGAGGTTTCCCGCCCGCTGTCAGGCGAAGAATCTGGGCATTGTTGTATTTCGAGAGGAGGAGAGTTTCTCTTCCCTGAAACGTCGAGGAATTAAAATCGAGGCGAAACCCATGAAGTCCCTGAAGCTGGATGAGCTTCTGCATTTCAATGATCGCCTGTTCTTCTTCCCGGGCGTTTCTTAAATCACGTATGCGGACGAGGCGCTCGTTGGAAACTTTTTCCTGGCACATGAGAAGCCCGGCCTGGATCTCCGGATCTTTCGGATCATCCTTATAGGCGAGAACCCACATGTCGAGGGCCGATTCATGGAGGCCTTCTTCCGTGAGTTTGATCGCCGATTTTTTATAAGACGAACAGGAGGTGAGGAGCACCAGGAGAGAAATGATAATGATTTTCATGGGTCAATTTTAATCATCCCTGCTCAGCGTGTCGAATAGTATAATGAACTTCTATGATGAATAATGATGCATTTAAAAGAAAATGGAATCCCCCGGGAAGTGTTTGGGTCGCGCGCGGTGAAGTGATAGTAGAGCTGGGTCTGGGGATCTGGCTTTTCATCGGTTTTCAGAATCATCCGTCGAAGCTGTTTAAACTTTTCGCTGTTCTTGCCATTGCGCTGAACAGGTCGCTGGCCAAAATTTTCAATGCGACAAACTTCACAGTGAGAAACGGGGCCTTCGTGAGAAAGACTGGACCATTTTTTTCCTGGAGAGGGAAGCGAATCAAACTTCCGGTGAGTGAGATCGCGGGATTTGAAATCGTCGGAGAAAAAGATGATGAAGTGAAAGTAGAAGTGCTGACAGGTAATCATCAGAGAATCGAAATCGACTGGAATCTCACCCGTCAGCAGGCCACGGAACTAGTGCATTTTCTGCATCTCAGAGTGAAAGGCACATAACCAGTTGCCATTCTCATTCACCCACGTCGACGAATCGAGGAGTCTTTTTCCTCCGAGATCGTACTCGTAAGTAATCACGGCCGTGTCATCATTTAAAATCTGCACGAGGTTATTCTGAAGTTCGACTCCGCGAAATTTATCGCCGCTATCGCCCTTCATCATTTTGCGGAAGTCTTCTTCCACGACGAGCTTACTTCCCTGAGGACTGGAAATGAGACAGGGAAAGCGGGTGAGAGCAACGGCGGATTCGATGTCGTCATCTTTCATCGCCTGCCAGAATTTTTGCTCGAGTTCTACTACCTGTGTCTGATTAATCATGGATTCTCCTTCGTTGCGCCCTATTTTAGAGATGACGCAAAACCGGCGACAACCGCAGGGGGTAAAATACCTAATGGAATTTGTCGGAATAGAGCAAACCTTACCCTCTAAGTGAGACTTCCGGTAACAGCTATTCTTATAGGGTGGAGGTCCCATGCACGCTTTGATTTTCTCTTTAATTCTCATGTCTTTTCCGGTTCTGGCGGAATCCTTTTTCACGCCTGGAAAGAATCCGTTGTTCCTGACGGATGAAGACGTCCGGCGTGATGTGAACGCTTTCTGTGACAAGTCCACTCCGGCTCCCAAGGAGAAGAATCTTTTTTCTGAGAAGGCACTGAAATATTTCGTCGCTCAGGAACAGAATCGTTTCCCGTCCCTTCGTTGTCTCGATGAACTCATGGCAAAGCTCCGGACATTGGATCCAGTAGACTGCGGGACGAAGAGAAATTGTCTTCAGGCGAAGGAAGCCATTGCGACGTATCTCGCGAGCATGTCCCAGAGTCGGGAGAAGAAAAAAACTTACTTCGCAGACCGGATCGTCCAGCAGTACTACTACGGACAGAAATCAACTCCCGCCGAGTTCGAACAGGCCATGAACTCGCCGGTGGATGATTGCAATTCCTGGAAAATCATTGAAGAGCAGTCTCTCCTTGAGGCGAACATGGCGAAGATGAAGAAGTTTCCGCGCACCTGCCTCAATTCCATTCTCAGTAGTACTGCTTATCAATTTGTTTCTTACCGGGAATGGTTAAAGAATTACGAAAGTGAGTGCAAAGAGTTTCCGGTTGATAAATGCGCCGAACACGCCCGCTATCTTCAGAGTTACCGGAACAATATCCGCGATCTCACGGCCCTCGTGGGAAAATCCTACCACCTTTCGGACGATGAGATCGCTTGTCTTCCCTCGGTCGACACCGAGTCTCCGTCGGCGCTGATCGATATTCTGAACAAGGCCAAGGCCGCTTTACTTTGTGAGGCCCTGACTCCCGGCAAGGCCCACGTCGTTGACTCCAGTGAAGGAAGTCCGACGGGTGTTTCTCCGAGGTACATGATCAAGAAAGAAGAGGACGGTAGTTACACGGTCAATCTCAGAATGAAAATGTCCGGCACGGGAGTCGATCTTCCGGCGCTGGAGAAAAGAATCCGTGATTGTTACAAGGAGATCGAACCGTTCATGAAAGGCCCCAACGGAGAGAGCATGCGCCTCCATCTTCTGAGTGCCGAAGAACTCGAGGCCCTTCCCCAGGATCAGAGACCACCGCCGAATCCGGTAAGTGTCACGTCGGAAGATGTCCGCGCAAATTCCCAGTACTACCCGGTAAATGCAGCGTGCAGTACGATTGTTCACGAAGGACTTCATCTCACGGGCCTCGTTGATGAGTACGACGGCACCACCGATGGGTACACCTGCAGAGCAACTCCGAAAGCCTCTTCGATCATGTCGAATTCCTACTCTCACTATCCCAATTCCGAGGACAAGGTGAAAGACTGCGTTTGCGCTGAGGAGAATCACTGCCAGGGAATCTTTAAGGGCGACGATGAAAACCTGAAGAAATTTTACGTCCGGATGTATGGCGGAATGTATCTGGCGGATTCCTTCGAGAAGTACTGCGACACCGACTACGACAAGCCGATCGAGATGACTCTGGAACAGATTCAGGCCATGAGTGCGACTCTTCCGCTCCTTAATGAAACCGAAAAGAGTGTGAGTTTCTTCGGCTACTACTTCCTCACCAAACAGAATACGTTCAAGGTTTATCCTCACACCTGTAACTGCGGAGAAGGTGAAGATTGCCAGAAACAGATTGCCACTTTCAAGGAAGAGTTCAATAAGGTTTACCAGGGAAAAAGCAATCTGACCTGTCCTGGCGAGTCCACAACGAGAGTGGAGAAAATCGCCCAACCGCTAACCTCTCCCTGGAAACTCGATGGCCCTCAGCTTTCGATCTACATGCCCGCAAAAGAAAAAAGTCTCCTCGCTCCCACACAGTTTCAGCGGATCATTTCCGGGAACTGTCCAACGAGTACGCCGGATTACGATCAGTGTGCCGTCTGGGCGTACCGGGCGAAAGACGCCAGTGGTGCCTGCCCCGGGAAGCCCGCGATGTGTGATTCGGACTTCAGATACATCGGAATTCCTCAATGAAAATTTTCACTTTCCTTTCCCTCTTCACTTTCTCACTTCACGCTCAGGTCATCCGGTACGTGAATACCGGTCCCGGATTCATTCCTGAGGCGACAATTTCTGTGAGTGAGAAAAGTGTCACGCTCAAAAGGAATATCAATTTCCTCGAGCAGGATAATCTGACACTCGGCTCTTACTCTTTGAAGGATCGTGAATCGTCGAAAGACGTCATCAAAAAATTCCAGCACGTCGATCGGCTGGTTAATGAAACGGAAAAAGTTCTGAAAGCCTCAGGGCAATCTCATCACAAGCTTGCTCCGAAGCAGCTCCACGGTCCCCGTTATGAGGTGGGATCTATCCGCGTTTACCCCGGATCCCGGGAGTATGACGATCTGGATGCTGCTTTTAAAGGGATGCTCCGGGAAGAGTGGATTCTTCAGGATGGTGTGAAGGTAGATCTCAAGGCGCATGAGCTCTCGACGCTGAAGGGCGGGAGCGTGGTCCGGAAGATACCGTTCTTCAAAGAAGGGGCGTGCGATTCAGAAAAGCCTTTCGCCCAATGTGAGATAAAAGGTCAGGGAGTCCTTTCCCTCCAGTAGTCGGACTTATTCGCGATCGATTTCAATCGCTTTCACGACGTCGCCGTTTGAGAAAGAACTTCTTCCTATCTGCACGAGCTCAGTTTCATAATATAAAGTCACTTTATCATTCGCGGAAGTGGCGAGGATCATTTTCACGAGAGCTTCATCAGAAGTTTTCACCGCTACTTCTTTTACTCCTCGGTCTTCCGTTCTTACGACCACACCAATGACCGGAGAGGGTTCATTCTGTGAGCTTAAAACGAAGCGGGCGAGCTTGATGATCTTTCCTTTCACCGGTGTGAGTTCGGCAGCTGAAGCAGACACAGCTCCGATTAAAAGAGTCGTAGCGAGAATGAGCGATAGCTTTTTCATGAGGTCTCCTGAGTTTTTTCAAGTATAGGGGGATCTCGGATTTCCTTGGGGTCATTGAGTAACAATTACAGGGTCAAAATTAGTGAAATCGTCGGATATAATTAAGTCAAAAGGAAAACCCGGACTCCGAGGAGGTTTCATCAAAGGAGATCTAATGAAAGCACTTCTCATTATCATGCTGATGGCCTGTTTTGCGATCGCTTGCGGAAACGAGACTAACTCAACATCATCTAACAACTTCACCCTCCAGGGCTCAGACTCTTAAAAGGAACACCATGAAATATTTTGGCTGGATCCTGACGGGGATCATGATTTCTGCTTCGTCTTTTGCAGTAACTCCACCGGGAGATATCGGGCTCACTCCGACGAGTCTCAAACTGAAAGTGTATAAGTTTGCGGTTTCGACTTCTCAACTTTGTACGAACCTCATCACGGTCATCGATAACGGATCGACGCCTCAGGAAGTCGAGTTCATCGGCTCCGTAAACCTCGGTTCCGGGACACTCGCGGATGGAACTTACCCGTGCGTGGCGATTGAAATTTCCGATAACATCAAATTCACTCCGGGGGCGAACTCTACTTCGGCCGCTTGCGTGGTGGGTGTTGAGCAAACTCTCGATGTCTGCCGGAATCAGGGGGCAAACCCTACAAGTCTCATGATCGACGGCACTACCTCGGCCTGTAGCGCAGGTGTTACACCTGATCGTGTGACCATGTATATGTCGACCGGTGCGAACGGTACCGGCGATGCGTTCAACCCACCATCTGCTGTTGGTGTGGGGGACGGATTTCTTATTTCAAGTCCGCTGACTGTTTCCGGTACGGCGGTGGCTAAGTTTGTGGTGAATCCCGCAGGGAAAATGTGTGATGACACTAACGATGCGGGATCTGACTGTGATGGTAACGGAGCCGCGGTTCGCTGCCAGCTCGAACCACCGGTCTTCGATTTCACTCTCGTTCCTTAAATTCAAAAATTTCCCGCATATCCTTCGATATGCGGGAATTCTTTTTTATCCGATTTTCTTTCTATACGTCAGATACGAAACCACAAGAATCACGAGAAACGGTATCGGCATGTACGTGTGGTTCGGCGCATCTCCGAGATTCAAGTGCGCAATTACTGCTGACACCAGAGTCAGTGCAAATCCGCCATAGGCGAGATCCTTCAGTCTTGAGGCCACCGGAAGAATCAACACCAGGGCTCCCACAATTTTCAGGATCGCCAGCTCAATCCGGAAGTAGGCAGGAAATCCCAGATGCGTGAAGGCCTGATCAAACATCGGATTCGTGAGATATCCGTAAGCCGAGTAGGCCATCATGAAAGAAAAAATTCCCGTTGTGACCCAGTAAGTGATTTTGATTGCTGTCGGTTTCATAATATCTCCTTATTCCGCAATGAGTTCGGCGTTGATGGTAATGGTCACTTCATCGCCCACGAGGATTCCGCCGCTTTCAAGCGCCGCGTTCCACGTGAGACCGAAGTCTTTTCGTTTGATCTTTGTCTTCGCGGAAATCCCGCGTTTTCTGTTTCCCCAGGGATCTTTTACTTCATCCGAGAGTTCTTCAACTTCGAGTTCCACCGGCCGGGTCACTCCGTGAACGGTGAGATCACCCAGAACGCGGATCTCGTCGTCGCTCTTGAAGAATCGGGTGGAGCGGAATTCGATCGCCGGGTATTTTTCCACGTCAAAGAAGTCTCCACTCTTTAAGTGAGCGTCCCGCTGCGCCTCACCGGTACTGATACTGGCAGTGTCGATTTTCACAGACACTGTGGATTGCGTGAGGTCAGCGGCATCGTAGAGGAAAGTGCCTTCGATTTTTTCGAAGCCACCTTTCACTTTGCTGATCATCATGTGCTTCACACTGAAATCGGCGTGGGTATGGGAAGGGTCAAGTTTGTAAGTGGTTATCATAGAGGCTCCTTTTGTGTTGCTCTTGAACCTACTTTACGAGCCTTTCTGATATTTTATTAGACGGTATAATCTAGAAATATAATTCGTCCTATTGTATAATCACTCTATGGACCTGAATGAGATCGCCATCTTTATAAAAGTCGTGCAATTGGGGAGCTTTTCGCAAGCGGCGAAAGCTCTGGCCCTTCCGAATTCCACTGTCTCAAGTAAGGTTTCGAGCCTCGAAAAACGCCTGGGCATGACACTCATCCAAAGGACCACCAGGAAACTCCACATTACTCCTGCGGGCCATGGCTTTTATCTTCGGTGTCTTTCGGGATTCGAGGAAATGAAGGCTGCTGAACAGGAACTTTTATCTCTCCAGGGTGAACCGAAGGGAATCCTCCGGGTAACAGCACCTACTGAACTGGGCCGGATCCTGCTTCCGGACATTATCTCGCGATTTAACCGCGAATATCCCAAGGTCTGTGTAGAGGCAATTTTAACGGACAGAAGAGTAGATCTTTTGAGTGAGGGTGTGGATCTCGCGATCCGCGCTGGTGTCCTCAAAGACTCAACTCTCATCGCGAAGAAACTGGGGTCTGCTTATTTTGTTCCGGTGGCCAGTCCAAAGTACGTGAAGGCCCATGGGCTTCCGAAACATCCCCGCGATCTGAAAGATCATCAGATATTATCATTTCCTCCGATGGGCACTGAGGACTGGAAACTATTTTCCGGAAAAGGGGCGATCAACGCCACCATTAATCCGCGGACCATCATGAATGATCTGGAAGGGCTTTACCGGATGGCGCTGGCGGGTGATGGGATCGCGATGATTGCGGCTTATTTCTGCATTGAGGAAGTGAAGTCGGGGAAACTCGTTCGTGTCCTTCCGGAATGGAGATCTGCCACTTCTCCGGTCCACTTCGTTTATCCGGGACAGAAATTTGTGAGTCCGAAGCTCCAGGCCTTCATGAAGTTTGCCGGCGAAGACCTGAAGCATTTATTCATCGAACAGGACGTTTAGTTTATTTTCTTACGCAATCAAGAATTTCGATCTCTGTATTATGCCAGTCACTCCAGAATGCAGTGGCGGCCTTCACTTTCTTCGCATTCTTAAAAGCTGCGCTGTCGATGACGAAAGTGAATCCTTCTTCGTTCGTATCACCTTCGGCCATGACGTACATGTCACCGTTTGGATAAGCGAAGCCTGCCATCACCGTTGGATTTTTGATCTCGATGTGATCATCTTCACCGATTTCACTCTGAGAGTCTGAGCTGATGTGAACCACGCCGTGGGCCGTAGGATATTCGATTTTAATGAGAGGCTTTGCTTCCGTGCCAAGGACCGTCACCGTCATGTTTCCGCAGGTGTAAACTGGCGCCGCGAAAGCAGAGGCTGAGAAGAATGCGAGAAGGATAAATGATTTCATAGTGTCTCCCGAAAATTTGTGTGGCGTCTATGTACCAAGAAATCATCGATCTACCAGAGGGAATCTTTAACCAGTCTCCATCTTATTATGAGATAGATAAATCTGAGCTTATGCCTTCGCCCTAGAGAAATCATTCAGGTTAAAGCATTTCCTTAAGCTCCATGGGCTTCGCTACCCTTAATGGAGCAATCAAAAGGAGTTTCTATGCATATTCCTCTGAGTGAAAAATTAAAAAGTATCCCGGGCGCCCTGGGAATCCGGCTCGAAGAATCTCTCCCGTATACCGTGATCCGGAAGTTCGGTGATCTTGAGATCCGTCGTTATGAATCGTTCAGACTGGCCCAGGTTCGTATGAGCGGTGATTTTGAATCGGCCAGTGAATCATGCTTCCGCATCCTCGCCGGTTTTATTTTCGGCGAAAACTTAACCCATACTCTGACCGAGATGACAGTTCCTGTTTTCTACGATCGTGAAGGCGCGGAGTGGGTGATGTCATTTTTCCTTCCGGAAGAAGCGGCCAGGCTGAGACCCGAGGATTCCCGCATCACTTTCAGAACCACTCAAGAAAAGACTGTTGCCGTCCTAGGCTTCTCCGGAAACTTTACTGAAGAAAAAATGTTTGAATCCCGGATTGAACTTCTCGATTCAGTCAGTGAAGCAGGACTTACTCCGGTATCAGACGTCTGGTGGGCCCAGTATGATCAGCCTTCAGCATTGCCATTCATCAAGAAGAATGAAGCTTTAGTGAAAGTGGAAGAACTCATCTAAGTAAGTGCGTTTTTCGGTGTTTGGAATGGATCTTGTAGGTAAGTGTGCAAGGTCTATGACCAAGGAGTATTTATGAATAATCCACTGAAGAAAGGGATTAGTTACAAATACTCTTTGATGCACTTTTTCTGGTCGACGAGCCACCTCAGGATATCCCGGTGGGTGATGATCCCCACGAGCTTGAATTCATCGTCGATCAGGGGAAGGGCATTGATGTTCTCGTGATAAAAAACATCCACCACATGCCGTAAGGGAGTTGTGTCTGAGGCACAGAGAACAAGACGGCTCATGTGATGTGAGACGCGCTCAAGGTTTGAATCATCTTTCAGATTCACCAGGTCCTGATAGGAAATCATGCCCGTTAATTTATGATCAATCACGAGTGGCAGGTGATGAAATTTCTTTTCCTCCATCAGCCGACGGGCCTCGCTGATAAAATTCGCCGGACTTAAAGTCTGGACACCTTTTGTCATGAGTTCGTAGGCGTAATAGTCACGGGAGTGGTGATCCTGATGCTGGTGTTTTCTTTCTCCGTGGATGAGCGTGGGCTCAAGCCGGACCGGATCCGACATATCGAGATAAGAAAAGCTGTATTGGGTGAGGCGCCCTTTGGCGACAATGTAAAATGCCATAGTCAGATTGTATCAGCATCGGGAATGAAAACTATGACGGAGATCAGGTTCCGGCAGGAAGCCGGAACCTGGAAAGCGATTACTTACAGTTGAAAGAGAGTTTGCCGTCGATCGGCCCCACGGTGAAACTGAGAGTGCTGTTCTTTTTCCCGGCAACATTCTTATTGTGCGTGAGAGTAAGACCATCAGCATCGGCTTCGGTCGCCGTATAGATCATGGCCGTTTCAGTTTCCGAAGCAACTGCGTCCATGCTCTCCGGCGTTCTTCCGGCACCCGGATCAAGAACAATTCCGATTCCGTTTTGATCTTCGCAGATTGCGACGTACGGATACATCGCAATGATGTCGTTGGAGATGCAGGTCAGAATCGGCGTCGTGCCCTGAGGACAAAGTTTCGGAGCAGCGAAGGCGTGAGTGCTGAGAACCGCCAGAGCGATGATCAAAAGTTTCATAGTTTCTCCTTTAAGAAATTCCTTAAATGCTAACGGGAATAAAGGAGGATAGGAAACTAAAGATTTTACCGCGAGAATTGGTCGGAATTGCCAAGCGGGGAGAGAGCGCGACGCGGAGATGGTCAACCATGTGGCTGACCATTCCTCGTCGCACATCAGATTCTTATTCGCAGATCAGGGAAACTTCCACTTTCTTGCCACCCAGCTTAAAGGTAATGCCGGACTCCTCCATTTCATCCATGAAGAGATGAAAGTTGATGCCGTTGTCATCGATGTTGAACATCACGTCTTCGCTCGCGGCGGTGGCCACGACGGATTTTGCGACCGTCGTCTTGCCGTTCTTCGTTGTGCTCACGACCACTTTCACCGAGTCCACCGAATCCATATACTCGCCCCGGTACTGAGTAGCCGTCGCGATCGTTTTCAGGTGAGTCACAACGACGCTGATCTTTCCGACAGCGGCATTGACCGGAGAACGGTCCGTGCGCTGCTTACACTTGTACGTGTAGTCGGAAGCGGAAGCTGAGAGCGACAGGAAAGCTGTGGCCGCGAGAACGGCGAGTGTGTGTTTCATAAGGACTCCTTTAAAATGTTGGCGGAGTCTTATCACGGGATAAGAAAATGCTTTCTTAAGACAGGAGCTTTGGTAAAAATTTACAGGATCCGGACAAAAAAAGGGGCCCCGAAAGGCCCCTGAGAATCACTTATTCGCACATTCCTTTATCAACGTACTTCTTCCAGAGAGTATTGAGCGCCTGATCGAGACTGATCTCTCCCTGGAGGACGTTTCTGCGGTTCACGCGGACAATGGTCACGAGACCATTCATCTCAGAAACCTGAGACCATTTCTGCTGAATCGAGCAGTTTTTCGAAGCCCCGAAAGATCTTTCCGGAGCATCAACGACGATCTCAAGGTTCCTGAATCCGAAGAGAGAAGAGACATTGAAGTAATCTTTGACCGAGCTGAGTGAGCCGGCGTGAAGGGCCGCATTGAAGTAGCGCGTGCTTCTCGAAGAGTACTCGCCGTTCTTAATCATGTGCTCGTAGATCACTTCATGAAGGATGAGTGATGTCTGTGCATCCGTATCCATCGATTCCCAGATCCCTTTCTGGAAAGTGAATTTCACTTCGTTAGGAAATGAGTTCTGAACCTGGGTCGCGGCCTGGACGATCTTACAACCTTCCGGAAGTTCCGCTACACCTTCGTCGGGAATGTTCACGAGTTCATTCTTCGTGAG
>CANGAC010000032.1 GCA_947451425.1 Bacteriovoracaceae bacterium | reverse complement strand
GGCGAAAGCGAAAACGGATGCAGCAGTAGAACTCGCTGGCTTTCTCAAAGGAAAACCACTTTTAACAGTGGCAGCGTCTTCTCTTAGTGCTGAAAACTTCCGCGGTGGCGAAGAAGTCACGGTTCTGGGCAAAGTGAAAAACGTGGCCTCAGTCCCTTTGCGTGGTCCAGTTTTGGTTCGCATCACTGAACTTCTGAACGCTGAAGTTGTACAGAGTGAGGCAGTCCTGAACGAGGCCGGAGCACTTTCACTCACAAATCTTCCCGAGCTCAAAGTGAAAGTTCTCACATCGGCCAAAGCTGGCGAGACAATGATCGTTCGTGGTGTGGTTGATCTTCCAGGCGATCTTTACAAACCAGCTCGTCAGGAAAAGTTTGAGCTCACTCAGGTTCTTTCTGCCAACCCTGCTCATGACCTAGGTCTTAACTACAACAAGACTCCTGAAATCAAAGGTGTCTTCAAACGGTACATCCACTTTGTCACAGTATCTTTGAAGCCAAAATTCGAAGATATCCGCGAAGGTTACAAACTGACTCTCACCCCAGTGGGCGAAGCAGCTGCCTTGGTAGAAGTGAAAGAAGGTCCGCTTGATACAGGTGCTATCGCCATAGGAGCGAATAAAGATATGCGCTTCTCTTACGTCTTTAAAGACGCTGCTAAGGCGAAGACTGTAACGATGGAACTCGCCATCTCTTACGCTGGTAAAGTGATCAAGAAAGAAAATGTGACGGTTGTTCCAAAGTAACATTAGATTAAAAAGACTGCTTCAAATGGCGAAGAGAATCGAAGGCAAGAGCACCATCAAAATCATTTCTTTAATGACCAAAACTGCAAAGCTCGCTAAAAATATTCTATGGGAAAACAAGGAACTTTAATCATTTTTTCTGGATTGCCCGCGAGTGGTAAATCAACACTCGCCATGAAGCTCGCTTCAGCTCTCTCAGCGACCTTCGTTCGTATTGACACTGTCGAACAAGGTTTAAGGGATTTATGTGACATCTCTGAAATTGATGGGAAGGGATATGCATTAAGCTATCGTGTGGCCCAGGACAACTTACGTTTAGGAAACATCGTTATTGCTGATTCAGTAAACCCAGAAAATTTCACGCGAAAAGAATGGAATGCAGTCGCGACAGATATTGGCGCTGATTTCATCAACGTTGAGATCTTCTGTTCAAATAAGAGCGAGCACAAACACCGGGTGGAAAGCAGAGGCCCGTCTGTTCAAGGTTCGAAACCACCAACTTGGGATGACGTCTTGAACCGAACTTACCATACTTGGACTGATGAGCGAATTGCCATGGATACAGCAGGTAAGACAGCAGAAGAAAGTTTCGAAGATTTGTTAATAGCAATTAAAGCTAGGCTCAACAAAGCCTAATCAGAGACTAAACCCAAGCTTTTTAAAATTTCAATTGTCGTATTTCTGAGCCTTGGCCCCGCAGGCTGTTGCTGATCCTTTAGATCGGAAGCGTTAGAAGCAAATATGTACGTCTTTGTGCCGGACTTTAGAACCCCTACGAATGTTCCAATCATCTTACCAGGCCGATTCATGCATGCACGACCAACAAGACAACCGGTCCCGGTTTTGCCATACAGATCAGAGTTTCCTAGTTTTTTGATAAAAATGATCTCTTTCGTTTGATCAATGGTGTTGCGTGAAAGAGGTAGATCGCCTTTCCAGATTTTAGTAAGAAAAGAAATCTGCTCGTAAGCCGAAATTTTTAAACTTGATGTAACCCAAGCATCTCTTATTCCGCCGGAGAAATCCTCGTTACCGTAACTGAAGGACATTAGAAATTCCTGAATTGTCTTAGGCCCTAACTGGGGCATTATCCATTCGGTGACCCACTTAACAGAATTGCTCATCCAAGTTAGTGGTGTTTGATTACGATTTTCTTCTCTTCGAGTGTGTCTGACGCCATCCCATTTAATCGTTTGGTGAACGTCTTTCAGAATTCCTTTCTCGAAAGCCATTAATGCAGCAGCAATCTTAAATGAAGAGCAAGGAGTAAAACGCTCCTTACAGCGTGTAGGATTATACTCAGAGACTGTCTTTCCATTTTCCAAGTCATATACAACAAAGCAGGCATCGCGGTCTTGAAATGCCTGTTTAAAGTCGACCTCAGCTCCGACAGAAAAAGAGAACAATAAAATAAATAGTAAAAGAGAAATGAATTTCATGGGACCCTAGTCTATACAATGCATTTATGACTGTCCATTAAGGGAAAGCCCCCGGATTTCTTCGAGGGCCTAAAGTCTTAGCTAATGTAATCAGTGTTTAAGTCAATGATCAGTGCTGGACCTGGATCAAAGGCTCGTCCCTCTTGAAACGTTTGAGAATTTTGCCAAACAAGTTTCAAAATCCTTGAATGAATCGACGGACTTTAATGTACGTAGAATGACCTTACAAAAATTTATCCGAAGAGTTGAAATCGGAACTGACTCGCTGAAATTTTTTGGAATCTGGATAAAGGATTCTATGAAATAGAGCTGAAAATAAAAAAGCCAGAGGCGCGAGACTCTGGCTTTTTAAAAACTCACATGTTTTCTGTAAATTCTGGTTCGCAGAGCTTTACAAATGGTGCCCGGGACTGGACTCGAACCAGCATGCTTTTAAAGGCGCCGCCGTCTGAAGACGGTATGTCTACCAATTTCACCACCCGGGCATATCTCTTTTTAACAGCTTAGCGCGTGATTTGTCCAGTCCTTTTCAGGGATGAATCACTGAACCCGCGTATCAACTTTCCGCACCTTCACGCAGCGATCAAGCTCATCCTGTGCCTCAGACCAGCTTCTTTTTGCAATCGACGTGAGATTTTTCGCCTTCTTAAAATAATTCTGACTCATCTTCTGAAGATCATCAGAGCACACGGCAAACGGGAAGAAAGCTTCAAAATACACATCCACTTTGTCGTCATGAGACTTCCAGTCGATGGTCGTAAGCTTTTTGAAATAGGCATCGAGAAACGGCGTCGAGAGTTCCGGATAGTTCGCTCCGTGCATGCGCGTCCCCGCTTCTTCGAGATCGCTGTGAGTGAATCCTTTTCCAGAGAAAAGTTCTTTCCACATCTGATCTTTCTGAGACTTCAGAGGATAGGCCGCGCGGCCAGCGAGGGCCATGCGTTTCCCGATCGTCGAATTGTCTTTTTTAAGTTCCTCGTCAATCAGCTTCATCGCCATATTGTGGCCATTGGCCGCGAGGTTCATGATAAGTCCCCAGCGTCTGTCCTGATCAAGTGTGATCCCTTTCGGCGGTTCATTTTTCACGAGCATGTCGAAGATTCTTGTGACCGACATCTGGGACTGGGCCATGGTGAGGAAGAAATCAAAGAATGACATCTGAAGCGATGAGCCCGCAGAGGCTTTTTCGACACGACTCCAGATCATCGCCTCGAACTCCGGCGCAATGAGAGCGCGCTCATCTTTGTTCAGGTACATCGTATAAACAAACCGGAGATTGCTATTTCTTCCGAGAAGGGATCCGAGAAGGAGATCATCTTTCTCCCCTTTCAGCGCCTCGAGGGCAAGATTCATATAAATTTTCGGTGAAAGTTCAGAGTCCCGGGTCATCTGATAAAGGATGTTCCAGACAAGCAGGCGCGACAGCGGATCTTGAATCGTACTGAGGGCAAGCTTCGCTTTGCCGAGAGATTTTTCATCCAGAGAATAAACGGCGTAATCGAGATCATTCAGATTCGGGAGAATGAAATCCGGGCAATCCTGCTTTTCCACATCAACCTGAGTGGCATCAGTCGTATAAAGAACGTCCTGCTTCCCTTCGAGTTCAAGCTCATCGTCATCCAGCTCAAAGAAACCCAGGCGTGTTCTGTGTGGGGAAAGAGTTGCGGAAGAACTTGGCGACTGAAGGATTGTGACCGAAGTGAGTTTTTTGTCGAGACAGGTCGGTTTGATTGTCACGCGGTTTGGTCCCGCTGTCTGAAGCCATTTCTGGGTCCATTCGGTAAGATCTGTTTTTGAAGCAAGAGCGATCGCGCCGATGAAATCCTGGCGTTTGGTATTGGAGAAAGCGTAGCGCTTGAAATAATCACGGAGTCCGTTTCGGAAGCCTTCTTCACCGACCAGGAAGTGGAGCTGCTTCAAGCTCGCTGCACCTTTGGCGTAGGTAATCCCGTCGAAGTTTCCTTTCGCCGTTCTGACATCCGGAACTTCGGTTTCAATCGGGTGAGTGGAAACGAGTTGATCCTGCCAAAGTCCCCAGGTCTTTCCTGAGAAAAATTCCATCCACGTGGATTTGGAATCCATCGATCGCTCCTGCGCCACCGCCGCCAGGTAACTGGCAAAAGATTCGTTTAACCAAAGATCATTCCACCACTCCATCGTCACGAGATCGCCGAACCACATGTGCGCCATCTCGTGGAGAATGAGGCTATTGCGTTTTTCGAACTTCGTCTGAGGAACGGGCCCCCGGAAAATATTTCTCTCGTTCAGAGTAACTGCTCCCGGATTTTCCATTCCGCCCCAGGCGAATTCCGGAATAAAGACCTGGCCGTATTTTGAAAAGGGATATGGGTAACCGAAATAATCGTTATAAAATTTCAGACCCTTTTTCGTGGTCTCCATGATCTTGTCGGCATCGACGTATTTAGCGATGGATTTTCTGGCATATAGATAAATTGGAAGGTCCCCGAAGTTTTCTTTCCACTCCACAAAAGGCCCTGCTCCCAGGAAGAATAAATACGTGGAGATGGGTTTTGTGGCACGGAACTGAGTTACTTTTCTGTCACCAGTGGTAGTTTCTTTTTCGATGAGTTCATTCTGGATCACCGTCCAGTCAGATGGAGCCGTCACAGTAACGTGGAAGATCGCCTTCATGTCCGGCTGGTCAAAACACGGAAAGAACCAGTGAGCGTAGTACGGTTCGAAATCCGTGTAGACGTATTCGTTCCCGTCTTCTGGATCTTTGGCACGCTGAAAGCCCGAGCTCTCTTTCGAGTAGTCTCCGGAGTACGTGACTTCCACCGACATTTTTTTCGTGAGAAATTTTTTCGGAAGATCGAAGCTTCCTTTTCTTTGCGGGTATTTCTTAATCACGACACCGTTGATCTTCAGCTCTTCAATTTTCTTCATCTGGAAATCGACTGAGAGATCCTTTTCCATGTGACGAAGCGAGATCTCGAGTCTCGTCTTCCCGGAGAATCCTTCCTGGTTTTTCCCCAGAACATAGTCCATGAAATATTCCACACTCTCGACCTGGGCCTTGCGCTCTGTCGCCTCTTTCAGGGTGATATTGTCTTCGCTTTTCCTGCCGGCCAGGGCAATTGCCGATGACAAAATAAGAGTGAGAAGAAAAATTGCTTTCATAAAATCTCCGGTATATTTGAACCCGAAAATTTAATGATGAAAAAGCTCAAGTGTCTATGGAAGAAACCAACAAAGCGGCCGCGGAAGATTCCGGAGTCCGGCCATCATGGTATCGAGGCGGCACTGGGGAGAGGGATGAGTAAATTGTAATGTTGAAACCACCGTCTCATCCGGAGTTTCGAGTTTCGGATGAGGAAGACTCCGGTTATCGGCAAACTGCGCCGTCAGAGCTAGAAACGCGTCAACCGATCTGGCGCACATGCTCTCACTTTTACAAAGAGTCATCGAACTCGCCGAGGCCTGGCGAACGGAAAGGCCCGGGAGAATTTTCCTGAAACATTCCGAAGCTGCCCAGTAATCGGCCTGACCTTCGACCGAGAGTTTATTGAAATCTTCCCCCCACGGACGACCGCCGAAGAGATGTCCTGTTTCATGGCAAAGGATCAAAGCAAAAGTGTCTTCAGAGCCATTGGTGACAGCGGCAGCTCCGCCGTAAACAATCACCTGATCTTCCTCCCAGCGACGGGCGAAGGCCTGAATCCAGTCCGATTCATAGTCCGTCATGAAAACGAGTTCACGATTGTTCGCTCGGGAAAGCGGAGAGAAAGTTGTTTCGAAAAGATTAATGATTTTCTCAAACGTTTTTCTCGGGAGCTTTTCGCCCTGAGCACGCACGGGCATTTCGTCCACACGGGCATGAATCTGAGTTGAGAGAATCAGGAGGAGAAAGAGTCTTTTCACAGGAAAATACTATTTTGAAAGAAAACCACTTGTCTAAGACTTTGTGGCGAGGGCCTTGCGATATCTGAATACAGGATGGAGGTTTATGAAAACGTCTCTTCTTGTGACCCTATGCTCTCTTTGTTTTGTCCTTTCCTGCGGGAAAGACACTATGGGAGATGAGTTTCAGGAAAAGCAGGAAGTTCAGGGAAACCAGGAAACAGACGGGTATTATGAGACAACTCTTATTCCCCTAAACACTCAGGTGGCCGGAAGTCCCACCGGATATTTTCGCTTCCGCATTGCCGGAGATTCCGTCACGGTAAGTGGTGACGTTCAGAATACACCGGCAACTTTTCACCGCCAGTACATTCACACCGGAAGCAATTGTCCGGGTCCCGGCGCGGATAATGATCTCGACGGAAATATCAGCTTTGATGAATCCCTTTTTATCACGGGCGGCGCCCTTCTTCCGCTGGACTCAGATCTTTCGTCCCAGTCAAGAGGCAACAGCTTTCCCATCGCCGGAGCTTTGGGAAATTATACCTACACCGCAAGTACATCTCTGGGAAGAATGCTGGCGGATCTTGAAAGTGAGGATCCGAAACCAGATGATTTTCTCGTGAAGCTGGAGTCCGATGAAAATCTGAATCTCTCCGGTCGAACTCTAGTGATTTATGGGATCAGAAGCGACAACAGTTTCCCCATTGCCTGCGGGACAATTCTCAGGTCTGAGCAGCGATAAGTTTTTCCGTCATCGCCCACATGTCCTGAGCAAGCTTCTCATCATCTGCAAGGCGGTTGTATTTTGCTATGTCTTCTTTCTCAAAATACTTATCCGTCACTTTTTCAAGAGCTGGATCACTCGCCACTTTGATGGAAGTCAGAGCACCTTTCTCCGGAGTCAGAAGGAAAGGAGAAATGATCTTTGCACCTAACCGGAAGAGTAGGCCGGTATTGGCACTTCCGATATTGGTCGCCACAACCCCGGGATGAACGCAATTGATCGTCACGTTCGAACCGGCGAGCTTCTTACTCAAGACGCGCATGAAGAGAAGATTTAAGAGCTTCGATTCGTTGTAGGCCTTCATGGGATTGTACATCATCCCCTCTTTCATCATCACACCCTTTCCTTTTTTATGCAGGGCCGATGAGACAATCACGATCCGCGAAGGCGCACTCTGCTTGAGAGTATCCAGGAGGAGATTCGTGAGATGAAAAACTCCCACGTGGTTCACCGCCAGGGTCATCTCAATCTTATCCGGTGAAAGTGTGTGCGTCTGGTAGAAGACTCCGGCGTTATGGAGGAGGACATCGATTTTCGGGTACTGGGATTTAATTTTTTCAGCGAGCTTTTTAACTTCAGAAAGGCTTCCGATGTCGGCCAGGAGAAGATCAAACTTTCCCGGAACTGCCGCCGACAATTCAGCGAGGGCCTTTTCTCCGCGCTCTTTGTTTCTGCAGACAAGAACGACCTTTGCGCCCTTCTTTCCCAGGGCGAGTGCCGTCTCTTTCCCGATACCGGAGTTGGCACCAGTGATGATCACGGTTTTTCCGTTCATGTGACTCATAGTTTTTTCAGTTCAACGGGAACGTCCACGTACTCAAGGACGCGGCACGGGCGGGTGGTATAACGGGGAACAGTCATGAGAACATTGATCGTGCGGAGGTTCTGGAATTCCACCAGGACCGGAAGGCCCTCGAAGGAACAGCCTCGCGAATCGTAAAAATCCACGAAGCCTTCCACTCTCCGTTCACCAGAATCCGGAAGTGTGACTGCCTGGCCGATAGTATAGAGAAGTGCTCCACGCGGATTCGTGAATTTCTGAGTACTGTATTCCCTGATAGCACCATCAAGAGAAAGAAAATTGATGAGCGATCCGTCGTCCGTGTTTCTCCAGCGTCCCGCGAGATTCTGCGCAAAGACTTGTGAAGAAAGTATAAGACCCAGAAAGAGAAGGGATTTCAAAATCTACCTTCTCTTTCTGGCAAACTTGTCACATTCAGATCCGGGATTATCCTGAGAGAGGCATTTTACTTTCAGGTTGTAGTTGGCAATTTCTTCCTGGGCCGCACGTTTCTCAAGCAGCATGTCCTCGGTCGTTTCCGAAAGCTGTTCCGTGGATTTGCCAAGTTCCTTGAACTCTTTTGCCTTCACTTTATTCAGGACGATTTCTTTTTTCTGTTTCTGGATTTCTTCCTTGATCGTCTGAAGCTCAGGATCTGCCGCCACCTGTTCTTTCGCCTTCAGATAGCCATCAACATCGATCGGCTCAGACTCAAGGACGATTTCCTTTGAAGGTGCCTGGGCCAGAACTGCTTCATCAGTAGATTCTTCCACCAGTTCAGGTAGTTCATCATCCGCGAGAATATTAAAGCTCAGGACGAGCATCGAGATCATGATGAGTGTTTTCATAGAATCCTCCAATAGGAAGGCCCACCATAGCCAATGCGAATCGATTCCTGAAGGGCCCGTGGAAGAAATTACAGGGCGGTTTTTTAACGCCGCTCGCCTATTCTCAGTGATTTACATCTCCTAAACTTTTAACATGGGCATACGCTGGAGAATCTGCGCTTTATTATTTTTTGCGACCACCATTAACTACATGGATCGCCAGATCTTCGGGATCCTGGGACCGACGTTACAGGAAGAGATCGGCTGGACCGAAGGCCAGTACGGGATCATCGTCGCCTGCTTCACGTTTGCCTATGCCTTTGGTTACCTTTTCTCCGGCCGGTTCATGGACTGGATCGGGGTCAAAAAAGGCTTCGCGTTTTCTGTGGGTGGCTGGAGTCTGGCGGCCATGGGACACGCTCTTGCGGCCACTCCTGTGGGATTCGGCATTGCCCGGGTTTTTCTGGGAATCACCGAAGGCGGTATGTTTCCGGGTGCGGTAAAAACCACGACCGAATGGTTTCCGAAAAAAGAAAGATCACTCGCGACCGGAATTTTTAATTCCGGCTCAAATGTGGGAGTTGTTGCGGCCGCCATTCTTGCGCCCTTCCTCACTCTCCGTTACGGCTGGCGCATGGCCTTCATCGTTCAGGGAGCGATCGGTTTTGTGTGGCTCATCTTCTGGATGAAATACCGCTCTCCTTCTGAGCATCCGAAGATCACTCCGGAAGAGCGCACGCTCATTGAAAGTGACAACGCTCTCGAATCAAAAGTCATGATTCCGTTTAAGACTCTCCTCGGACAGAAGCGGGCCTGGGCCTGTGCCATCGGAAAGATGATGACCGATCCGGTGTGGTGGTTTTATCTTTACTGGCTTCCGAAATATCTCCTGACGGAACACGGAATCAAGCTCGACTCTTTAGCACTTCCCTTAATCGTTATCTACGTGGTGGCCGATATCGGTTCCATCGCTGGTGGGTGGCTGTCACGCTATTTTGTGAACCGGGGAAAAACGCATTCCGAAGCGAGAAGACTGGCGATGCTCGTGTGTGCACTTTGTGTATTACCTACCGCTCTTCTTCCCCTCGTCACCTCTGTCTGGCAAGCCGTCGCTCTCGTGAGTCTCGCAGCGGCCGCGCACCAGGGTTGGTCCGCGAACGTCTACTCGCTTCCTTCTGATTTTTATCCATCCAGTTCTGTAGGAAGCCTCGTTGGTTTCGGTGGTTTTGTGGGCTCGATGGCGAGCATGGTCTTCCAGGTCATCACGGGCTACTACTTAGAATGGAGCGGGAACAACTACGCACCTGTGTTTCTCTTGTGTGGAATTGCCTACATCTCAGCATGGTTCGTCGTGAAAAAAATTATCGGCACTTTGGCATCAGTTTCTCAGGAGATCTCAGTTAACTGAACAGCGCACCGGTGTATTGTAAATGCGGATCCCTTCACCTGGAAGTTCCAGGCGAGTGAGTGTGGCCGCACCGGAAAGGTTGTGAAGTTTTCCTTCGACGACATCGCCGCGGTTATTTCTGATTCTGAAAGACTGTGTGAGGTAATTGATGTTGGCCGCATCTCCGTCAAACTGAGCTACGACTCTGTTATTAATTTTCACGAATCCCGTTCCATCATTCTTATGAGCAATACTTCCCTGGGCCTTGAAAAAGAGATTGAGATTCCGGAATTTCCCCGAGCAGCTCGCCGTCGCTGCCTGTGCGGCCGAGGCAAACGTTGAAACAAAAATCAGGGCGAAGAGGAAGCGGATCATGGGGACCTCCGGGTTGGGAGGCAAACGATAACATGATCTGGATGGGGCACCAGAGGGCGTGTAATATCTCCCCGGCTAGGGAGCTACGTACACGTAATCTGGAGAGCTGTTTTCGTAGATGATGACGTCCACCGCAGGGTCAACGACGACGTTCCCGGCCCGAAGAGCGTTCTTCCCCAGGAGGAACTTGAAAGTCATGTCTGAGCGGTCCGAAAGGTTCACGTCGAGGTCAAAGGTCTGGCCTTCGAAGGTGAGTTTTTCTTTTACGTAGTAGCGGATGGATTTCCCGTTGGCATTTTTCACGTCATCGATCCGCGAGACTCTCCGGTAGAATTTCTTCTCCACACCGGAATCATCCTGGGCGACATAGCTCACGTACGGAATCATTTTTCCGTGTTCTTTGACCTTCGTCACTTTGATATCGGTCGCGTGGAGTGAGGATGACTCGGCCCCCGTATCAACCTTCGCCTTGAAATTCATTTTCTCAGATTCACCCAGGATCACATTCACCGTCTGTCCTACGACATTCATCGTATTCACAGACGCAGGAAAGCGCCCCACGCTCTCGTTGTGAGATACCATCGACTTTCCGGCGTAGAAGCAGAAAGAGCACGAAATAAGCCAGCAGGTGAAGGTCAGGAACTTGGTCTTCATCAGAGAGTAGTTCGGAAGACCGGCGGGAAAATGTAGGAAAAAGAGAATTCCCGACAGGTTTAATCGGAGGGAATAAAAAAAGGAAGCCGAAGCTTCCTTTTCTATTGAACATTCGAGGCAGAGCCTCGATCAGAATTAAATGGTGCCCGGGACTGGACTCGAACCAGCATTCCTCTCGGAGCCACCACCTCAAGATGGTGTGTCTACCAATTTCACCACCCGGGCAAAGTGGAATTAATTTAAGGGATTAACGCTAGGATTGTCACGCGGTTTTTTTACTTAGGCAGTAAATCGTCGAGGTCCAATAAATAGAATTTGATTCGGTTCACACTTTCTTTCAGGTGAGAGAGTTGCTGATCAAGAACAAACATCGATTGATCCGGAAACTGCTGGGCGGTCACCACCGGAAGCGAAGGCCCCGCGAGCTTTTTTTCCTCAGACAGGATGATTTCTGTCTCGAGGAGAAGAGTCTCCAGCGGATCAGGAATGATCTCTGTGGAAGTGCCGCCGAAGAGCGGAACCACATTCATCTGAGCTTTTTCGAAATCAAACTTCATACTCGCCTTTGTGTGTCCAATCTGGCCGCCACGCGGAGCTTGGACCTGCTTCAACTGTTGCACTGGATGTGCCACCCAATCGGTGTCACTTTGTCCCCAAATTCAGTAGCACTTTGATACCGACTTGGTGTGTTAACCTCATTAAGCCTTAAAATCCCGTAAGGCTCACGAGTTTTGCTAAGGTGCATGTAAAGCTTATAGACCGTCTCAATGTGCGACATTCAAGCTCCCGGGAACAGGGTAAATCCTACCCGGATAGCGCCCCCTCAAGAGATTTTCTAGAATGGTTCCATGGATAAAGCTAACTGCTCGCAATGCCGGCACTTTTACATCACCTGGGACCAGAAAACGCCTCATGGATGTCGCCGTTTCGGCATCCAATGTAAGGACCAACCTTCAAAGATCGTCGCTCAAGCTGGACTTGGGGAATGTCAGGGGTTCGAAGCGAAGAAGCGGCCGGAGGAAAAGAAAACTGGTTTAGACCTCAACCGGAAGGAGCTTTGGTAGAGGAAGTCCTCTCTCAAAGTAGTTCGGATCAATTTCAGAAATAATTCCCCCACCAAGACAGATTTCGCCATCGTAAAACACCACTGACTGACGTGGAGTCATCGCCCGTTGGGGTTGATGGAATATGACCCGAAGGGTCTGTCCCCTTTTCTCTACGGTACAGGCTTGCTCTACCTGCCTGTATCTCACCTTGGCCTTGCATTCGAATTTCTCCGGCACACTGTCGACGAGCCAGTTGATCTCCGTCGCCTCACAACCATCCGCATAGAGCGCCGGATGATCATCTCCCTGAGCTAAGACGACTTCATTTTTCTCGAAATTCTTCGCGACGACAAACCAGGCCGCTCCCGGTCCGCCGATGCCCATGCCCTTTCTTTGCCCGAGGGTATAGAAACAGGCGCCATCGTGCTGGCCCAGAATTTTTCCGTTAGTATCAACGAAATTGCCTTTCTGTGACTGGATATACTGAGAGAGAAAATCTTTAAACGGTCTCTCTCCGATAAAGCAGATGCCGGTGGAATCTTTTTTCGTCGCGGTCGCAAGACCATGCTTCAGGGCGAGTGCTCTCACTTCCGGTTTCGGAAGGTGCCCGATGGGAAAGAGAACATCTTTAAAGACTTCTTTGTTAACGGCGTACAGAAAATACGTCTGATCCTTGTTGAGATCAGCGCCCTTTTTTAATTTCCCGTCTTCCACCTGACAGTAATGTCCGGTCGCCAGATAATCAGCTCCGAGGAGTTTTGCTTTCTCGTAGAAAACTTTGAATTTGATCTCGCGGTTACAGAGGACATCCGGATTCGGGGTAAACCCTTTCCGGTAGTCCGAAAGAAATTCCTGGAAAACCGAGTCCCAGTATTCCTGGACGAAGTTCACGGAGTAGTAAGGGATGTCGAGTTTTTCACAGACGCGGATGACATCCTGGTAATCAGCGTCGGCGGGACAGTTTCCGTTTTCGTCAGTCTCGTCCCAGTTCTTCATGAAAAGACCAATGACCTTATACCCCTCTTCTTTCAAGAGAAGGGCGGCCACGGATGAATCAACACCGCCGGACATGCCGACGACGACAGTTTTTTGCATGGGAGCTGTATAGCAAAATCAGCGCGTGATGTCTAAGAGAGTCCCGAGCACGGCCCCGCCTATGAACTTATAGGCCCCGTAGAATGTTTCGTGATTGAGAACCTCGGCCGTATCCTGAGAAGTCTGATAGAACTTCGGGTTAAAATCATCTTCCCAATTCTGGGAGAACGTCACCGCAGGAATTCCCTGCTCCCAGAAACGAAAGGTATCCGACTGTTCAAAGTTGTTGGCCTTGAGTTCAAAACTCACCTTTCCGCCCATCTTCGAACCCCTCTCGATCAGCTGTCCCGCCCAGCGCTCATCCGAAGCGAGCTGCCTTCCGTAGAGAACCATGTTGCCCGTCTTCTTGGTCTTATCGAGGAAACTCGTATCCTGCCCGAGCATTTCCAGATTCATGACACCAAGGATTTCTTTTCCCGCCTTCTTATCTTCAGCGAGGAGTTTAGCGTAGTGATACGAACCCAGGAATCCAATTCCCTGCCAGTCGAGGAAAACAAGCCTGACGGTGTAATTGAGATCGACCTGCGAAAGAACTCTCACGAGGGCAAGTCCAGCGGCCACACCTGTCGCATTGTAGTTGGCCCCCGGCATCGGTGACTTCGTATCAATCGACATCGTTTTCATGTCAATCGTGATCGTGTCGTAGTGAGCAGTGATGACGAGAATCTTCTTCGGATTAAGACCGGTCTTTTCCCAGATGATATTGTGCGCTTCCGTGTTCTGAAGCCCATCGAGCTGGCGCTTCAGGTAGCTCGTAAAGTGAAGCCACTTCTGATACTCCGGTGACGACTTGGGAATTTTCCCTTCCACTTTCTCATCGAAGTCTCTTTGATGAAAATTCTTCCCTTCTTCAAGATCCGGTTTGAACGAAATCGTCGTTACGGTTCCGGAACTTTTCGGATCCATCTCGCGCAAAGAAATCTCAAGGAATTTCTGAGCAGACTCGTGCCCGGGCTGCCCCACCATCCGTGAGGGAAGTGAAGGCTTGATGAAATCATTCAGCATTTTCAGGAGATCTCTCTGGGAAACTTTCTCCACTTCCGAGCGGACACTACTGAAAGTTCCCGGAGCACGGGCATGCACCTGAGTGATGAGAAGGCTAAAAATCGCGGTCGTAATGAATCTGTACATTTGGTGTTTCCCCATCTTGAATTTCTTCGTCAACATAGATGACGAGGCCAGTTAAAAGGATCCGTGAGTTTTTCCCTTTCTTCTTAAAGATGCTCACTGTCTCGCCTTCCACCAGCGAGACCGGTGCGTCGAGTTCCACCAGGCAGGAATTCAGTGTCTTCGGAAAAAACCAGCCCTCATGAAACTGCCCTTCCTTAAAAAGAACGGCCCGGAAGGGAATCTTCCAGGGTGCATCGGCAGGAACGACACATTGGCGCAGGATAATTTTTGATTTCAAAAACCACTCCGGATTTTTGAGTAATATTTTTGTGTCGTTCGTCGAATATCTGGCAAAGAAGAGAGGCTTCCGGTCAGCGGTTTCCACCAGCTTCTCCCCTTTCCGGTATCGGATCACACCCTCATGCTCCGGGAAACGGTCTTCGGTGTCTGAAACCATCTCTCCGATTTTCTGAAACCTCTGTGGAATGTGCGTCGTCAGAAAATTGATCGTGCTTTCCTGTTCCGGAAAACACTTAAAGGGAGGAATCTTTCCTTCCGAGGAATTCACGCCAAAATTTTCCGCAAGCTTGATGACTTCTTTCTTCTGAAGATCAGACAACGGAAGCATCAGATCGCGGAGAATTTCCTGAGGGAGTCTGGAGAGCAGGGCCGACTGATCATGGATTTCGTCATTGGAAGTCTGAACGTAGGTAAAGGAATCAGCATCTGTCTTATAGATCTTTGCGAAATGTCCGGTGGCGAGGATCTTGCCCCCAAGCTCTTTCATCTTACTATGGAGAAAGCTCATGCGAAGCTCATGGCACATCCAGCACTGATCCGGAAGCTCCCCTGCGGCCTTCCTCGCCATCCATCGCTCCACGACCACTTCCCGAAACTCAAGAGGAATTCTGATCACGTGATGAGGGATGCCGAGTTGATGACAAAAGGCCGAAAGAGCTTCGATATTTTTCTCCGAAAGCGCGCACGAAAAAAGTGAAGAATTGCTTCCCGGGATTTCATCCCAGGCAGGGACAACAGTCACTCCAATCAGGTCGTAACGCTGGATTTTCAGAAGATAAGCCGAGACCAGGGAATCCATCCCACCTGACAATCCCACAATGATTTTCTCTTTCCGAGCAGATTTGTCGGGCAAGTAAGTTTCCGTTAATTTGTTGGGTCCATTCATGCCTCTTATTATAAGGCAGTTTCTTTTAAGGTTCTAAGAAGTTTCCACCGAGAAACTTTAAGATGGAAAAAGCACTGATCCCAGGCCTCTATGTTTATGAACGGTTTACTCCGAAAACCTCACCAGTTCTGAAGGAACTCCTTCAGCTGTCGAAGACCATCTCAAAGAACTCAGGCTTTTCTTTTGTGCACGGAAATTCCTCACTCATCCCGCAGCTTACCCTCTGGGAAAATCTCCAGCTCTCCGCCACTCACGAACACTGGGAAGACTTTGTCCGGGACTCTGCCCCGACGCTGAAAGCTCTGATCAGTCTTTTGAAAGAGCCGCATAAAAAAGCAGGGGTAGCGGCAAACTGGGAATGTTTTCTGGTGAGTCTTCTGAAAGGAATTTTAGAGCCGACGCCGAATCTTCTGATCGACATGGAAGAAGAAATCTTCCCGGCCTTCATCGTGAAAACCGTAAAATCAGCTCTCATGAATACGTCTCATGAAAAGATGGTCTATCTTTCGTCTTCCGCACCATCACTGTGGCTCGATTGCGCTCATCACTTAGTGAAAAAAAATGGCTATGAGTTCGTGTTTGAAAAGCTCGACGCCGAAAATCTCAAGCGCCACTGGGCCGCTTAAACTTCACCGAACAATTGATCTTAATTGCCGTCGTCGTGAACTTGTTCATGGGTTTTACTCTTATCTGAAGCAGGTCTCCCCCGCAATCCAGCTCCACTGACGAAACCGTCTCAAAAGGCAAAATCTGCGCTCTCTCGAGGGCAAGCGAGGCCAGCTCATGAACATGAATCTGCGGCACTCCGTCCGCTTTCATATCGTGAAAGCAGACAACCTGGATCAGTTCTTTTTTTCCGAAACCCATAAGTGCCGAAAGCCCTTCACGGAATTTCTCAGGATTTTTTTTCTCGAGGATCGTAAGAATCCGGTGCATGTCCCGGGCGATCCGCGCGTAGTAGCCTTTTAAGATCTCTCTCTCACCCGGACTTAACTCCCCAGGAAGTTCGGAGAAGCCTTTTTTCACCCACTGGGAAAAATTCCCGGGGAATACCATGTCGTGAAAGGCATGAAGGTCCCGCGCCATCACTTCAAACTCCATCTCCACCAGCCGGTTAAAACTTTCCTGAATGCCGGGATCTGTGAAGGGAAAATACTGGGTAAAAAAACTTTTGATGCCTCCACTCTTGGTGTTCACGTAGGCATTTTTCTTATTGAGCTTTAAGCTCACAAATCTTTCTGATCCATCGACCGTCACAGCGAGATCGGCTTCCTGAATGTCGCGACCGAGTTCGGAGTTGATGAATTTCCCGAGAAGCCGTGGATTCCCGGGCACTGACTTTAAGTATTCTTTCAGCGATGCGATCGTGAGCTTTGAAACCTGATTAAGAAAACTCAGCATCTCCGGATAAAACTGCCGGACCATCCGGTCCTGCTGAGAAAGGACAGAAAGATAATTGGGATCGAGAGATTTCTGGAAAGCGAGTTCGTCGTTATTTTCCACGGCAATTCCGCGCGCGACCAGATACTCAAAGAGAGAGCCCTTCACTTCATTGAAGAGTGCTTCTTTCGATGCGCTCATTTGGCCCAGTAAGCTTCTTCTAAGCCATCTTCTTTTTCGGGAAGGCCGCGAAGAAGGCGTGGCGAATTCTGCGAGAGAACTTCAAAGGATACGCGGTTGGCGTACTTGCTGATCTGGGAGATCGATGAGTATGTGAGGAAGTCTGTTACGTGTTTCGGAGAATTCGGAACTTTCTGACGGTGATAGAGATTGGCCGAGATATCGTGAAGGACGGCGGCAAGAGCTGCGTCTCCTGCGCCATTGGTGTTCTTGATCATCATCGGTCCGCCACGGAACGGATTAATGTGGGTGTAGAACTTAATCGGATCCTTGCAGTAACTTCTCTTCATCGCGCGGGAATATTCCCACTTGTTGTAATCCACGATGGATTTCGTATGCAGCGGATCTTCCGTTTCACGGGCGTGGGTCTTATCGGTCACGGCACCGATGTAGAGTCCACGCGCTCCCACAGTCAGAAGAACCATGTCACACATATCAAGTACATTTTCGGCAGCAAGAAGTGGATCCGCTATACCCGTCAGGGCGAGGGCTTCCGCTTCATTCATTGCGACAACAGACACGTATTTTTTCAGAATCCCCAGAAGAAGCTCGCGGTTATCCTGAACCAGACCACTGGTCCCGAGACTTAAGACCACAGGAACTCCAGCAGCGAGCGCGATTTCCATCGCGCGCATCGTGGACTGACAGATGGAAGATTTATTATCCCGGAGGGTGTAGGCAGAAACTAAAAGGGCCGCAGACTTTTCAATCACATCCTGCGGAATGAATTCCGGAGAGAGATCATTCATGCAGCCTTTTGAGATCGCGAACGTTCTTTCACGGTCGGGAGAGACAAAGCAAAGAGCGCGACCCATCGGGCGCGCGCATGGCTGAAGGTATGTGAGGTTAACTTTCGAGGACGTGTTACAGATGTATTTAAAAGCATAGTCACCGAGTTCGATATTCTTATTGATCGTTCCGAGGGCCACCGAAGGACAATCCGAGAGAATCGAAAAATTGTGAAGCGTGTTCCCTACCGCTCCACCGGGAAACTCTCCCGTCACGAGCCCGCGGTTTTTCATGTCCCAATAAATATCATCCGCAAGTTTGTCATCGATGATGAAAGACTCGGACTTGGGAAATTTATGACGAGCGAGGAAATCATCTTCCACAGGTATTTCGATATCAACGAGAAGCTGATCAATCCCCACAACGTAAACATTTCCGGGACGGGAAATTTCGTCATCAAAAGACATCCGTTGTTTGTCTTCTACAGGGAAATAGTGCTTGGTGTTGCGCCGGCCGGGAAACTTCATGACATACCTCTGAGGAATGGCCTTTTATAGTCCATTACCGACCACTTCGGAAAGTGGCCCGTGGACTCACAAAGGAAAATCATGGTAAAACTTTCATATGTTTAGTCTGGAACACCCCCAAAAGAACGCCCTCTTTGATTTTTACTCCCCGATGGGCCCACATTACCGTGGACTTCTCTCCATTCCCCATTCGGGCGAGGTCGTTCCCCCGGAGTTTCAGGAGTATCTTTCCGGAGATACTGCGGCCTACAAAGAGGACGTGGATTTCAAGGTCAACGGGCAGATCGACATCCCGGCGCTGCAGCGCGCGGGAGTCGCCGTTCTGGTCTCCCACATTCACCGGATCTGTGTGGATCTCAACCGCTCGGAAGAGAACTGTGTTCTTTTCTGGAAGGACAATACGCAGGGAAAAAAACTTGTCGTAAAAGATCCCACACCTGAGATAACGAAAAAATTCGTCGAAGATTATCACCGTCCGTACTATGAAATTCTCAAGGCCGCTTTGGTTGATCTTGAGAAAAGAAAGTCCGGAAAAGTTTCGATGATCGATCTGCACAGCATGCCTTCAAAACCCACTGCGTATCACATGAAGCAGAACCCGAACCAGAAAACCTGGCGTCCGCATTTCTGTCTCTCCGACAGAAAGGGCCAGACCTGTGAGCCGGCGTTCATCGCCTTTTTCAAGGAAGTTTTCCAGATTCTCGGTTACCAGGCGATGCTCAATGACCCGTATGTCGGGGGATTTGTCACAGAGTACGTTGACCGCTTCCGCACCAACAATATTCAGATCGAGATCAATCGCGATGTCTATATGGATGAAGCGACGAAACTTCTTATCCCGGAAAAAGTCAGTGCGCTGAAACCAACACTCACTCAGGTTTTAATCGACGGATTTGCGAGATTTG
The DNA here is from genome assembly GCA_947451425.1 of Bacteriovoracaceae bacterium. Taxonomy (GTDB): domain Bacteria; phylum Bdellovibrionota; class Bacteriovoracia; order Bacteriovoracales; family Bacteriovoracaceae; genus Peredibacter. Next base: position 316 of record CANGAC010000032.1, on the reverse strand, counting down.
ATAGCTAAGATCAGTGAATGATCATCTCTTCTTTCTTCACCGGACCGGCTTCCTTGGCCTTTTTCAGATACAGGTTCATGCGTTCGTCAGGAGTGAGCTCGGGCGCCTCTTCTTTGACTTTTTCACGCGTCGCCTGCTGACCCTTACCGATCGCCTCAAGTTCAATTTTCCGCTGAAGGGAAATTTCCGGATCATCTTCATCCGTAAACACATCCCGCGTGGTGAACGTCTTCCCGTATTTCGCGTAGGCGTACTTGTACATGGTGGAGAGATGCTTCTGGAACTTACTTCCCCGCTCGAGATAAAAGATCATCTC
>CANGAC010000031.1 GCA_947451425.1 Bacteriovoracaceae bacterium | reverse complement strand
CTTGAGTTCACAGTTGGTCTCGGTGCTTCTAACCTCGATGACAAAGCTAAAGCATGGCTTGAAAATAACCTCTAAGAAAATCTATGAAACAATTCCTCTTGTTGTTTCTCATCTCTCTTCCGTCCTTCGCCCTCGTGGTGAAGGACTCGAAGGTGATCCTCGAGAAACTTTCCGATTACCAATTCTGTCAGACCAAAGACTACACCGGCGACTGGTGCCACCGTGCCCTGGAAGACTGGGTGGAAGGCCATCGTGATGACGCGTGGGAAGCCGCGAAGCTCACCCGCCTTCACATGAATCACTGGGCAGCGATACCGTTTTTTGAAACGGCCCAGAAAGGCTCGAAGTTTGACTGTAAGGATGAAGACCTGAAACTTGCGGTCGTGAGTGCGCTCAATCTTCCGGCGAGTGGAAATGAGAAAATCATTTCCTCCGCAAAAGAAATGGGACTCAAGAAATGCCGTAAGGAAATTCTTCCCGCCGTCACGGCCGAAGCCGGAACGGATTCGTATCTCTTTACCAACGTCTGTTCAGAACTTGAACTCTCGGGACTCAAGAAGGCCAAGTGCGCTTCTTTGAAAAAGTAGGATGATGAAAAAGCTTTTTGCAATGACCCTTCTCTCGCTTTCGTTTTCTGCTTTTTCAGGAGTGGAGGCCTATTCCGGAACTGCCGGCCAGACTCTGCTCATTGAAGAAGGTGATAAGGGAACGTACTTCGTGAAATTCACGGGAGTAAAATCTCCCTGGGAAAACAAAGTGATCAAGGCCAAAAAGGATGCGACGACAGGGAACCACTATCAGTTTGGTTACAAGCTCGAACTCTCGAATGGTGTGCATGACCGCACGTACAACATCGTGACAGAAGACGGGCAGACACTGGTCGCTGGATCGATCGTGAAGAAAGTCAGACTCTGGACTCAGGAAAGTGGCCGCGATGGCGTATCGTTTACCTGGGACAAGGAACTGACAGTGAAATCTCAGGAGGTAAAACTTGCTGAGGAAAATAAGAAAAAGCCCTTCACACCGGACGTCGACTAGTTGAATTTTCCGCTTTGATAATCGCGGATGGCCTCGTTGATTTCTTCTTCTGTATTCATCACAAAGGGCCCGTAACTCACAACAGGTTCGCCGATCGGGCGGGCATGGCACAGGAGAAAGCGGGCCCCTTTTTCACTCTCAAAATCGAGGATTTCTCCTTCACCAAATTCCAGAGTCTCTCTGATTCCGGCGGTCTTTCCGTTCACTGTTACAAATCCTGAGATGACGTAGAAGAAGATACTATCTTCCCGGGGAATGACGATCGAGTAGGCGGCGTCTTCTGAAAGTGTGGTGATCATGGTCGTGAGCGGATACAGCGTGGGAAAAGGGCCGAAGTTATCTTCCCACATGCCGGAGGCGAGGAGGATTTTCACTTTCCCGGAATCTCTTTCATACACCGGGATATTTTTTTTCTGAAGGCCCAGGTAATAGGGCTCAGTCATTTTGAGGCGAGCGGGAAGATTCACCCAGAGCTGGAGGATCTCAAGCGGGCCTCCTTCCTCTTTAAATCTTTCTGAAGAAACTTCGGAGTGAATGAGGCCCCGTCCGGCGGTCATCCACTGCACACCACCTTCCGTGATCACACTCTCATGTCCGGCGGAATCCCGATGAGCGATATCTCCGGCGAGGATGAACGTCACTGTTTCAAATCCCCGATGAGGGTGTGGCCCGAAAGGCAGACCGTTATTCTGTTCTTCGTAATTCTGGGGTCCGTGATGGTTCAGGAAGAGAAAGGGATCAGCAGGTATCGTCCGGAAGGTGATGAGATCAGCGATGTCGTCTCTTTCAGCGTGGTGAATGGCCTTGATCACTCTTTCTTTCATGAACGGATTTTAGCGTGGTTTTCCGGCTTCGAGAATAAGCCAGTCTCTCACGAGCTGGAATTCTTCTGAGGTAAAACGCTGGCGGCGCGAAGGAGGCATGCTTCCGGATTCGATCTCCGAGAGCATTTTGGATTTTTCCGGATGCTCCGTATCCACGAAGCGTGACTTAAGGAGTTCACTCGTGTTTTCCATGTTGCCAAAATTTCCATTGGCATTACCGTTGGCGTGACAGCGAAAGCATCTCGTTTCGAGCAGGTTCTTCGCGAGGGCTTCCGGATTGGTCGTGGCCTCATATTTTTCTGTGTATTCCTCAATCATAGAGATCAAAGGATTCACCCAGGCAAGGATCGCTTTCTGGTCTTCTTCAAAGAGTTTTCTTTTCCGGTAAACTGCTGTGTAGATCCGAAGCGGCATCGACTTGTCCGAGACGGCATCCTTGAGCGCCTTGAGAAGTGCGAGCTGGGGAGGATTTCCCTGCGCCTTGAGCGGATAGCCTCCGGAGAAATCGAGGGCCTTGAGCCCACGAACCTGGTGCTGCTTCAAAGGATTGATGCCGGGAAAAATCCGCGCGTAAAACCGGAGCTGAGTATTGGCATCATGGCAGTCGAAGCATTTTTTTGTGAGAAGGGGTTTCAGTGCCGTGAATCCTTCGTTTCCGAATCTCACGATTTCATCCGCGGCAGCTTTCTTGTCTTTCAGAAACTGAAGCCGGTCATTCTGAGCTTTGAGTTCCCGGGCCTTCAGGGCTTCCCGTTCTTCACCCGTGATGTCCCGGAACAGAAGTTTCCCTTTCGCCCCGAAAGGGTTCCCGCAGGAAACGATAAGTAAGAGAAACAACGGGACTAATTTCATAGGCGGACCCTATCACATCCAGAGCGTTTTCCCCGTTTGTTGAAAAACCTACAAGGTAGCGTGAAATACTCAAGTTTAGGGGCCGAAAAACCGATAGGTATCCCCATGAAGAAGCTCCTCCTCCTGATTCTCTGTTTTGCCTGCTCTCACCATGAAGACATGAACTCCGTGCCTTCCTGGGTCTCCAGAGTCCGGTCTGGCGAGGAATCCCTCAGAGTTCCGCATGGTTCGAAGATCTTTTACCGCCGGATTGCCGGTGGTCCCTCGGTCTCGAAGCAGACCTCGTGTGAGCTCGTGGTGATGAAGGCCCAGGAAGACATCAGGAAGGAATTCCCCGATCAGGTCATCCCTCATCAGGTAGAGGTTCTCTTCTACGATAGGGAACACCAGGATTGTGCTGTCACCATCTCTGTGGATACGAAGAAAAGAGACATCGCTTCGGTGCCGGTGAAAACCGGAAACGAAATCTCTGAGGACGAAGTTTCAAGGCTCCTGGTTGAGAGATCAGAAACGGCCATCAAATTCGCTCTGACCGGTCTCACGGTCGAAGAGTTTGAAAAATACGCGAATGAAAAAGTGGTAGTGAATTCCGGAGAGAGTCTCTGCTCTTCATTTTTCCGGACACAGCAGTATTCCATCCACGGCCTTACGCATGTCTGCTGGACGAGCAATAACGTTCAGGGCTACTGCACCACCCGCACGAAGCAGTGCTGGGTCCGCACTCCGCAATAATCCGTTATCTCAAGCGGACGTCCTGAAGGAGAGGAAGAAGTTTCTCGAGATTTGTTTCCTGTTTTCTGTCCGCTTCCACGGCCGACAAAACGGCGTCGCGGTTTTTCACGAGACGGGCAAGGTCATTGGCCTTTTCCTGGCGCTCACGGACGACTTCATTTCTTTTCCCGAGATAATCCTTCAGCCCTTCGACCATCGAGGCCTTGTAACGGGGATTGCCCCAGAGGCGGGGGAAGCCGTTCTCCTGGAGAATTTTTGCGCTATAGAGGCGGCATTCGGAAGGGCTCGTTTCAATGCAGCGGATGTCCCGTTCAATCTTTGATCTCTCGTCGAGGTAACCTTTTTTAGTTTCTTCGGCGTTTTCCACCAGGATATCGAGATCCCGATGGAAGCTGTCATTCTGGGTCCTGAACAAGGTGATGTTCTCGTCGATTTCTTTCAAGAGCTGGAGCTTCGCTTTTTCTTTTTCATCGGGAGCAAGGCCGATGTCGCCGACCTTCTCAATGACATCCTTAATCTGAGGAAGATCGACCTCAAGATTCTGTGTGTCCCAGTTGTAGAGGCCGAGGGCCTCATAATCGAGGGCGATCTTACTCTTCCCGTCACGGTTGATGAGATAGGTGTGACCCGTTTTCACAAGACTCTTCGTCATCTCTTTAAAGTTTTCTGCTTCGACGGTTCCATCATGGACTGTCATGAGCGATTCTTTCTCTTCGTCGGTGAGAACGGCAATCGTTGTCCCGCGGACGGCAAAGCTCGCAAATTTTGTCCGGACGTGCACGCGTCTCGGGATGCCGGTCTTATTTTCCAGAACCAGGATGAGGCCCCCACGGACGAGATTAAAAAAAGTCGTCTCTTCGGTTTTCATTTTCATCAGTTCATCAATATTGACATGAGAATTCGAACCCAGTCGGACGTTCCACTGATAAGTCCCTTTGAGCGAGAGGAGGACGGAGCTTTTTTCGCCCGTCACAATGCTCGCACCTTGTCTCAGAACAGTACCGTCCTTAAGGGGAACAACCGGGAGTCCGGGTTTTTCCTGAAAGGTCGCTTCGCCAAAAACTTTTTCCACCGTAGCGTCGACCAGTTTCACTTCCACTTTCTTCTCAGAGGAGAAGAAGGAATCGATCTGCTTCCGGATATCATTCCCCACTGGAATGATATTGAAAAAAACTCCGACAATAAGGAGAGGAGGAAGGATGAGAAGAATTTTTTTGAATGTTGGGTGCATAGGAATATTCTAGAGCATTCGGGACAAAAAAAAAGGGGCCGTGAGGCCCCTTTCGAGATTAACTATTACTTAGTTGTCAGAGTTACGTTCACACGCGAGTTTGACCAGTTTCCTGTCACGCGGCCGCTCAGTTTACATTTTCCTGTGAGGAAAATGGTTGGACGGTGGAGAACTGAGCTTTCGCCAAGTCTTCCGCAGTTTACGTCGCCATCGCGGCCGGCATAAACAACCTGGTCACCCTGGAGTGCGAGGCCTTCAACTTTTGCAGATTCATTGAACACAACAACCGGCATGTTCACGCGACGTGGGTAGTAGTGACCCCACTGATCGTATGAGCCGCCCATATCTGTCCAGCGGTTTTCAGTGACAGTTACAACTACTGAACCTTCGCTTGTCGCGCGGTCCATCTGGAAACGTGCGCTGACCATAGCATCGTAAGATGAAATCATCGGAAGAGCAGAATCCATAACTGTGATCTCTGCAGCGAAAGCTGAGAGTGTGCCGAGTGCGAAAAGAGCAATGACAAATTTTTTCATAGAAACTCCTGAGGTTTTTCTTTCAGTGAAAGAGGAATACCTCTTTATATCACTTTGGATTTCTATAAGTTAAGAGGGGAATCGGGGAGCGGTGCGTGACGGGAGGTGCTATTCAAGGGTTTCCCGCGCCGTTTTCATGAGGTCCTGGATATAGGGGCAGATTCTGAAGAGGATTTCGGGCCGTGCGAGCTCAAGAAACTGCGAGGCTTCTCGGCGATGATAGATGAAGCGGTTGAGACGGGCGTCCCATTCCAGGCTCTCTTCCTGTCCGATTTTCACCACAAAATCGTGAACACTTTCGCGGAATAAATCTGTCAGAAGTTTGAGCTTCTGGCGGATGTCCTGAAGAAGAATCTTTTCTTCATTCCGTGAAACGTTCCGGCGTGATTTCAATTCCCGGAACTCTGTCATGAATTGGTCAATGCTCATGAGGGGATTGTAGAAAAAAACTATGAAGACTTTGTGGAAGAAAAAGCGGCAAGAATTTTCATTTCGGCGAGGAAAACCGGTTTCCCGTTCCGGAGACCCTGAAACTGGACCAGATAAGGTTCTTTTTCTCCGGGTCTTTCCGGTGACATCATGATGTCGACTTTATCTCCGGCGTGAGTCTCTGCAACGAAATTCACTTCATATCCCAGGAGCTGAAATTCCTTATGCCAGTCTCCCGGAATGGAATCAAGAATCCACTGCACATATCTCGTGTTGTTCACGTGCTCATTCAGATCAAGGTCGGAATTTCTCACTTCAAAAGAAGCGCGGAGTTCCAGCTTGTCTTTGATGGTGATTTTTCCGGCGTCGTAAGGAATTTTATAATCCGTCCGCGACTCAAAGGGCAGGACGTCCGGAGCGCTGAGAACGGCCGTTCTTGTTTCCAGATTCATGAGGATCCAGCTGGTGCTGCAGGAGCCGATGATTTTATCTTTGTGAAGGATTTCAAAATCTCTCACGGCAAAGGGCCCCTGAAGAGGACGCACCCACGTACGGATCGTCACCGTGTCACCCCAGACGGGCCACGCATCCATTAAGACTTTCTGGCGCGTGAGGACCCAGGCGTTTTTTGACTGGAGAGTTTCCTCATGACCGTGACCCAGGTGAGTGGCGTGCATCCACGCCGCATCCTGGAGAAGATTTAAGAGGGAGTAGATGCCGAGTTTTTTCCTGGGATTAACCAGAAAAGAACTGACGGGGTATTCCTGTGACCAGATGGACTGTTTCATTTATTCGTCAAACAGTATGGCCGCCTCATGATCTGATAGTAAACATAAGAATAGAGCTTAGGATTCGGTGAGTAGTAGTCACACATGAGTGAACGCAGATTACACATCCGGGTGTCGACTTCATTTTTTACCTGCCACACAACAGAGCGCACGACGGAATACTCGTCATCTAGTCCAACCATGTGACCAACTTCATGCGCCACGATTTCTTTCGTGTCATTGATGTCCCAGTTTGTATTGAATTTTGTCCCGTTATTTTTCTTCGAAAGTTTTGGCATGAAATGCGGATTTTCATCGGGAGTAACGAGTTTGAATTCAAAGAAGATCTTTCCTTCCGGAGAGTTCCTGGTCCAGACCGCGCTGGCGTAGGCGAGCTTGGCCTTCGTTTGTTCAAGTGCTTTGGGATCGCTTCCGAGTTCACCCTGGAAAGCGATTCTCACTTCAATTCCCGTCGGCGAAACATCGTAGTTGTAAGACTGAGAGATCATGCCCATGTACCTGAGACTTCCTTTCACTTCAATTTTTTTCTCCGGCATAAAGTTCAGAACGAGATCTTCCGGTGGAAGACAGCCCTTGAGATTATCGCGTTTTAAGTTTCTCTCTTTCATGATGCAGGCCCAGTCGTCCCCGTAGGTGTCCTTCTGGATGTAGTCCATGGTCTGCTCGGAATAGCGGTCGGAATCGATCCTGGTGAGCTCTTTCTGGCCATACCGGCATTCTGAAGCAAGGGCACTCAGGACTGGTAAAAGAAGGAAGACGACCGAAAGGCGAATAAGAGCTGAGCACATGTCTAATCCTCAGACACCATTGTCCCCGGGATTGGGGTTATTGGCATGGTTACGGAAAAGAGAGCAAAGCCCGGGCCAGATATGTTAAGATTTTTCCTATGAAAGCAATTCTCGTGGGGGCAACAGGCCTCGTCGGTTCTGAGGTTTTAAAACGTCTCCTGGAAGACCCGGACTATTCCGAAGTCGTGGTTTATGCCAGGCGCTCTCCCGGGATTGAACATCCCCGTCTGAGAATCGTCATCGGTGAGCTGAATGAAATGAACAATCATTCGGCAGAACTAAAGGGTGATATTTATTTCTCCTGCCTCGGAACGACGATCAAGACTGCCGGCAGTGAAGAGAACTTCCGCAAAGTGGACTATCATGCGGTCGTGAATTTCGGCAGGCTCGCAGCTTCCCTCAAAGCAAAAAAACTCCTCATCGTTTCTGCCAGTGGCGCCCATTCACAATCATCCATTTTTTATTCCAGGGTCAAGGGCGAGGCCGAGAAAGCGCTGAAAGACATGACTCTTCCGGGGCTCGTGATTTTCCGCCCGGGTCTTCTCATCGGAGACCGGACCGAAAAGCGGACGTTTGAAAATGTGGGCGTCCAGGGATTCCGCATTCTCCGCCATATCCTTCCGGTGAAATTAACAAAATCCATCGGGACAGAAGTCAGCGTTCTGGCAGATCACATGGTGACGGAGGGAAAAAATCCAACTCCAGGATTGAAGATCATCGACCCGAAAGAAATCTGATCACCAGGACCAGACGAGTCTCACCTGATACGAATCATAGTTCTGATAGAGGCCGATCAAAGTTTTCTTCGGTCCCTGAAGCATCTGACCCTGGGCCTCCACGGAGAATGAATTCGTAAGTCTTTGAGTCGCAGAAATTTTGTAGAGGCTTGAGTGCCCGACCATGTCGTAGAGTCCTCCGGCAAAAACCTGCATTTCTTCACCGATAGGAATTCTTACTCCACCAGTGACTGCTTCTTCCATGATGGAGCGGAGAAAACTGATCTGATCGGCGTCCTGCCTTTTCTGGCGGACGTAATCAAGAATCCCGGTGACCATCCCGAGACTCGTCTCGAAGCTCTTTTCAAAACCAATCACACCGAGAGTCGTTTCTTTCGGGATGCTCGAATCACTTCCCTGCGGTTTTAGATAGTTCATTCCTCCGTGGATCGCCCAGGAGCCCAGTGGAAGGTTGAACGTTCCTGCTATCGCCTGCTGGCGGTAATAGAGAGGAATGAGTTTCACCGCCCCGGTCACACCGATGATATCCGGATTCACGGAGAGAAGAGTTCCGGTGACCCGGGTGAGAAGATACGGAGATTGTGAGAGCCCATTGTAATAAAGGAACTGTGTCTCGAGAGAGTCTGTTTTTCTCTGAACTTTCAAAGACACGTTGTGGTTCAGAGCATGGTTGAGTGTCCTGGCCCCTAGATACTGATACTCAACGTTGTCCGGAATTCTGATCTCCGTGTCTGCGGATTCGATCGGCAGACGATTTTTTCTCGGAAGCCATGGGCTGTGCGCACCCGGAAGAACGGGAGGTGTCTGGCGCGGAACATAGAGCACTTCCCAGTTCCATTCGTCTTTTTCATTCGAGAGTGAGAGTCCTGCCGACGACATCGCCACCGGGGCGGTGGGATCAACCCAGTTTTTGGCATGGACAATATCGGCCGGGTTCACGAGATCCGGACCGTCGAGCTGCATCGTCTGATAACCGGCGCGGAAGGTGAGGGATTTCGTCTTCCGCTGGAGATAGAAATTCTTGGGCACGAACTGGAAATTCTCCCGTGAATCTCTGGCAAAAAAATCCGAGCGGATCCACGTGTCCGAACGGAACCTCCACTGGGAGTTGATCTTGTTCTCAAGATTGAGGTTGGTTGAAACCCCGCCTTTTTCCGAAGGACTCACAGAAGTTGTTTCGATGCCTATTTTTTGGAAATAGGGGGCAACGTTACCGCTGAATTTCCATTCGGCAAGGGCCGGGGTTGTCAGAAGAAAGAGCATCATCCCTGATACGCTTTTCATATTTTTGTCTTCCTAGTCTTTGAGACTGCCTTGAGTGAAGTCATCGCCGGAAAGTCCCATGTTCACTTTAACGGAAGAAATCCTGACTTCCGTTCCCCGTCCATTCTGATGGTTCTGGACCGTCATGAGCTGTGCCCGGAAAACAGGACCGAATTTCTTGTAGTCTTTAAACGCAATCGTCTTCTTTAACTTATCACCCAGATAATACGCGGTGAACTTCGGAAGGTAATCACCTTTAGAAATTTTTGTGACAACTTTTGAGTAGTCCGAGCTTCCCGCCTTCGGGATCACCTCAATCCAGAAATAGTCTTTGTCCGTTTTCGTGAGTTTGGTGGTTGCCCCTTTTACGGCTTCGGAATTCAGGTCTTCCGGACTGATTTCCGACCCAAGAAGGCCCGCTTTCGATTTTCCTGTGACGAGGCGTCTCACCTGGCCCGAAGAGGGAAGGTAGATCCACTGCTTCTCATTGCCTTCAGGATCCACTTGCCCAAGGAAGGCCATGTTCTTAATGTCGGCGGGACTGTCAATCTTTGCGAGGACCGAAAAGCCTTCTTCGCGGAGAGTTTTGAGAGTCAGGTTTCGCATTTTCGATTCACCGTTTTTTTCGATGATCTTCATCTCAAGTTCCGCCTGGTCATCTTTGGCATCTATAAGTGCCTTGGACTTTTTCAGGATCTCGTCGGCGTTTTCGGCGTGAGCGGGGGTCACGAGCATGAGAAGAGTGACGGAGGCCGCGACACTTCCTGAGAGGGTGCGACTCTTAAGAGCTTTCGGGAACATCTTGAGAAAGGCCGGTAGGAAAAAGAGATCGGCAAAAAATCCAGCGAAGATAGACAAAAGCATAAACCCTCCAAAGTTTTGGTTCATGTCGAATTCCGAAGTGAGAAATATCGCAAAGCCGGTGAACATAATCAGGGATTCAAGAAGACACGGATTTGCTTCCATGAGGAGTGCCTTATCCAGGGCACCCTCGGCACCTTTCAGTGTGCGCAACCGTGACAGAACATACAGAGTGTTATTAAAGGCGAAACCAAGAGCAATGGAGAAGATGAGCGCGATCCCGGGTTTCACAGACACATCAAGGACAGAGAGTGCTGTGATCAGGACTGCCGGTGGAATGAAATTCGGAAGGCACGCAATGATCGCCCATCTGAGAGAGCGGAAAATGAGAATGAGGAAGAGCCCGATGAAAAGGAGCGGCTGCCAGAAATCAAAGATGAGGGAGCGCGCCACTTCCTGGTTCAGGTCATGCGCGTAGTTCGCCATTCCGCCTTCCGTGAAAGCGAGTTCCGGAAAGGTCTCACTCGCGATGTTTCTGATCGCGTCTTTGGTCGCTGTGATCTCATGGCTCGGAAGATCAGAAAGCCGGATCCCGATTCTGGTGGACCGCGCGTCTTCGGTGAGGAAAGAGGCGAGGGGATTTTTTTCGGCCATGGAGAAAAGAAAATACGTTTCTGCGACCGCATTCGGGTCTGCAGGAATTTCTCCCTGGAAGAAATCAGAGATGGAAACAGCGGTCCGGGCACCGGCGATGCTTCGGATTTTTTTCCCGAGACCCTCAAGACGGAGGAGATTGGCTGGGCTCTTCCAGAAATTGTCTTCAGTGGCTACAGCACTGAGCTCGTACGAAAGAATTCCTCCGAAGGACTTGTCAATCGATTCGGTTGTGAGTCTCACGGAATCATTTTCCGGAAGATCATCAAACAGACGCAGCGAAAAATTGAGTCCTGAGACTTCCTTTATCCCGAAGATGAAAATGAAACAGGTCGTGACGAGAATGGTTTTCGGATGCCGGGTGGCCAGCAGCGCCCACTGCGCAGGACGATCGAAGAAGGAGCGGAGTCGCGATTTCACGAGGGGAAGGATCAGGAGCATCACAACCTGAGCGACGAAAGAGACACAAGTGAGAATCACGGCGACCGCCCAGCCGTACTGGGAGATGAGAGGAATCGGGGATGGCGAGAGGGCCAGGAATCCCATCGCGGTTGTAAGAATCCCCAGGAAGTTCGGAAGAGCGAGTTCTTTCATCGTGTGAAACGCTTCCCGCAGGCGTTCCTCGCCGGATAAAGTATGCGGGGCTTTCCCGGACCAGAGATGCAGCGTATGAATAAGTAAGCTCATGATCGAAACACTCACGATCACCGGAAGAGTCACGAGAATGGCATTCATCGGAATACCCAGTGCTCCCATCATCGCCAGGGCAAAGAGATTGGTGATGACAAGAGTCCCGATCGCCGCCAGCATGGCACTGATGTGAGTGAAGAGAAACAGGAAGACGATGCAGAAAGCGGCGGCGGTATAGAGAAGGAAAGAGAAGAGTTCTTTCTGAATGATCCCGGAGAGTTTTGCCTGAAGGAGAGGAACGCCGGCCGAGGAGATCGCTGCATCCGGAAAAACTTTTCTGATTTCCTGATCCAGTTCTTTCTCGAGCTTTTCCATCTCCGTTCTGTTCTTTGAAGATGACTCCACCATGATGAGAGTTGAGCGGAAGTCTTCCGTCACCAGCAGGGGATAGAGAAGAGAGTTCTCAACAACAGCATTCTTCCAGTTCTGCGGAGGGACCCGGTCAAAGAGAGACCCGATCACGAGCTCTTCCCGGCCCTGTGTGGCACCTTCCACGTGGGTGAGGGTGATCACACGCGCGACTCCGGATTTTTCTTCAAGAGAAGCGGAGAGCTTTTTTAAGCGCTCAACTTTTCCCGGTTCCACCCAGGTGCCTTCTCTTTCATAGCGGATGACGTACAGATACGGCTGCTCTTCATGCAGGCGGAAGACTTTACTTATTTCATCGTTATGAACGAGGAGCGGATGGGCCTTGGGATAAAACTGGTCAACGGAATACTCCGTCCGGAGCTTTGTCACCTGCCAGGCACTCCAGCAGAAGACGTGAAAGACCAGTAACCATCCGAGGACGAAAAAATGTTTCATAACCAATCCATGGTAACGAGTTGATCGTGCGATTCAAGATTTGAAAGCTGGTAGGCGTGTTCGCCGACAGTGAATCGAGGAAGATTCACATCCTGACTTTTATTCGATGCAAGTGAGGCCAGCGCTCCCGTGAGAATGGAAACGGGAATGCGATTTTCTGGCTTATAAATCATCTGGTAAAGGTAGCCGAAACTCCAGACGAGTTTTGCTTCTGCTTTCCCGGTGGAAAAGAGAAGGCTTCCGTCTTTCAGGACCATCTGGACCGGGAGGGCAAGGCTCATACTGTAGAGGATGTATTCGATCGGTGAACCGCCAATGACGGTGACGAGACTTCCTCTTCCGCTTAAGTCTGCTTTCCAGGCACCATTCACCTGAGAGAGTCCCAGGTTAAGCGTTGAAGGATTTGTCTTCAGAACAAAAGGTGTAGATGAATTAAAACGGCGAAGATCCGGCCAGACAAGGAATTGAGTGACCCGAGAGTTCATGAGTTTTCTGAAACTATCATTCTGACGAAGATCATATTGAAGAGGAATCACGGCACGGAGGCGATCCTGGATGATCGCGCGAAAGCCATCGCGCGCGAGAAAAAACTTCGGAACGGACCCCTTGAGTTCTTCCGGAAGGTTTGCCGGAAGAAGAACGTCCTCCGCACTCTCGAGAGGCAGTTCGCCTCTCACCAGAAAGCCTTTGTCTTCCGGAGGATCGAGGGTGAGATTTTCCCATTCACCATCTTTCCCATTCACTCCGATCCATTGGGAGTAGATCCATTCATCCATCACGGGTGTGAGCCAGGCACGGATGAGCGGCGAGAAGAGGGCGGAGTTTTTCAGTGCCTCATTGAGAGTGGATTCGATTTCTTTTCCCACTCCGCTGAGCCCTGAGCACGAGATCGCTGACACCTTCCAGGAATTCTGTGGAAGAGAAAGACTCAGGTCATTTAAGACCGGGAGCCATCCGTGATCTTCGCGGAAGAGAAAATCAGCGTGAAGCGTGACTGAGGGGATTTCAATCCGGACACTTGAGCACTCAGCTTTGAGCACCACCTGGATCACGTTCCCTCCGAATTCGCGGGTGATAATCTGATCGATCATGATGGCCCCGACGTCGAGGGAAAAATTCCCCGCAGAAGTTAAGCTCGCTCCGCGGTTATTGAAGTGGAGATCCTGAAGAGAGCCTGAGCCTTTTAAGGCAAGGTTTTTCAGGACAGGTTTCAGTTCCCCCAGATTGAGCACGACACTTCCCTCAGCTTCTGAAAACGACAGATTCTGCTTCCGGATTTCCTGCGAGAGAAATTCCCAGGGAATCCATTGAGCGAATTCCACAGAACCTGCATTTACGGGGAGAGAAAAAAGGGCGCAAAGGGCAGTTACGCACAGACTTCGTGTCATGAGGAGGGGCCTCCTGGTTCAGAATCATTCTGAACTGATGGACTTCAACGGCATTCCTACGGGGAAAATTAAATGCTCGGGTAACTCGCGGACTTCACAGGCCGGCACAGGATGTGCTTGTTTAGGCATGGAGGTATATATGAGAGAGCAAATGCAGTTTAACGAAGACAACGAAATCGATTTATTTGAGACCGATGATTTCATCGCAACCTCCGAAGCTGATGAAGAGGATGAAGATGTCGAGTATCTCGAGCTTCAAAAAGAAGCCGGCGAAGAGTCGCTTCCCCTGGAGTTTCGTGATCTGTCTCTGAAAGAAGAGGCCGGAGAAAAGCTCGCCTTCCATGAGGATATTGATGCTTCATCCGTGAGCCTCGAAGCCAGAAATGGTATTGTCACACTCATGGGATCAGTCGCGACCGATCGTGAAAAACTTGAAGCCGCCGAATGTCTTTTTGATCTCGACGGTGTCGTGGATGTCATTAACGATCTCGAAGTGAGGTAGGGGAGTGATTCCACCCCCCTTTACTCAGACGACATCGAGTCGATAGCCGTCTTTAACAAAATTGATCTGCAAGGTATGGATGCCGGCGTCTTCCAGTTTTCTCCGCAGGCAGGAAATGTGGAAGAAGATGCGCGTGTTGAATCTCGTTCCTTCTTTTTCGGCGAGGGCATGAATCCTCTCCAGACTCACAACACTGCCTGCCTTCCGGGCAAGGAGAGACAGAATTTTCACTTCAAGCCTTCCGAGGTTGACGATCTTGTCTTTCACCGAAAGCACTCTGTGGTGCTCATCGAGGTTGATGCCGCCGTAGAGAAGTGGCTTGTGCTGAAACTCTGATTTGGCGACGGCTTTTGCCAGGGCCTTTTCAAAGAGATCCATTTTCAGTGGCTTCAGAAGTATTTCATCCAGTCCTGTAGAACCCATGAGTAAAGCGTCCTGATAACCTCTTTCACCGATATAAAGAACGGGAAGAAAGCTCCCGTTGTTCCTCAGATTTTTGACAAAATCAAAAGCGTTTTCATCCTGCCGGTGAATGTCTATCAACATGACCTGGAAGTGGGCCTCACTCAAAAGTTTTCTTGCCTCTTTCATCGAGCTCGACACCGTGACGGTAAATCCCTTGGTCATAAGCAGGCAGCGGAGTGCAAGTGCGGTCCTGAAATGGGTGGCCAGGACTAAGGCTTTGGTCATGTTATCCTCCTGAAAACTGTGGTTGAAACCGCATCTTTTCATAAGACTGTGGAGCAAAAGAGGAAGAAGAAAAATCCCTTTTGGTCTTCCATATTTCCTCCAGATTCAGTTAACATGAAAGGCATGAAAAACATTTTCCTTCTCTGGCTCGTTCTCATTTCAGCCTGCAGTTCCATGAACCGCGAAGAGTGCCTCACGATCAACTGGCATGACAAAGGTGTCGAGGACGGTTCGGTGGGTGCGGAGAAATTCACCCAGTACAAAAGAACCTGCGCCCAGGAAGGAATTACCATTCTCGCCCGCACCGGTGATTACCAGAAAGGATTCCGTGAAGGTCTCCGAAACTGGTGCACGTTCAAGAATGGTTTTCAGGAAGGTCTTTCCGGCAGAAACTCTACCGCTCACTGTGAAGAGATCAATCCTGCTTTTGCGCGGGGATTTGAAGAAGGGTACAAGGAATATCGTTATAATGAGCGCAGGAAGCGCGATGAAGAAACGCGTGACAAAAAATACGTACAGGAAAAAGACGATTTCAGAAACAGTGTCCTGGGCCGGTCGAATACACGCGAGTGTGCCGTGGATTCTGATTGTCACAAGGACGGGGTTTGCCAGTTCAACCGCTGCCAGCACAATAACCAGGCCTGCAGTTATCATTATGAATGCAAAGTGAATGGCTGGTGTCGTGAGGTTACTGACCGGAAGAGTGACGGGACAGTTCTTTCAATCCGCGTTTGTGATTACGACCGAAGTCACTGGTGAAGTTATTTAGGAAGAAGAATGCGAATGATGAGTTCATCGGCCGTCATTTCTTCTTTCAGATCACCCTGATGGAGTTGTAAAACTTTTCTCGCAACGTCGATTCTTCTGGCAACCGCATCCGTATTATCCACATCGGGAAATCTCTGAATCCGGAAAATAATCATCTGCCATGGGCCCCTCGTCTGGGCCTCAATCATGAGCTTTGTGTCCTGACGGACATGAATCAGAAGGTGGGAAAATACGTTCGAGAGTACGCTATTGCCGAAGAGCCATTCGTTCACATGAATAGTGATTTTCTCCAAAGACTTCCGGTTATAAACCGGAAGAATATTCTTTCGTTCAAATACATCCAGGAAGTGTTCCAGCTCCGTCTCTATGATGGTCGCTGCATCCTGTGCCGGGCCCGAAAGTCCCTCACGGTTGTGAGCCATCGTCTGGAGAAGATCAATCTGCTCTATGAGGTTTGTGAGATAATTAATATCGCGTGAAAGCCGAACCATCTTTTCATCTTCGCTGAGATTCAATCGAATAAACTCACTGTGAATATCTATGAGGTTACTGAGCGCGTCTTTTGACGTCACCCGAAGAAGGACGCTGATGTTCTCTAATTGTCTTCTCGCCTTCTTTTTCTGACCCCAGAATTTTAGGATAAGTCCCGAAGCAAGAGCAAAGATAAGGGAAAGGAAAATGCTGAAGTACCAGGGAAACTGATAATCCATTGCAGCTTTTTTTCGCCAGGTCTTAAATAGCATTTTCCGATTGAAGAGATCAAAGGTTTGGGCATAAACCCGGGGTTCCGTTTTGACTCCCAGCGACGTCGAGAAATAATCTTTTCCAGTTTTTTCATCAAGAATAGTGAGCTCAAAAAGTTCCAGGAAGTCATGCAGCCGGAACCGTTTCAGAAAACTTTCGCTTGAGATGACTATCGCATACCATCCGAGAAGTTTTTCACTCTTTAAGATCGGGACGTAAGTCACAAAGCCCTGCTCACCTTGAAGAAGACGAAACGGAGGAGAGAGGTAGTAAGTTTCCTTTTTTTTCAGTGATTCCATCAGAAACTTGAAATTCTGAGTGAACTGGCCTTTGGCAAGGGCATTAGGTCCAGAATTGGGAAAAGTCCGGATGATCAGTCCGTTTTCATCGACGACGTTGAATCCCAAGAACTCCGGTTTCGACTCCTGAATCAGGCCTGCAAACTGCTCATAGTTCGCCTTCTGGATCCCTTCCTTCGTGATGTAGGCAGAGCCGAGTTTGGTGAGCATGAAGGATTGCTCGAGATAACGCTTAAACCGGTCGACGACAATTTCCTGGATAACTTTGGTTTCTTTTTCGTCCTCTTTTTCCTGAAGATGGCGCAGAGATGTAAAAGAGACCTGGATCAGGGCATAAAACACAAAGAACAGAATGAAAGGCACAAGCCTCAGAGAAATTCTCATCCTGTTATTTTTGCCCTGAGTATAGGGTCCTGTCATCTGGATTTAGTCGCTATAGTGGTCCGGGTCAAGGAGAGCGGTGAGAATTAAGTTAAAATCTCTTCAACAGGAGGTCCTTATGGGCTTTGGAAACAGAGTGGTGATTGCAGTCAGCCTCGAAGAAACAACTCACGCCCATCTTGCGACTCTTCGAGATCTTAAGTTTCTGAATGAAGCCGAAGTCCATTTCGTTCACGTGTTTCAGACCACCAACATGGGCTATGGTCTCGGTGAGTATGCCCTGGTTTATCCACCGGAGCCGGATCGGAAGGCCCTTGAGAAGTCCCTGATAGAGGCCCTGAAAAAATCCTGCTGCGATTGTTTTCCGAAGGGGAAGGTCGTTTACAAATGCCTGTTTGATCAGAGTCCAAAAGAAGAGTTCTGCCTC
This sequence comes from Bacteriovoracaceae bacterium, assembly GCA_947451425.1. Lineage (GTDB taxonomy): Bacteria > Bdellovibrionota > Bacteriovoracia > Bacteriovoracales > Bacteriovoracaceae > Peredibacter. The sequence goes on along the minus strand of CANGAC010000031.1, from coordinate 2,152 downwards.
TACGCCAAAGAAGTGGAGGCCGACACCATCATCGTCTTCACTCGGGAGAAGCGCGGTTTCTTCGAGAGTTCTTTTGCTCAGTTCGTTTCCCGTCACAGCCCCTGCCACACTCTCATTCTTAAGCCGTAAACCGGAAGCTCTTGCCCGTGAGACGGAAAGACTCGGGAATGACATGTAAGAAAACTCGAACGTCACGTGGGTTACAGGACCTAACTGAAGTCAGATTTATTTCCCACACTATTTTTTTCACCACCATAGAATGAAGTCTCAATTTTATTCTCAAAGGAGTGAGACATGACAAAATCAACGAATTTCTATGAGTCCCTGAACGATCTGGTAACAGACACGCGCTTCAGAACTCTGACTGTGACCCAGAACTTTGAAAACTTCATGGGTGCCACCGGCATCAACGAAGCAGAGAACATGTACACTTTCGGCTGGCTCCTTGATCCACGCGGATCTCACGGCCTGAAAGACACATTCCTCCGCGAGCTCATGATCAATGCCTGGACAATGATCCACGGTCAGTACGGTGAAACTTATAAAGGCTTCAAAGGCTCGAAGTTCTACACTGGTCTTTCAGCGATAGCTCTTCAGTCTGCAACTTTCGCTAACGCCTTCATCGACCGCACTGTTGCCCGCACCATCCCTGGCTGCGACATGGTGATCACGGATGTCGCTTCTAAGACTCTCATCGTTGTGAACAACCGTTACGAAGACGCTGCCTGCATGAAAGCGCATGCTGCTTTCTCAGCTTCTGAGTATAGCTATTTCGAAAACAAACTGTTCGTCACTTTCTCAAGCGAAGCTCAGACTGTGAAAGGCTCCCAGTGGATGTACATGAATAATGAGTGGCTCATTAATCTTTGTACTTCACTCATTGAGTGCCCTCAGTATGCGAACCAGAAAGTGACTGCAACTCTTCGTGACTTCTATCAGTTCCTCACTGGTTCACAGTACGGAACTAACCACGAAGCCATCGCTGACTATTCAGCAAGCCTCATCTCTGATTACTTCGCCGTGATCCGTGACCTTCGTGCTTATAAAGCTGAAAAAATCGCAAACGTTGCTCTCGTTGACATCACTCCGCGTGAGTACGCGACTGTGTACAACGGAAAAATCTCTGAAAAAGAATATGGCGTTCTCTCTCTCTACTGGGCATACCGTAATACTTTCCAGACTTTCTTCCAGCTCTGTGACCTCGAAGCAGTCACTCACGATGTTGCCCGCCTGGTTGAAAAGAAAGCTTACCGCTTTGACCGCACTTTCGTGCGCAACGGCCTTCGTTTCACTCCGTGTTTTGAAAAACTCGGTGGAGCGACTTCATTCTTCAACACAATCTTTGATGTGGAAGCGGTGACTGACATGGGTAAGAACCTTTCGATGAACCTCGTGATCAATAAAGCATCATGGGACCGTCTCACTGTTGGTCAGCGTGAAACAATCCAGAAGAACTTCGGTTTCACGGGTGTTGTTCTTTCTGATCGCGTGATCGTATGGAATGCTTTCTACAAGCAGGACTGGATGAACAAAGATCTCGGAACTGAGATCGTTTCTGTGTTCGAAAAAGTGAACACCTGGCTCGCTGGCCTCGCTATCAAAGCTGCTTAATGTCTCTTGAGTTAGGGGGAGGTAACTCCCCCTAACTCTTCAATTCAAGCCCTTTTATTTATCCTCACAAATCCCTCCGCCGATAAGTCTCCATCAGGAGATTCTATGAAGTTTATGCTTATCGGGCTGATCCTCTTTCCTTCGTTGTCGTTTGCAACGGCAGTTAGTAAAAGTTGTCTCGCAAATCTCGTTTCTCTTGAGGCGCGGTTTGCAAGCGGTGATGTCTACGACATTGTCCCATGCCCTCAGACTTCAGGGGGAAGAGGATCCTGTCAAAATATTGGTCAAATGAATCCCTCGGATCGTTCTCTTTCCATACCCTTCAATAACAATGGTCGTCGGGGACTCATGTATTATTCCGGTGGCAGTAGTAAGTTCGTCCCTTTTCCCAATCAGGGCATGAGAGTAAATGAGACCCGGAAAATTTCTTTCATGAATGGCAGACAACGGGTGTGTGGAACATTCAAGCGGAGCTACGGTGTGGACTGGGGAACGCATACGACAATTGGCGGAATTGCGGCGAATCTTGAAGAGAGATATG
>CANGAC010000030.1 GCA_947451425.1 Bacteriovoracaceae bacterium | reverse complement strand
GAGTTCTTCCAGTTCCTCGACGAAGTGTGGAACTTTTTCACTCTCGTGGGCTCGGGCCTCATCGATGGGGACACGCTTGATATGAGTAAGATCGAGAATAAATCTCATGAGCTTCAGCTCTGGGCGGACAGCATGAGAGAGAAGCATCTCGATCGGATTTCCCGCGGGAACTATCCGCCAGTGACTGCTCTTACCTATTCGGACATGGTGGTGGCACTCAGGAAAATCCGGGCGCACTCATTCCTCATGGCCGGGGCCATCGAGAACTTCCACTCGAAGCACGAATAACTATTTTCCACTACAGCCAGCGACCGAGCGCTTGATGGCCTCTTCTCTCCAGTAGAAGGCTTCATCTCGTGCTTGAGGGAGCATTTCAAAGCACGTGATTCTCTGCGGATGAAATTGTTGGATAATAACTCTCGAGCGGGTAACGAGGATTCCCAATCGCACGCATCGGTCATGGTCGAACGTCGTCTCGATGGGTGCATTAGTCTTAGCTTCTTTTGAAAGGGGAATTCCGAGGGCTGAAGCTTCAATACGCGCCTGTCGGTAATGGATTATGCAGTCGGGCTCGCGTGGCGGATCGAGCTGAGAATCTTTCTCTACGGGAATCTCAGTCGCTAAAACCAGTGTGCTAAAAAAAAAGGTCAGAAAGATATTCATCCTCAAAGTATAGGCGAGGAAATTCTCAGGAAGAAATTTCCGGAGATTTTCATCGCTTGGAACTTTTCGCTGCCCATTTTTTCAGGCGCTAAATTCCTGGCGATTTTTTCTCACGAGATAAGCACTGAAAAGTCCCGCGGTGATGAACATAAAGATCGAGTAGATCGCGGCGGGGATGGCGAGTTCAAAGGATCCAAGGACCGTCATCGCAATATAAAGAGCGAGCGTGGCGTTGTGAATCCCGACTTCCATCGTGATCGCCGTCGCTTCCTTGTGCTTCAGCTTAAACGCCAGGGACATGAAATAGCCAATCGCCATGGAACCCACGTTGAACACCAGCATAGCGAGTCCCACCGTCCCCATGGAACCCATGAGGCGCTCTTTCTCTTTGAGGATCGCCACCACCGAAATCGTCGCGAGGATGAGGATGGAAAAAATTCGGACTGGTTTGTCGGCCTTCGCGGATAAACCTGGTTTCGTTTTCCGGACGAGCATGCCGACCACAACGGGGACGAGGACAATCAGAAAAACTTCGATGGTTTTTTTGAACTGCAAACCGATCGCCTCACTTCCCCCGAAGTGATCGATCGAAAGATTCACCACGAGGGGAACAGTGAAAGCGGCGAGGACACAGTTGATGGCGGTGAGGGTGAGGTTCAGCGCCACGTCTCCGTGAGAAAGATGCGAGAAAATATTGGCGGCGACTCCTCCGGGACTGGCGGCGAGGATCATGAGACCGATGGAGAGCTCCGGGGAAAAATGGAAAACGTAGCAGAGAGTAAAGGCCAGAAGAGGCAGTAAGACCATCTGGCAGAAAAGCCCCACGAAAACACTCCGCGGGTATTTCAGGACCCGTTTGAAATCTTCGGGGGTCAGCCCCAGTCCGAAACCGAGCATGATGATCGCCAGCGACAGGGGAAGGAAAACTCCGACAATGGTTTCTGTACTCATGAAACCATTTTAACCTCTCTATGCAGTCTGCACAACCCCCCGAAAACCCGAAAGGGTCAGAGGGGAAAGAATTTGCCGGTCCGGCCTTATTCCAAGGTAGTGATAAAATTTTTCGGTGGGGAACTCATGAAACTTGCCGTTATTTTTTTACTGATTTCGGGCCTGGTGCTGGCCCGGGATGATCAAGCGGTCAGGATTGAACGGGATCTTTCCATCATGGTCTCGCAGTTAAAACTTCTCATGGATAAGAAAACCGATGTTCTCCTTGAGTCGATGAAAGCTTCTGAGAAAAATAAGTTTGAAAAAGATGTTCTCATATTAAAAAGCGAAGTCGAAAAATTATCCCGGCAGTTTGCCACGAAAGGTCGTCCATGAAATTTTTTCTCCTCCTCACCCTGTTTGCCTCTCCGGTACTGGCGGCGTACAACGCTCCGATCTTTACCTTGAAAGAGAGTGAGATCATCTCAAACCTTCGCTGCTTTCAGAAGGTCTCTGAGACCTTGAAAGACTGGAAGTTTACCGGGGAGTGGTCGAAGCACTTATCTCACGCTGAAAACAACGGAGTGATTCTCAATTCTCCGACGTTTGAGTTTGCCACCTGGGTGAGCCTCAACATCGTCAACTCAGAAGTCTCCATGGAACTCGTGAAGCCGATGGCGGTCAAGCGCATCACCTTCACCAAAAATTGCGACGAGCAGACTGAGATTCAATTCCCGAAACCAACTTATTCTCTGAAAAACCGTTTCACCGATGAGGCCCTCAAAAAATACATGGAAGAAAATCCTAAGGGTCTTATCTACGTCTGGTCGGCGAACATGCCGTGGTCCGTGGAAGGGATGGATGAAGTAAGGGAAGCCGCGAAAGCGCTCCATGTGCCGGTGAAAATCGTGATGTCGCCGCAGTCGGATGCCAAGCTCACCGCCGACCTTCTTGCGCAGAAAAAAATCACAAAAGAAGACACCGAGATGCACGCGTCTCTGGAGTTTGTGATGAGAGGCATGACGATTCATGATCCTTCGATCCTTGCCTTTAACAACGGGAAGCTCTCACGCTGGGCAAGACCCGGAAGAGAAACGAAAACCCTCCTGGTGAAGTTTTACTCGAAGGAGCTCAAGTGAAATACCTCCTCCTCTTTAGCTTCGCGGCCCTTTCTGCCAATGCTCAGGACTTCTGCCGGATGGACGTGAATCCTCCGCTGGAGCGCTTTCAACTTGATGTGCAACCAAGCTATTTCATCAGCGCAGATCCCAATGGACGCTACGTCGGTGTCATCAGTTCCGGAAATAACATTTACGACATGGAAGATGTCACAGACGGAAGACCGAAGAGTATCAAGGTTCCCGGATCGTATGATCCGGTTTTCACTCCCGATGGAAAATATCTCACGATCCCGACCGGGATTTTCTATGATGCCAGTGAAGTGAGAAGTGCCATGCAAAAAGGTGATGCATCCATCACTCCTTCTTCCCTGGGAAAAGGTGATGGAGCCGCGCAGTCTCCTTATCAATCCATCGGAGTTCTTTCTCAGACAGCTACCAATTCAAGTTACATGTATCTCAGTGATGTGAAAGAAGGTAACTCCAGCGCGAATCTGGAATATTTCGTAGTGGATGTCGATCACACCGAAAAAACTCTTTTAACAAAAAGCAAAGGTAATCTTTGCGGCAATATCCCTGAAGGGAATACACCGATGGTTTCACAGGATGGGAAATATGTTTCCATTCTCAACACCGCAACCCGTTCAACACAAATTTACCGGATTAATCTTGAGGGCTCATGCCCGATGATGGTCGACCTGGGTATTCCCACCGGAAAAGTCTCTTTTGATTTTAGTGCGAACCCAAGACGACTCGCTTTCCACGTCGACCGCGCTTCCACCAACGTGACGTGGTTTTCCGGTCTCGGTAGAGGAATCACAAAAGATACCTACGTGATGGATCTGAATGTCACAGGCGCCGGACGTGATAATGAAAAATGGAATGTCACGGGTGTCCAGCGCCTCGGCGTTCACTCCGAGGAAAGCACCGGGACTTACTACCCGCGCTTCAGAAGAGACGGAACTCTCGTCGCGATCAGTGTCGACAATGAGCCGCGCACTGTGGATGGAGTGACGGTCTCCGACACGAACTATTACCTCGATGTCTTCCAGCCGAGAAACGGAAGAACAAATCGGTCTTATGATCCGGCGATGATGCTTGATCCGTTCTGCGACAACGGCACTCTGAAAGACAAGGCCTTCGCTCCGCTGGCACTCGCGTACCTCTGGAAAAATGCCTGTGACCAGTCGACGATGGCAGACCGCTACCGCGATTCACTTCTTCTTCCGCCGTCCATGGACCACGATGCGTGTGTCGCACTCGTTGACCGTTTCTGGAACCAGAGAAAAGAGGCCTTCTTAAATTCCCCGGTGCTCTTTGATGAATTCAACGGACCGAATGTCACGAATGCCGCTCACGGAACTGTCCGCGAGCATGCGACTCCCGGAATGCTTGCTTTCACTCCGGCCCAGCTGAAACAATCCTGTCCGGCCGAACGCGCGCGCGCCCGCGGAACGAATACCGGCGGAAACGGAAGGACGGTAGAAACCTCGCCAGAACAGCTCATGATGAATAAGTGCGGTGGTTGCCACGATACCGAACACACGAGTGCCGGAATTGCGTTTCAGTCCGGGCACAATATCAACCGTACGACGAACAATCGTTACCAGGGTTTAAATGCTGATACGGCACAGATGGCGATGATGGCGATCTGGGGAGACCGCATGCCTCCGGGAGGATCGGAACACCTTCGTGACGCCGACAAAAAGAAAATGACGAAGTATCTCATCGACATGCTTCCCGCTGCCGACCGGGATGGATTCCAGACACAAATTCGCGAAATGGGCGGGTCCTGGTAAACAGGATCCCTCTATTCCAACAACTTAGACCCCATCACAATTGTTCTCAGAGTGTGCCGATTTTGGCATGATGGGGCGTACACCAAACATTTTTGTAGAGGGGTTTTATATGGGATTAATTTTCTCAGCGCGGGACATTCTTGAGCGGTCAAAAGGTCTCACATTCGATGACGTACTCCTGATGCCACAGCACTCAGAGATGAGTTCCAGAAGATCTCCCAACCTCGAATCGAAAGTGACAAAAAATTTCACGCTGAAGACTCCGATCATCTCCGCCAACATGGACACCGTCACGGGTCCGGAAATGGCGATCAAGATGGCCGAACTCGGGGGCCTCGGAATCCTCCACCGCTTCATGTCTCCTGAAGAGCAGGTTCAGGACGTAAAAAATATGATCGCAAAAATCAGACCACTCGGTCTTCCGGTTGCGGCTTCCATTGGTGTGAAGGAAGAGGGAATGAAGAGAGCGGACATGCTCGCGGATGCCGGCGTGGATATCTTCACGATCGACATCGCTCACGGAGATTCCGTGATGATGCTCGAAGTTCTCGATTACGTAAAAAAGAAATACCCGAAGATTGATGTCATCGCCGGTAACACCGCGATGCCGGAAGGTGTGAAGAGACTCATCGATCACGGAGCAGATTCTGTGAAAGTGGGAATCGGTCCGGGCTCCATGTGTACCACTCGGATCATCACGGGTTGCGGAGTTCCGCAGTTAACGGCAGTAGCGATGTGTGTTCTTGCTGCAGAAAAATACGGAGTTCCTGTTATCGCTGACGGAGGAATTAAAACTTCCGGCGATATTGTGAAGGCCTTCGCTGCTGGTGCCACAACCGTCATGCTCGGTTCGATGCTTTCCGGGTGCCTCGAAACTCCTGGTGAGATTGAAGGCGGGAAAAAACGCTACCGCGGAATGGCGTCGAAAGATGCGCAGGTTTCCTGGAGAGGCGAGCTTCCGAAAGGAATGGCGGCCGAAGGTGAAGCCCGTTGGGTGCCGTGTAAAGGCTCTGTCGAAAACATCGTTCACGAATTGTGCGGAGGCATACGCTCAGGTATGACGTATGTGAATGCCAACAGCATTTCGGAAATCCATAAGAATGGCCGTTTCATGGAGATGACTTCATCTGGTATGATTGAGTCCAAACCACATGGACTTAACCTCTAGGATGGCATGGCCGACAACGCTCTCGATTTAGTACTTACATATCCGAAATTGAAAGAGCGTCTTCAGCAAAAACCTGAAGACGCTCCAAAAATAAAAAAACTCTTCAAAGAAATTCACGGCGAGTTCTCGCCGACAATGGTGAAGTCAGCGGTGAAGATGATCGACGCAACTTTTTTGCGTCTCTACGATGGCGTGAACCTCGAAGTTCCGACGGACATGGATTTCCATGACCTGAAGGAAAAGTATCACATCATCCTCGTTCCGAATCACCAGTCGCACGCCGATTACATTGCTCTCACTTACTCGATCTATAAGAAGTTCGACCTTCCGATCCGGGTTGCCGCCGGAATTAACCTCAACGTTTTCCCGATGGGACAATTCTTCGGGAAGGCCGGTGCCTTTTTCATCCGCCGCTCGTTCACTTCGGATCATCTCTATAAGCTCACGTTTGAGGCGTACATCTACTATCTCCTTGCCTCCAACCAGATCGTGGAATTTTTCTTCGAAGGCGGAAGAACAAGAACCGGAAAACTTCTTAAGCCGAAGTACGGTCTCTTCCAGATGCTGCTGGAAACGCACTCTCAGATTGCGGACGTAAAGCCACTGCTGTTTATCCCTGTTTCTATTGCCCACGAACATATCCCGGAAGAGAAAGCCCACGCCCGTGAACTCGGCGGCGGAAAGAAAGTTCCGGAGTCCGGGGCCCAGCTCTTTAAACTCTTTAAACTTTTCAATAAGCGCCTGGGTACAATTCACGTTCACTTCGGTGACGGCATTGTGATGAAGGGCTTTGAGGGTGACCTCAAGGTCGCGACTCAGAATCTCGCCTTTGATTGCTTCAAGGCCGTCGGCAGAAACATGCCGATCACACCTTCGTCTCTCCTTGCGCTCATCATGCTCGATGAACCATCCGGAGCTCTCACCTGGAAACAGATTGAAGAGCGCGCGATGGACGTGATCGATTACGCCAAGGCCCTCGATATCCCGATGACACCGACACTTTCCTGCGAAACCTTCCGGGATTCCATTCGCTCAGCACTTGATATGTTCATCGGAAATAAAAAGATCGAAGTCTTAAAACGCGAAAAACTTAACCAGGTTTTCTACGCGATTAAATCTGAACGGCGTGTGGAAGTTCTCTTCCACAAGAACATGATCCTTCATCACTTCCTCGTTCCGTGCATCATCAACTCGACCTGGTTCAACGTGTTCAACGGTTCCATTAAAGATGGCATGCAGTTAACGAGATTTCTCATGAACAAACGGAAAGAGCTCAAGTACGAGTTCTATCTCCCGAGTGTGAAAGAGATGATCACCGATGCCCTCCGTGTGATTTCCTTCTGCCTCGGAAGAAAGATCACTTCTCTGGAAGAGTGCATGAAGCTCGAGCCGCAGGAACTGTACCTGATTGCGACGAAAGTCAGACGCTTCTCCACAGCTCTGTCGTATCTCTATGAAGCCTATTACATTTCGTGTGTCACAATTAAGTATCTCGCCAACGAGTCCTTCACAGCGGATCGTTTTGTCGCTGTCGCGAAGGAACTCTTCCAGCTTGAGCAGGAACACGGAAGGGTCGTGAAATATCCCGAAGCCTTCGCGGTGCCGATCGTGAAAGACACCCTGATCTATTTCCAGAACGCGCGGATTATCGACAAAAATGATGACCGCACTTTCAAAGTCGTCGATTCCGTGAAACTTGATGAAACGATCGAGAAATTTATCCGCGACCTGAACGATCAGGTGGCGATCAATCTCAAGTTCAACAAGGCCCTGCCGTGACCCTGATGCCCAATATGCGGCTTCTGGGTCTGCCTTCTGAGCAGGAAGGCCGCGATTGGGACAAGCTTTCGAAAAAAATCGACTCCAGACTCGAGAGCGACAAGCTCGACCTCGCTGAAGAGACGGTCTTTGTGACCTTTTCCGGGTCCGGAGAGGCCCGCGTCTCAAGATCCGTCATCGGCGGGAAAAAAGACTACCCCTCTCCCTGGGTTCTTGAGGACTGGGTCGCGGCCCAGGTCGAGTCGATCACGATCCAGGACAATGACTGGGAAGGAATCTTTGAACAGGTGGACGCTTTCCGGGAAAAGACTCAGCGGGAAGGCAAACGCCTCGAGAAGGGGTTCATGCTGAAACTCACGCGAAGGCTCGCAACCGAACTCTCTCTCGGTGTCGAGGTGTTCTTCAGATTTTTTTAGTTTGTCGACCAGCGACAGGTGGTGGTATTTTTGAAAAAATTAGAAAGCCCCGAACAGATTATGGAGGTGGGTTATAAGCGATAAAGTCCAGGAACCGCGGGTAAACGAAAGAATCCGCGCACACGAAATCAGACTCATTGGCGATGATGGAAAAGCCTACGGTGTAGTCACACTTGCCCAGGCGAGACTCATGGCCGACAGTGAGGGAATGGACCTGATCGAAATCTCCCCAAATGCTGTTCCACCAGTCGTGAAGATGATGGATTACGGGAAATATAAGTACCAGATCCAGAAGAAGCTTGCGGAAGCCAAAAAGAAGCAAGTTGTCATCGACGTTAAAGAGATGAAATTCCGTCCAAATATCGAAAAACACGATCTGGAAGTGAAAATCAACCACATCGAAAAATTCCTCGATCAGGGTGATAAGGTCAAACTCCTTATGCAATTCCGTGGTCGTGAAATGGCCCACAAAGAGATCGGTCTTGCGAAATTCGACGAAATCGTGAAGGCCGTTGTTGAGAAGGGTGCTGTGATCGAATCTCCGTCGAAAATGATGGGAAACCGGGTAATCGCCATGGTTGCTCCCGGAAAATCGACCAAAAAATAAGTTTTCAGGGGAGACCACTCAGGTTTCCCCTTAATTCTCCTTGAAAAACGCTTTATTTCGCAAATCTCCCGTGTTAACTTCTGTCACTCATTAAAAGATACATTATCTCGATTTAGGAGCACTCATATGGCCAAGATGAAGACAAAACGCGCGGCTGCCAAGCGTTTCAAAGTAACTGCTACTGGTAAAATCAAGTACAAGAAGGCCCACCTTCGTCACTTACTCGTGAACAAATCTAAGCGCGGTAAGAAAGATAAGGGAACTCCAGGATATGTAAATCCAGGTGACTACCATAATGCAGCTATGTGCATTCCGTACCTCGTCTAATTAGAAACTGTTTTTATAAACGTGCTCCCTCGGAGCACGTCAACTTTGAGAGTAGTGAAGCTGGGTTAAGAGACGAAAGTCCCCCACTGAGCGAAGAAGGAGGCCATCATGGCACGAGTCAAGCGCGGGTTTAAAGCTCGCCAACGCAGAAATAAAGTTCTTAAACTGGCGAAGGGATTCCACTTCGATCGTCGTACGAAGTACAAGCATGCTTCTGAGACAGTTCGTCGCGCTCTTCATTACGCTTTCATCGGCCGTCGCCTTCTGAAGCGTGACATCCGCAAACTTTGGATTGTTCGAATCAATGCTGGCGCTCGCATGCTTGGCACTTCATATTCTCAGTTCATCTCTGGACTGAAGAAAAAGAACATCAACATCAACCGCAAAATGCTCTCTGATCTCGCGGTTCATGACTTCAACGCTTTCAAAGCGATCTTTGAAGCTACGAAGTAATCCTTAAAAGATTTACTCCAGAAAGCCCCCGAGAAATCGGGGGCTTTTTTTTTGCCCGGATTCTGAGAAGATCATCCTATGAAAAAATCCCTCATCATCATGGGCGTCCTCGCCCTCGCTATCATGGCCTACATTTTCATGGATGATTCCTCACCGGAAACGACTCCTGATGGAACCGGAAATGACAGCTTCGGCAGTTCGCTCAAGAAGACGATCACCGGAATTTTGCCGGGAAAAAAATCGGATGAACCGAATCTGGATCGGCACGAAGAGAGTCCGCATGTGGTCGTGATAAATTCTTCGCCCACGCAAATAGAAGTGGAAGACGCGATGGAGAGGATCGAAAATCTTAAAGACAATAAAGATCATGACGGTCTGGATTTTGCTCGCTGGACACTTTTAAGTGAAAACGCGAAGTACACTCCGGATGAAAAAGAGAGACTTTATGACAAAGCGGTCGAGGTTCTTCCCATGGCTGAAGTCGCGATGCTCAGCCGGGATATTCTTTTCGTCGGAAACACCCCTGAGTTGAACGAAAAAGCACTCATCTTTCTAACGAAGGATATGGGGAAGGATGATTTTAAAGCTCTTATCACTGAGATCCTTACGCGCAGAAAAGAGCCTGAAGTGAGGGCCGGAGTGATTGAGTTTGCGGCTTCTAAAAATGTTTACGTAAGATAAAAAAGGCTCCCGAGGGAGCCTTTTAATTTAAGGAACAATAGGTTTTACCGGCGGATCGATAAGTCTTTGAGCCGGATCCACAGTGAAGCTGAAACCAGGATTCTCTTTCAACTGTTTCCCCATCCCGAGTGCGCCACCTGAGCAGCTCTTGAACTGATTCATACAACCAGCGATCCACATGTCGATGACTGAGTCATCCCAACCGCCGAACCAATCGGTGTGGAAAGATGTCCCACCAGCGATTGGCGCAGATGTCGGATCATTTGCGGAAACGTGGTCCGAAGAAAGTCTCCATTTCGAGTACTCGGTAGATCCGTTGTGTGACCATGAAACCAGCATCGAGAAGGTAGGAATGTTCACCGGGTGAGTGCTTGGACAGACATATTCTCCGTATCCGTTATAAGAACCATAAGACATGTGCGAGCGGTGGTCTGCTGAATCGAGGTTCACTCCATCCCAGCAGCTGGGGGCAGAGAGGGTCACCATGAGTTGGTTATTACCGTTCACAGTGGCGGGACAGCTGACTTCAGCAATCGTCGTGAATTGTCCCCCACCAGTGGAACACTTCCAGTTCATATTCTTTTTGTCCGGGTATCTGTGATCATACCCGAAGATCATCTTGAGACCGCGCGGGATGCGGTTTGTTCCAGGATGTTTTTTGTAATAGATCGTCACGAGATCGGGGACAACCACTTTGCCGTTTTCATTCATCAGGGCCGGCATCCAATAAGCCGAGCGGTTCAGTGGTCCACCATCGCAGCTACCATCTCCAGTCGTACGAAGTGAATCGTAAGTAGAGTTTCCGTTGGAGAGCGTGTTACCGAAGAACATGTGGAGGTGCGCTTTCCCTGGCTGGCCTGGAAAAACGATCGGATCATCGAAGAGAAGGTGACTTGGCTTACAACGGAAGCGGAAGGCAGACTCATCTTTCCAGTGAGAAGGGCCTGTGTACCATTCGGGAACAAGGTTATTGGTAAGGAAGGCAGGATCACTTGCGATTTTGTTTTTCTGTTCAACAACCGGTGACGTGACGTCGACGGAGATAGAATCTGCGATGGTATTACCTGCGGAGTCTGTCACCTGCAGAGTAATGTTATTCACACCCATCTGAAGATTCAGCGAATTTGTCAAAACATCCGGGGTGGAACTCTGAGCTAGGATCTGTCCGCGCCACATCCATTTGTAAGATACGATCGGATTAGCAGAGTTTACTGACCCAACCATGCGGACCATTTCAGAGCCACTCGCGTCCTGATCAATAATAAAGCGCTGACCACCGGCGGAGACACTGAGAACACCCGGGAGTGTGGCGCTGCTATAAATGATATCATTCAATGAAGGCCTGTTTTCAACCATGGCATTATCAACGGACTTCAACCCTGCGGAGTCAGTCACTTCCAGGGTCAGAAGGTTATTCCCTTTGATGAAAAAGAATTTCTGATTCTGAAGAAGCGTAGGTGATGAGCCACTTGCGACAACGGCATTGTTCACTTTCCAGACATAAGAAACAATCGGGTTACTTCCCTGTGAAGCAGTTCCATTCACCGTAATCGCCTCAATACCTGGAGCTTCTCCGTCGGCATCAAAGTCATTGTTGGCAACAAGAATGTCCACTCCGGCGTTGGCGACTGGACCAGTTCCGCCTGTGACTGGCGGAGGAGTCACTGTTCCGGCAATAATAGAGACAGAAACATTGGCCGATGCCATTAGGCCACCAGCATCCACTGCTTCAAGAGTGAGTGAGTATGAACCCACCGCAAGTTTCAACGAGGACGTGAACACTGAAGGAAGTGCTCCGGTAAGCAAAACAGACGAACCGTTTTTCACCGAATAAGTTTTGATATTATTTTCAGCATCAGAAACAGCAGCGGAGAGGCTTACTGTTCCCATGTTGTCGGAACCGGCGGTTGCCTGGAGGGCCGAAACGAGGGAAGTAAATTTCGGAGCAGTATTTGTCACAACCGGAGGAACAACAGGTGCGGTGACATTGATGACTACCGAATCACTTCCCGACAAACCTTTTGCATCCGTCGCGTGCATCATGAAAGTATGAGAACCGACTGGTAAGGTTTGCTGACCACGAAAAATATCCGACGTTGAACTTGATAAAATTTGAACACCGTTTTTATAGAGCTTGTAGGACACAATATTATTCTCAGCATCTGAGGCAGAGCCCGCGAGCTGAATCAGTTGAGATCCGTTTTTGTCAGCGTCTTCAACGGAGAAATCAGGGCCAGCGTTTACTTTGGGTGCCGTGTTCGCAATGGGCCTTTTTCTGGTGATGGCCTCTGCCTGGTTCGTAAGAACGAAGGTCAGCAAGGAAAGAGCGAAGATTTTTTTCATGGAGGGTCTCGTTGGTTATGAACTATGGCGATTGTACGTATCGACAGGGTTTCGGCGTTAGTTAAGGCTTAAGTGTTGGAATTTATATGAAGGGAGTGCCTTGAAATGAGGGCAGACGTTAAAGAGAAATCATCAAAAATTCGGTATTTGGCAGTTTTTTTCTGTTGCTCAAATTACTATTCCTGCTAACCTATTAATAATTAGTAAATCTTACCGATAAGCTTTTGAAACTTAATGGAGTTTTCAAATGAGCATGACGAAAGCAGATATTGTTGAGCGCATCTACAAGGAAGCCGGTTTCTCCAAGAAGGAAGCAGCTGAACTTGTTGATCTCGTTTTCAAAGTGATTAAAGACACTTTGGCCAAAGGCGAGAAAGTGAAAATTTCCGGTTTCGGAAATTTCTCCATTCGCGATAAGGCAACGAGAGTAGGTCGCAATCCTCAAACGGGAACGGCCATGAACATCAGTGCTCGTCGCGTTCTGACCTTCAAGCCCTCGCAAATTCTCAAAGAGGACATCACTGAGCGATATGCTCACCGTCTCGATGAAAGCGGGAATGAGAACACAGCACTTCCGGTAAAAGAGGCGAAGCCACGCGCTCTTTCTTCTTTCCTCAATAACGTTGATGACACGGTCTACGGGGATGAAGATGATGATGGTGACGACGAATAGTCGGAGCTGTTATCCTATCCTTGATGATCCCAAATAAATCCAATTTTAAATTTCAAGAGCTCACTCCCATTACGGGAGTGAAGCCCTATGTTATCCGCTTCTGGGAAACTGAGTTTCCCGAAATTTCTCCTGTTCTGGGGGATTCCGGACAAAAGCTCTACGCCAGGAAAGATGTCGAAACCATCCTCCGGATCAAGAAATTGCTTTTTGAAGAAAAGCTTACGATTCCTGAAGCAAAAATTCAGCTGCAGAACGAAGAAAGTGTTTCGGTCGCGGCTCCCGCAGTTCATCACGACAGTGCTTCACACATCATTCAGGAAGCGCTCGCTCTGATTTCGGATATTAAATTCCGAAAGAAGTGGTAGGCCTAAAAGTCACACATAAATTTTTGAATCGACTGAATCCTGCAGTTCTCACCTTCGAGAACGAGGTCTACGCAGAACGTACATTCATTTTTTCCATCCGTGAGAGAGACGTTGTATCCCATGAGGTGCGATGATTTCAATGTGTGGAAAAGCGACGGAGCTCCTCTTGCGGGCGGAGAGAGTTTCGCGGGCGCATTTTTTTTCGCTTCATGGGAGAGCATGGAGCGGGAAAAATCCACGGCGTAGGCCGTCGCAAGTTTTCCGCATTTCATAACCGTCTCGGGTTTCGCCTGAAATTCCATGGGGCCGAGTTCGGAGCAGGCCAGAGCGGGAAAGGCCAGAAGACAAAGCAGGAAATATTTCACAGAAATCCTTTGAGTTCAATTTGTAGATCCACACCGATGTGACTGAAGATCACGGAAGATTTTTGCGAGAGTTCTTTTCTGTTCCCCGCAAAGAATGATTCCAGCATGGCGTTTACGTGAGTGAGCTTTTCTTTCCGGAGAAGAACTTCCAGCCGTGTGAAAGAAGCCTGGAGCGCACTGATGGCCTGAGACGGATTCAGGAGGAAGGGATTGATCTCTTTTTCATGAGCCGAGAGGCTCTCGGCGGTGAGTTCATTGAGATCATCCAGAAGCTGGAAGGTTATCCCGATCTCGCGTCCCAGTCGGAAAAAGGAGCGGGAAAATTTCTTCTGAGAAATCATCGCCGCACCGGCGATCGCAACCTGAATGAGCCGGGCCGTTTTCAATTCGTGGATGCGAAGAATTTCTGAGGTCGTGACTTTCCCTTCGCTCTTGAGATCCAGGTATTGCCCGAGGATGAGTCCCTTTCCACCCGTGCACCAGCTGAAGAGGCGATGGAGCTCGCGGATCTTTGGTGAGTTGATTTTCATCAGCTCTTCAAAAGAATTAATCAGAAGGGCATCTCCCGCGAGGATCGCCTGCCATTCGCCGAATTTTGCGTGCGTCGATGGCTTTCCCCGGCGGATGAGATCGTTATCCATCGCCGGAAGATCGTCGTGAACAAGGGTGTAGGCGTGATGAATCTCGAGCGCGCAGGCGAGATGCAGATGATCCCGGGAAAAATTCTTATCAAGATCGAGGGCCATGGCCTCCACTAAGCGCGGACGAAAAAGTTTTCCCGCAGGAAGGACCGCGTACTCGAGAATGTCCCTGAATTCCTTGTGCGAAACACTCGAGAGAATGGCGCGTTTAAGTTCTGACTCGAGCATATCAGCGTGGCTGAAGTTGCGGCTGAGAAAGTGTGCCGCCGAGACCAATCTGGTAGAACCCATCTTTCACTGTGTATTTCTCATTGAAGATGAGCGAAACCGGAAACTGCTGTTTAAATGGTTCAGAGAAGGCCATTTCTCCGTCGAGCTTCAGCGGAGAAAAGCCCGCGGGCTCAATCATGTTGATCACCCCCTTAAAGCTCGCGCGCACCGGAGATTCTGTGTCACCCAGGGTGAGCTTCTTCACGAGAACTCTCGGGAAATCGTCCGAGTTTGTCTCGAGATAAAAATCACGCACGAGAAGACTCGGAAGATCGAATCCCTGCATCGTCTGCGGGGGAATCTTGAAATCTTTTGAGAGCGCCTTGATTTCGAGGGCCTTGAGCTTCTGGGCCATGTCCATCTGGACGAGTACATCCACCGTGACGGAACCACCCAGCTTGAAATTCCCCATGAGGTTTTCAAGACGTGAGAGGACCAGGCGCTGGTCTATCATGCGGATCGTTTGTCCCCCGAAGCCCAGGACGTAATAAACTTCCAGCGGCTGCCCGTTGTATTCCGTGTCGATCTTGAAGGGAATGCCGAAGGGAGAAAAACTGATGAGACGAAATCCAAGGTTCAGGTAATTAAGGCGGATCGGTGCGCCTTCGCGACCCAGGCAGCTTGCCGGGAGAATGAGGTCATCGATCACGACCTTCGGAAGGAAAAACTCAAAACGCACTTCATTGTAATCAAAGTTGCAGGCCCCAGCGGTTGCTTTCTTCACCTGGTCTTTGATCTTGTCGCCGATCGGGTAGTAAGAAAGAAAAGAAAAAACGAGAATAAAAAAAATCAGAATTCCGAACAGGAATGGCTTAATCCGGCTCTTGTAATTAATTTCTTCCAGCGAATGGATTTCGGAAGCGACGGCCATTTATTCCTCTCCGGTCACAGGGATTGTACTGAAGTGGATTCCGTGGAAATTGCCGGTGAGAAGGTTCGTCTCCGGGCTGCGCGTGACAGTGATGGTTGAGATACGGAATTTTTCCCGGCGGATGAGGTTCGTAAGTGCGTTCATGAGTTCGTCCGTCGAGATATTGTTGAAATTGATATCCGCTTCTGAGCGCATGATTTTTTCAGAGATGTTCGTCGTATTGAAGCCGTTCACAGATAGTTTTGAGACATCCACTCCCGTTCCCGAAAGAACACCGGAAATCCTGGACGTCATCATGGAATCGGAATCAATCGGGCTCTGGGCAATGATCTCAGGGCTGACGGCAGAAACTCCGCGACTCTGCCCGATGATTTCGTTGGCCTTGTTCATGAGCGCTGTGCGGAGCTCGAGATCCGAGCGGATGCTCTGGTTCTGCCACCAAAGGACTGAGAGAAAAAGTAACGGGATCAGGATGAGTGCGAGGATCACTCCGCCTTTCACGAGCTTCTGCTGTTCTTCTTCAATTCCGTTATAAAAATCTGTGATGGCCGTGTAGTTAGGTGTGGTCTTGAAACGGTCAATCTGTTCAAAGATCGCCCGATCCATTTTCTTCAGAGGGTGCATCCGGGCATTCGTGTCTTCCATCTCAGTTTCCTTCGGAAGTCAGGGAAAGTTTCAGGTTCTTATCATCAAGCTGAGTCTTCACATCCGTGAGCCTTCCCGAAGAAAGAGCGGTCTGAAGAGACTGGAGTTCCTTGATGTCTTCTGCCTGGAATGCAGCTGTAACAAGCCCGGTGTCATCATTCCGGAATTCTGTCATCGTGACATTCGGGAAGTTGGCAATGATCTGGCTTAAGGTCACAAGGGGAGAGAGTGCCTTGATCTCAACGGCGGACTGGAGTGAAGAGATTTCCTGCTTCACACTGCGACCACGCTTGATCAGGCTATCCATGACAATTTTTGGGTTCGTCGAAACCTGACGGCGAAGTCTCGCAGGGAGAGCGAGTTCCTCGTTCTTCATCACCGTCGCGAGTCTCGCATTCAGCGCGACGATGTCCCGCTGGACGAAAAATCTCTCGATGAGAAATGAAAGAGCAAGAAGAACGGTGAGGGCCATCACCCGCACACCTGTGAAGGCGATGGAATGAAGAGGAATTTCTGTGAGCGATGCCTGCGCAAATCTTCCGGAAAGAAGATTGATGAAACGGTTTTTCTGGCGAAGACCCAGGGCCAGCATGTTCACCAGAGCGAACTTCGATTTGTTTTTTGCGTTGAGGTCGACCTTCTCAGATTCAACCTTATCAAAGCTCTCCAGGAGAGTGACTTTCGTGTCCCATTTTTCCGTGAGGTAATTGGCAATGTTCTTGATGTTCGAAGTTCCGCCACAAATGAAGACGTGGTTGATCGAAAGGCCGTAATTCACCTTGAAGCCGATTTTCCAACGGGAGAAGTCCGAAACGAGGGGCTGGAAAACTTTATCCATCGCCGTCGCAAACTCTCTCTGCGCTTCATCCACTTCACCGTATTGATTGGCGGTGAGGAAGAAGGCATTCTGATGCTTGTAGATAATCGCTTCCGTCGGATCGATCTTATAAGTTTCCGAGATCATCTCGTTCACATCTTCACCACCCACGTAACTCACGTGAGTCGTAAGAAGGCGCGAGTTGTAGAAGAAGTAAGCGCGCGTTGTCTTGTGCCCAAGGTTCACAACACAGAAGGGGCCTGCGATGGCGTTCTGGTGGAAATAGTTTTCCATCGCCGAAGCTTCTGACGTGAGAATCGAAGGAAGGATGTCTTTTTCTTTTAAGAGAGCGTAGTACGGCTCGAAGTCAGATTCGCGCACGAGTTCCACGATCGCCGTCTGCGTATTCTTCAGAGGCTCCATGCGGTAGGCATAATGAATTTCTGAAAGGGCGTAGGGAATATCTTCTTCAAGCTGGAAGGGGAGCATGAGATCGGCTTTCTTCTTGTTTTTGACAGGAAGATTCAGGAATCTCGTCGTCAGCATCTCCGCATCGGCCTGGTAAACGATACGGGAATCCGGACGGGCAGTGGTCTCGAGAATATCCTGAACGATGTTCAACTGAGCATCGCGAACAGGCATTCCCGGATGATCCTCGAGGTAATCAGAGATGATCACTTCGGACATATCCACGTGAGAAATCTTTCTCCGGTCCACAAAAGAGGAGATGAACTTGATACTGTAGGAACCGATATCAATCGCCAGAATATGCATAATGTTATTTTAGCGCGAAGGATTGATCTAAGACCACAAAATTATGGGAGAGAATCAGTTCACCTGCATTTCGATAATCCGCGGTTCGAGTAGTTGAGCGGACTGCGCGGGTTGGTTTGGATTGGGATTCGGATTCGGTGTTCCGCCCGGATTGGGATTCGGGTTGGGATTCGGATTAGGATTCGGATTAGGATTCGGCTGCGTATTGGCGGCCGTTTCCTGCTTCGGCAGAAGGATCGTCGCCACCAGAGTGTAAGTCGAGCGATTGTAAATTCCTTCCGAGATAATCTTGAAGAGATTGGGATTGGAGCCAAAAGAGATGCCGGCCTTCTCAAACATCTTGATGCGTTCATCGAAGGCAGTGTCGGACATCATCCGTTCCGTATCCACGATGTATTTCTTGAAATCCCCGATGGAATTGAAGAATTTCGGATTCACCGGATCGTCACGGTACTTGAAAAATTCAGCGGCCCCGTCATCCGTCATCCCGGGAATGAGGATCTTCAGGAAATTGGCAGTAATTTTATTAAGATCGATCTGGGTCGTCGGATAGACACTGAAATCATTCTGAATGAGCTCGATCAGCTGATCATCCCATCCCGGAACGGCGTAGATTTCTGAAGCAGAGACCATGGGACCAAACTTCGGAGTCATCGGAGCGCGCTGGAAGGTCTGTTCTGCTTCTCCGAACCGCGGATCGAGCGTCTGGCTTCCGAAGTCTGACATGTAGTACTTGAGATTCGTGAAAAGATTCTGGTAATCAAGATTACCGTACTTGTCATTGAATGCGTCGTCCTTGTCTTTCTTTTCATCCACGAGTCTTTTGAGAGTGATGAAGAGTGCCTGATCTACGGAGAAGTCATTGGTGTTTCCGTAATTCGCTCTCGTGGCCGCATCATCGTAAACGTTGTGGTTGGGATCATTATTGCTGGCCGCTTGCTGGAGAGCATGCTTCTGCATATCGATCCGGAGCATGTTGAGATTCAGGCGATTGGAAAGGTTCTGCACCATCACGCGGATCTCTCCGTCCATGAGACTTTCTTTGGTGAACTTATCAACGGTATCCTTAAAGGCCCGGTTCGCACCTTTCCCCACGGGAATCGGATAAATATACGGCACTTCCCACAGCTGGTTTAAGAGCTGAGCAGGAACAGCTTGTTTTAAGTTCTGATTGTTCTGGATCGTGTTGTAGGCTTCTTTGTAAAGGCGAAGCCTGGTCATCGCCATCTGAAGTCCCGATTCCGCAAGAAGTTTTGCCTGTGCGCGGTCGAGGATATTGGTGGTTTTCAGACGCGAGATCTTGGAGTCGAAAGTAAAGTCACCATAGATGGCCATCAGGATAATGATCGAAGTCATGATCATCATGAGAGCAATACCGCGCTGGTTGGCGAGAATCTGTCTCATTGAATCCCTCCCTGAGGTGTGCTGTTCGTGCCACCTTGAGCACTGGCCGTCGGCGTTCCCGATGTCGGTGTCGTCTGACCGGGAAGAGGAGCGGCGTTATCCTGCGGAAGGAAAGTTGGCCAGTGGCTTCGGAAAATTCTTTCGGCCGAACGTTTCACCGCCTGTGAGTCGTACCAGGTGATAAAAATTTTCACACCGTAGATGGCACTCTCACCGTTCTGAATTGTCTTGAGATTGGTTTCCCATTTCTTCTTCTGGAAATCCCAGTAAGAAAACTCGAGCGCTTCGACATTCTCGAGAAGAACCGCACCCTTCTGGTCTTCAATGTTTATCCGCTTTGAGCCCCACGGATCATTGGCATCAAACCAACGGGTAAAGTTCTTCAGCGACTTCGGAATCTGGACGTTGGTATTGGCCTCTTCGTTTTCTTTCTGCTGCTCGGCCGTCATGTCAGTCAGGCCATATCTCACCCAGGCGTAGCTTGACTGCTTCACGTTCTCAATCTTTCTGCGGTTTGAGGAAGTGAGGAATTCGAAAACACTTTTTTCCGGAGCGTAGAAACGGGGAATCGGAAGCCCTTCCTTCGAGAGTGCCTT
>CANGAC010000029.1 GCA_947451425.1 Bacteriovoracaceae bacterium | reverse complement strand
GGAACAAACTTGAGCTGCGGAGGCGCGATCAAAGTACAGCTGATGGAGTCTGTCGGAAGAACGCAGTCCACACCTTTTCCGCTTGAACAGATCCGGCCATTTTCCCAGAGGGATCTCAGGACCCGGTTGAACTCATTCATATCGGCGAAAACCTGGATCGGGCAATTGGGAATGGAGACATTCTGATGGGGAGAATAAGTAGTGGTACTGCAGAGTTCGGGAAGGGCGATGCTCACTTCGCGACTCACACCCTGAACGAGTTCACCCTGGATTTCCACCGAGCGAAGGGCGGTATCCTGCGCGAGTCTCTGCTCCATTCTTCTGACGAAGGGATCAATGATGTAAGAGGTGTAGCGGGATCTTTGCGTGAGAATTCTCTCTCTTTCTAAGGAAGGATGAACGTCCGTGCTTTTGAGAATTTCCTTGAGGGCCAGGAGCCTTTGCTTGAAACTCTCTGCCACGACGTTCGGATAGAACGAGGGAACGTCGAGAGTATTCATCACATAATTATCACTGAAGAACTTCGCGTCCGAGTTCTGCGCAATCTTCGGTCGGTCGTGAATCCCCGGTCTGAAATCAATCTTTGAAGGTGTGACTTCCAGACCAATGCACGGATGACCGGCAGGGATTGGTCTATTGGAGAAAACGAGATTCCGGCATTCCTGGAAGTAGACTTCGTTCCAGAGTGATGTCGGAACGTAAGAGAGCTCACTCATGAAGGCCTGAGTGTTGAGGAAATTCGGTTCCTGCGAACTCGTGAGATTCGCCGAGGCGCGGGCCACCTGGTCTTCAATGATCTGACCGAGGGCCGCTGTCACTCCGCTTTCAATCGTTTCACGAATTGGCTGGAGAATGACCGGAAGTAATTCCGGAACCACACGTGCGAGATCCGCCGGGCGATAACCGGAGAGACCCGTCACTTTTACGTCCCGGACGGCGTTTCTCAGCATATTGTCAGAGATAAAGGGTGCGCTGTTATCCGTTTCAATGCGGATGTGATTGAGCGGATGCGTGGAAGCGAGATCAACTTTTGCCTTGATGCAAATGTCCCGTTTGCCGTCGAGATCGGCCTTGATATCCGAAATCCCCACGAAATTCTCCGGGAGGTTTGTACCGTGAGTATCAAAAGAAATTTGTGTTCCCATCGACAGCGAGAGTTCCGTGAGTTCCACGCAGATTTTTGCTTCGTTGCCCGTGTAGCTTACGTCTTTCACGTTCCAGTCGATTTTTTCAATCACCAGCGGTGTGGGAAACGCAATCGAAGCTGCGAAGATGTAGCTCGTGTTATTGCACTTGCCGGCGTTGAGAGTTCCTTCGAGGAGTGTGCAGGGAAGTTCAAAGCAAAGGGCGGAACGGATTTCTGCCGGGGTATTGGGATTTTTGCAAAGCCCTCTGTCCGTGCAGTTCACTCCGAGGCGTTTGCACTCGTCTTCATTCGGAGGAAAATCCAGTTCGGGAATAGTGAAACTGGTTTCGAGTGATGTTTTGATCGCCGGAAGAATTTCCCGGAGCATCGGCACGACACTTCTTCCGGAGACATCCGTTAAGGCCCCACTGGCGACGTTCACGCGGACGAGCTGCGAGCGGCAGTGAGCGGCGTCGAGATCAAGTGCGCGCGCCTGGGACATCATGAGAATAAGGACGAGGGCCAGGCCCTGTTTAAAAGTATGCATAGGAGCTTTTTAGAGCAAAAAGCTTACCAAGTTTCTTTCGGGATTCCGGTGGGATAGGACGGGATTTATGTCGTGATTTTCGACAGTGTCGACTCTAGAGCTTAAATTGAGAGAATTTCTTAGCGTCCAGTTTCACCAGCTTACAGATCAACGGCTGGCCATTAGTAAGGGCGTGAAGCTGGGCCACATTTCCTTTCCCGCGTTTTGTGACGGAAAAGTATCCCCCTGGGGTGAGGGGGGCCGGGACCTCATCCGGCTTGGTGATCGCTTTTTCATGACAACTTTCAACGGAGAAATAGACCGTCTTCACGTCCCGGGCCCCGCGGGAAAAATGCGACGTCTTCTCAAGGTGAACCGAGCACTTTATCGGAGTGCCGTTTTTCGGTGAGTACACGAGACCGGCGGACAGACCCTCCGGCATGATGAGAGAGAGATTTCCGTCTTTCCCGGCACACGAGAGTTCAATCACGGTGGATGGAACAGCTGCGTGCGCGACCGGGAGAAGAAAGAAAAGAGCGAACCACATTACTTTTTGACCTGAATGTTCTTCAAGTTCGCAAAGGCATTGTTCTTAAACTGCGGGCCTGAAGACATCTGTGGTCTTGGTTCTTCCCGTCTGCTGCCGCCGCCGGATTTTCTCGGAGCATTGGCACCAGTTCCGGTTACACCTTCGGTTTGTGAATCCGACTTACACGAAAGAGAAATTCTCTTTCTGTCCATGTCGATGCCGAGGATGCGGACCTTGAGTTCCTGTCCGACCTTCAGAACATCCATCGCGTTTTCCACAAACTTGTCACTCATCTCAGAGATGTGAAGAAGTCCATTTTCCTTGATCCCGATATCAACGAAAGCTCCGAACATGGTGATGTTCGTGACCTGTCCCTGATACCACTGACCGACCTTGAGATCCTTGAGATCAGAAATTCCCTTCGTGAACTCCACGGACTTAAACGCAGTCCGGGGATCCTGAGTGGGAGCTTTTAAGCACTTCACGATATCGTTGAGCGTGATCTCTCCCATTTCTTCTTTGAGCTTCTTATCGTTGGCGAGTTCGTTCTGGAGAGTTTCATCTGTCAGAAGATCTTTCAGCGTTTTGTTTTTTGTTGTCACGAACGCTTCAAGAGTTGGGTATCTCTCAGGGTGAATGA
This sequence comes from Bacteriovoracaceae bacterium, assembly GCA_947451425.1. Taxonomy (GTDB): domain Bacteria; phylum Bdellovibrionota; class Bacteriovoracia; order Bacteriovoracales; family Bacteriovoracaceae; genus Peredibacter. Next base: position 18,433 of record CANGAC010000029.1, on the reverse strand, counting down.
AGGTTCCATCGAGAGCGTGCGGACCATTATAAATCCGGAGGAACCCGGCAGACTGTTCGAAAACTTTCTGGGTAAAGCGCGAAACCTTGAGAAGATCCTGGCGCGATTTGAAGATTCCTTTTTCATCACGGTACTTCACAACGTTCTGAGCGACTGATGGACCAATGCCTGAAACGTAGGAGAGAAGTGGTGCGGAAGCGGTGTTGAGATCCACACCCACAAAGTTCACGCAACTTTCAACCACAGCTTCGAGATTGTTCTTTAACTGAACCTGATTCACATCGTGCTGGTACTGACCGACACCGATAGATTTCGGGTCAATTTTCACGAGTTCTGCCAGAGGATCCTGGAATCTGCGGGCAATCGAGATTGCTCCGCGGACAGTAACGTCCTTATCCGGAAATTCTGCGCGGGCAATATCAGACGCTGAATAGATCGATGCCCCTGATTCAGAGATCATCGTCGCTTTGACTTTCCCGTCTCTCACTTGAGCGATGTGAGATTCCACGAAATCGAGGGTCTCGCGGCCGTAAGTTCCGTTTCCGATCGCGATGTATTCCACGTTGAACATCTCAATCATTTTCGTAAGGATCTGAGCAGAACCGACTTTATCGAGTTTTGGCTCGTGAGGGTAAATCACGTGATCACCCATGAATTTTCCGGTGTGATCAACGATCACCACTTTGCAACCTGTGCGCACACCCGGATCGATACCGAGAACGGCCTTCGATCCCAGGTACGGCTGAAGGAGAAGGTTTTTTAAGTTAATCCCGAAGACCGAGATCGCCGCTGTATCCGCAATCTTCTTCAGGTCATTTTTCACTTCGAGATCAAGTGAAGGCTGGATGTAATTGATGAAAGATTTTTCCGCGCATTTTTTTAAGAGTTCGTAGTTCGGAAGTCTCTCTTTCTGCGGGAAGAATTCCTGCTCCACCATGCCCACACCGATTTCCGGCTGGATCTCCGCATCGACTTTGAGAACCTTAAGATTCATTCCGCGTCTCATTGCCATGTAACGGTGAGAAGCTTTCGGATCCTTGATCTTAGAAAGGGGCTCAGAGAATTCAAAGAAGTCCTTGAACTTCGAAGCGTCCTCGATTTTCTCGCCGTCTTTTCTGAGAGAGGCCTTCATGACTCCGGAATCCCAGAAGGTCTGGCGGATTCTCTCTTTGAGTTCGAGCTTGTGCGAGAACGTTTCAATCAGGATGTCACACGCACCGTTGATCGCGTCCTGAACATCTTTGACTTTTCCTTCCGTCGGCTTCACGAACTTCTCTTCGATTTCTTTGGCGAGAGTTCTGATGTCTTTATCACCAGACATGATCATGGTCGACAGTGGCTCGAGTCCATTGTCCTTGGCGATCATCGCCTTGGTCTTTTTCTTCGACTTGTAAGGAGCATAGATATCTTCGAGCTGATTCAGAGTCTGAGCGACCTTGATCTGGCGTTCGAGCTCCGGTGTCAGAGCTTCCATCTTCTTGATGGCATCTAGGATGTATTCGCGGCGTTTCTCTGTTTCCACGTATTCGTTATAGGATTCCTGAATGTCACGGATCTGAACTTCATCCAGATTTCCCGTCACTTCCTTCCGGTATCGCGAGATAAACGGAATCGTACATTCTTCTTCAAACAGAAGCTTCGCGGTCGCGAGAACTTTATTCGCAGGAATTCCTAATTTCTGGGTGGCAAAGACAACAGCTTTCGTATCGAGAGTTTGGGCGGCCATGCGTGGCTTTCTCCTCTGAGAATAAGTCAAAAATTGATAGACGATCAGGGTAACGACCGGGGGTGGAAATTGGCAACCATTTGTGGGAAAATGTAGGAAGATTTAAACAAGAAGGATTGAAATTGACGACTATTGCCATCATTGGAGGAGGAATTGCGGCCAGGAGTCTTCTCTATGCCATGGCAAAGAAAAATATTTCCTCGAAAATCCTTGTGTTTTATTCCGATAGTTTTGCTTTTCCCTGTTCTCTTCACTCTACAGCGATCGTTGCTCCCCGGGGAGTGACGGCGGGAAATTCCTCGCTGGGTGATACTTTGATGGAAGGTTTTGGCCGGTTTCAGAAGCACGTGAGTGAAGATGCTCCCGAGGGTGTCGAAAGAATTCCCCAATACACAGGTGCTCTCACAAAACTCGAGGCCTTCCAGAAACGGTATCCTGACGGAAAAAAAATCAGCTCGATTGGTCCTTTAAAGTTTCAGGAAGAGATTTATTTCACGGAGGAAGAAGCGTATCTCATTACTCCGTCACAGTATCTGTCGTGGCTGACGTCAGAAGCTTCCCGCAAACTGAATGTGGAATTTGTTCCGTCATTCGTCACAGAAGTGCATGAGAAAACACTGAAGACTGTCGATGGCGGGGATTTCTCCTTCGATGAGCTCATCGTGACGGCGGGTGTGAAAAACTTTTTGTGGCAGCCACTCCTGGAAGCAGATCCCAAGTCCAAAACTGTCCAGGGAAGTTACCTCGAGTACGACTTTGATTTTGGTGAGAAATCCTTTTCGCTCACCCTCGAGGGAGACAATCTTATCTATTCTCATCCTACGAAAAAACTTCTCATCGGTTCGACCACGCAGGAGAGTTCCTGGGAGTTGCCACCGGAAAGATTGCTCTCGGAAATTCATGCCAGGCTCAGGACTAGGATGAAAAATATCCTGCCGGAATTCGCGCAGGGGAGGATGCTCGTGGGATTACGAGAGAAGGCGAAGAAACGCGAACCGTATCTCCTGAAGAAAGACGCTTATAAGATCATGGGTGGGCTGTATAAGAATGGGTACACGCTCGGCCTGTCGCTCGCGGAAAAAATTCTTTCTTAGAACCAGCGCTTCTCATCAAAAGGGCGGGCGCGCTTGTAAAATTCCGACAGACACTTGTCATCTTTTTCATACTTCCGGCGAAGGACATCGAGTTCGATTTTCATCACTGGAAGACGTGCGAGTTCCGTTCTTTCCAGAGACGCCTTGACGCCTCCATCGATCATCGTGAGAAGGATCTCGAGGGCCTTCTGGTTTTTTTCCGGAAGGTTTTTGCAGGAATGATCCGGCACGTGGATGAATCCAAAATTGATTTCATTTTCAAACCACGCCATCTGGTACGCGAGATTGTTGCACACAAAACTTCCGGCGTTGTTCGAAACGATGAGAGTTTTGCGAGTGGCCTCGGGAAGTGAGCAATACATTTCCGGGAGGGGATAGGTGAGTCCGACAGCTGCGTCTCCGCCATCGGCGATCACTGTGTTTCGTCTTTCGACTCCGGCATTGTCGGGACCTTTGGTGCGGTCAAGATTTCTTCCCATCGTTTCAATCTTCACATCACATCCCGTTTCCCCGAGACCAACGACGAGAAGGGGTTTTTCCGGAAGGGCGGCGACACAGTCACGGAGCTCTTCAAAGGAAATGTCGAACTTCGTCTGAACCTGACAAAGCTTGATGTCGTAGGGAAGAGTCGCTGACTTTGCGACGATCATCTTCGCCACTGTTTCCGAGTTATTTACCGGAGCTTTTCCGAAGGGATCAAAGAAACTCACCAGGACCGTCGGTCTTGCCCACGCGAATTGAGTGATGAAAAGGGTGAAAAGGAGGACTTTCATAGGTCCTACGTCCCAAATTTGACACTTTCTGGGAAGAGGGCCCGGTAGATTTTTCCTCCCCCCCCGAAGCCACCGGATTACAACTCATTCACCTCATATCTCCCTCCGAAACGACATTTACAAGCTTCGCCAAGGATGGATTTATGAAACAACTTCTCATGGTATTCGGCCTTTTCTTTACTCTCACCGCCGGTCAGGCCGTGGTTCAGGAAGAGAGTGTGAGTTCCTTCAACGTTCCGGTGAAATCCCTGAAAGAAGGTGAGAAAGGATTCGTTCATCCGGATTCTGTATCGACCGGGCACCTCACGGTTGTACCGATGTCGATCAAGGGCTTCGATGGGGCCAAGGGTGACAAGATCAACAGTGCCTTAAGACTTCTTGAAGATGTGGTGAACTCAGACGAATTCAAATCCCGCGTGATCAACTTCGTGAACACGAAGGGTACCCGCGCCTTTGCCTCGAATAAGAATCTCACGAATGAACAAATCTATGCGCAGTTCATGGAAGGGCGCGAGACGCTTCAGCCGAACACGCCGAACGAAATGAACTACTACCTCGCCCTCTACAATAAGCCCTGGTCCCGCGTGATTGGTTACACGGACGGCTCGATCAACCAGATCAATATCAACTGGAAGTATTTCAAGGGAAATGAGATCAGCGATGTAGCTGCCAATCTTGCTCACGAATGGACTCACAAAATCGGCTTCGATCACAAGTCGGCAGCGGAACATGATTCTGCTCCATACGCGATCGGTTACATTGTGGGTGACATCGCAAGGGCCCGCCTTTCAGCGGGCCTTCACTAGATTATTTCGAAGCTTCGAAGAGCTGTCTGACGACTGACGAAAGTGGCTGGCCGTTCTTCGCTGATTCCTGGCTCTTTGCCACCAGATCAGACACAGAACCTGTCCGTTCAACAAACGAGAGCGGATAAACGCCATCGTTCGGTGCCCAGATGAAGTCCGGAAGTTTTCCGGCGGCTTCTCCGCCCACGATTTCATAGCGTGAGTTGAGCTCAAGATCATACGTATAGATGTGAGTCATGGTCTTATCATCGGTATTATACGGTAAACGCATATCCGCGAAGTTCACCACCATTTTCACACCGACGATGAACGCCGTATCCGGGTGCCGGGAGTCGCGCTTCCGGAATTTTTTCTTCTTATCAAAGGACTCCATCGCCGTGGTGAAGTCTTTTGATTCTTCATCAGAGAACACGTTGTAGTAAGACGTTTCGTAGCTCTTCACCGGATAGTTCCACACCTGTGAGCCCGGTGAAACGTCAGCGATGAAGGACTTTTTCATGGATCCCACGCGGTTCACGAGGGCCAGGTGAAGTGTCGCAGGGTTCGTGTCACCACAAAGAGCGGCGATCGGTGAGCGGCAGCGTTTCCCGAGGAAAATGGGGTTGGTCTGCGCGCGGGCGTAGAGAAGTGAACCGAGGGCCTTGATGTCCTCCGGAAAGAAGCGGATGGATTTTCCATTGGGATCAGAGACGACTACATCTTTTTTCGGTCTTGGCATCATCTGAGAAGCTGACGACCAGCCGTCACAGATTCCGCGCCAGGTAGGAACTTTTCCGGATGATTCTCCGCCGTTCTTTTTCCCGAGATCCCACGCGTATTTCGTGAGAGTCATCTCCGGGTCACCGACGAGAAGGTCATACTTCTCCGCAGGTGAAAGGACATCCGTGTTGGCGTACGAGTAAGAAGGATTCTGGTCGAACGCTTCCTTGATCGCTTTCCACTGAACCGTTTCCACTTCGACGAGTGGGCGGATGATCGGATCGAGGTATCTCACGGCCAGTGAACCCTGGTACTGTGGCCAGTAAGAGCCGGACCACAGATCAGCACCGGTGGATGATGAAGATAGTCCCATGCGGGTTATCTCAGAGAGAGAAACGATCTGGCGTTTCCCTTCGAGAAGGTTCGAGAGATTTTCTTCCTTCGGAGGAGCTCCTCCGAAGGCAGCAGTTGATATTAGTGCGAGGGAGACGATTGCGTATTTCATAATTCCTCTTACCGTCTCGCCATTTCAACCAGCTTATCCACGACCTGGATCAGCGGCTGAGGTTTCGGGTAACGGAACTCACATGGAACTTTCTTCGGCGTACCATTCTTGTCGATCGGAAGAACAGTACAGGTCGGAGAAACACCCCAGAACTTCGCAGACTCTTCGTACTGGAAGTTATGCGCTGTCTGAGCGGCAACTTTCCAGTCAGAAGAAGGAAGCGGCATTCTTGAGTCATCCCATTTCGACAGACCCGGAACCTGCTGGAAGTATTTCTTGTAATCGCGTGGAGCAAGCCAGAAATAATCGGGCTGATTCGTCGTGTTCTTGAAGAGTTCTTTTCCACCCTTTCTCGATACGCGCCACTGACCACCAACGATTTTTCCGAAAGCGTTCACTTCAAGGTCGTAGTTGAACTTGTAATCAACAATCTTGTCGTCAGCAGGTGTGTTCGTTTCTTTTTTCTTAGGAAGTTCCCAGTCGATGTACTTGATCGTCATCGCGACACCGACAACATAAGCAGTTTCCGGGTTACGGTTGATCTTGTACGGATCTTTATCACCGTATTCAAGAACAGAGATCATCGACTCCGAGAGTGGGGCCGTCTTTCCGTTTTTCGGATTGAAGTACTCGAGCTCATAGCCACCAACTGGCTGGTTCGCGATCGGAAGTTTTGCGTTGTGATCGAGAACGATCGGACGACCTTCGATCCCCATGACGTTGACAACAGTCGTGTGGAAGACACCCGGGTGAACGTCAGCGCATCTTGGAAGAACTTCGCTGTCGTCGCCGGAAACTTCTGTGTCGATGTAGCGGCCGTATTTATCCTGGTCAGGATTTTTCTTGTTACAACGGTTCCCTTCGAAGAGGACGTTGTCCTGGATCGTGGAGTTTGCCCACATGAGAGACGCGAGAGCTTTTACATCGTTCGGGTACACCGCCATCTTCTTCCCGTTAGGAAGAGTGATGTCGAAAGTTTTTTCCGGACGTGGAGTGTAACCGGCACCCAGTGCCCAACCGTGACAGATCCCTTCCCAGAGGGCCATGAACTTACTGCCTTCCGGAATTCTGTATCCATCAGGAAGATCGATCTTCGTTAAGAATTCCCATTTCTTCCCTTTCCCCCAGCGCTCAGTGTACTCCCACACTTTGTTCGTCAGACCAAAGTTCGTGTCGCCGAGGATGAGGTCATATTTTTCAGAAGGAGCGAGTTTCGCGAGTTCTTCTTCAGAGAGGTCATAGATGGTTGGGTAAACTTTTTCTTTTCTCTTCTTCCAGTCTTTCACGTTCTCTTGCCAGGTAATGTTCTCGAGTAGTGTGGTGACAAAAATCGTCTGGTCTTTTGCCTGATACGTGTTCGCTACACCACCAGCAAGTAACGGCCAGAAAGACCCGCCCCAGGGCTGAACTCTGGTGCTAGCGCGGTTGAGTCCACGTCTTTCCATTTCACGGATGTCGTTCAGGTAGTTTTTATTTTCTGTAAGACGCTCAACCTTCTGCTGCATTTCCTGAGTTGAGTAAGGCTTGTACGGATAAATAGTTTTGAGCGGCTCTTTTACGCGTGATTCGTTTGCATCGCAATCGGCTTCTTGTGGATCACAATCAGCGTCCCGCATTTGCGCGAAAGCGGTTGTGCTGAAAACAGAAAGCATCACTGCAATTCCAAGATAGTTTTTCATCGGGTGTTCTCCTCAGGGGTAAAATAGTGCTTGCTTTTTACCAAATGCGGAGCGTCAGTGGGAAGAAAATCAGATTCTTGGGTAAAGATTACAGTTTTGAAAAATCAGCGAGTTGTGTGCACGATGGAAGGATTCTTGAGAGTCGGGTGTTTTTGTTCCGCATGTCCCATCTTGGAAATGAGAGTGAAAAGGACAGCAGTAAGGGTGATAAACACGAGTTTCATGAGAGATCCTCCTTGGGGGACTGAAGATAGTGGAGTGTTCCTCATGAGTCACCTGAAGGAATGTTCAAGATTTACTTTTTTTTGGGAGGAGAGATAATGGAAAAAACTTCATCCAAGGCCTCACATGCGCTCTTCACTTCTGTTCGATCTCGCACTCATGGGACAACTTCTTTCCCAGAAGGAGTCAGTCAGTACTGCCCGGCAGTTTGCTCTGGAAACGGCAACGGATGAGGGAGCTAAGTCCTTCCTGAAAGGCCTTCCTGAGAAGAATCTCACTGAGGCGTTTGAGATGATGAAAGACCAGTCCATCGAGTGGAAAGTCCTCTATCACGCCACCAGAATCGGCGAAAAGAATGGCAAACTTCCTGTCGCATGGATTGCTGCCGGGGCCATGCTGATGCTCAGGGAGAGTTTGGGCGACAAAAAGGCGCCCAGCGATTCTGATAAGGTCTTTTTTCTCTCACTTTGCCCGTATCTCGATGAGTCCGCTCTGGGAGAGATCAACTGGAAAAAATGGTCACGGGATACTGGCTGGCATGAGATGCAAATCAAAAATTATCCCGCTGCCAATGCCGATGAGATGCTGAGCTGGTTCAGGGCCAGGGCCTCAAAGTCTGTTGAACTAAGTTCATCACTTAGAGGAAAACTCAAAAATGATCAGGCAGTGAAACTCCTCACTGCCTTTGCCTCATGTCTCGAAGGATTTAAGGATTCGCTCGATCTCTAGAACTTGAGGGCGATTTCCGCACCGACAGCAGTCGTGTTCGGACGGAATTTCATCAGCGCCTGAGTGAAAATCCCGATGTTCGTGATGTTCCAGAAGTTTGGATAGTACGAAACGGTCGAGCGTACCCGGTGAGGAAGGTTATTGTTGAACTCACGGGAGTTTGCCTGAACTCCGCGCTGATCCCAGTCAAAGATCGCCATATTTCCGATGTTCCACTTATCACTCACGCGATAGTTCACATACGGGCTCACCGTAATAATCTGGGTCTGAAGCTGAGTCGGGATACAGACATCAGGGTCGCAGCCCGGGACTTTTTTCTGGTTATTGTGGCCATAGAACATCCGGTAGATCTGACCAGTCATCCCGCCTGACCACTTGTTGGCCGGAGAAGTCTTAATGGAAAGGTTCTCAGTCAGAACCAGACCCATGTTCATATTATCCTGACGGGAAATGGTCGATGTCGGAGCTTCATACGAGAACGTCGAATAGAGGTTAAAAACAGAGAGATCGAGCATCGGCATGTAAACGTGAGCGCGGGCATTGTAAAACTGATTGTCGGCCTTATTGACCACGTTTCCTTTGCGGTCAGTGTTGGTCACAGCCCCGGTGTAGCCGTTCGACATCGCAAGCGAGGCGCCGACACCCCAGTCTGAGTTGATATCGTAGCGAAGAAGCGCCGACTGAAAACTCTGAATAGGAGCGCGGCCGGTGTTCGGCTGATCCGTGCCTTCCTGGAAAACGTTGTAGGTTTCATTCACCGGACCACCGAGAGTGGGACCGAGAACCTGATGGTAATACGACAGCGAAGTGTTCTGGAGAATCTGCTTCCCCAGAGTCGTCTTCGGCATCTTCGTCGTGATGACGTTGTTCCCCTGAAGGGAGTTCTGAGAGTTAGCGTTAGCTCCTGTCGAAACATTCTGGGCCATGGCCGCCGAAGCGGAGAGGAGAAGAAGAGCTACGAGAACTTTCATAATTGCGTCCCTGCGGTTTTTTGATTCCCGGCCACCTGGACACCGTCGAGTTTCTCGCGATCCGTGAGGAACTCTTTGAGGTTATTGATCACTGACATTCTCTGCTCGGATTCTAAATCCTTTCCAAGCCTGTTCATGATCTCTTCCCTGATGCCCACATATTCAAGAGTCAGATTGTGATAAAGTGTTTCGTACAGGATCCCTGCACGCGACCGGGCCATCATCTCTTCAGGAGAGAATAACTGTCCAGTGGTGTCGCGTTTAATGAGAAGTGCCAGCTCTTCGCGTTTAGCAGAGTACATGCTCTGAAGAATCCAGACGGTGTTCCGCACCGACCAGATGTACATGTTGAGACCCATGTTCGCAGCTTCTTCCGCCTTCGCATTCTGAAGGAAAAGAATTTCCCACTGGCGTTTCATATAGCCGCGGAACTCTTTCGTATCATACGTATTCTTCTGCTTGAAGAGATCCGAGTTTGCCTGGAGGTTCTTCATCACAGAACCCATTTCTTTTCTGTTGGTGCTGTAGAAGTCAGCGAGCTTCTGAATCTTCTCAAAGCCTTCCGGCTTCTTGAAATCCTTGTAGCGCCAGCTGAGTGTCTGGGTCATTTCCTGAAGGAAAACAAACGAGCGGCCGACGTAGTAGTCGTTTCTCTTCTGTTCCTTGTCTTCGTCGAGCATGACGTATTTCTGGTCGAGGATGAATCTTGAGAGTCGATCCCAGAGATAGAGTTCGAGCTGCTGCGTGCGGTTCACTTCATTGAAGAGGTACTGCTTCATCTTCGCCGAAAGGTTCGGGTTTTCCGAGCGGAGCTTGAAGATCAGATTATTGTAGCGCTCGAGCTCCTCCCATGTGGATTCCACCTGCATCGGGAAGTTGTACTGGGTCTCGAGCTGCTCTAGACGCCCCATCCGGGACGCGTATTCGATGTTTTCTTCGTACGCGATCTGCATCTGCTTCATGGCACTCATGCGGTCATTCCACGTCTGGTTATTCACCGACGGAACATCCGTCGAAAGAACCATGTTGAGGAATGTCGGCTTATTGTTTCCGGAGTACGGACCGGAAGTGACTTCACTCTGATAGATGATATTGGCGAGAGCGGGATTCACAACCGGAGCAGCACTCGTGGCCGACACGGTCTGAGAAACCGTTTCCGTTTTCGGAGCAGCGACGGCTTCTTTGGTCTGGCTCGTAACTTCAGAAATAACGGTCTCGCCCTTACTGTCGATCAGGCGGGAAATTTCGGTTGTCGTATCAAGGAAGGCCGAGCGGACTTTCCCCACCGCCTGCATCGCATGCGGGTTCATCGGCATGGTGATGAAGTAATAAGTGAACGGACCGTAAACCGCGAGGGCCACGGAGTACCCGAGATTGTTTTTCACCGTCTGGAAGAACCAGAGGATTTTCCCGATCGTATACCGGTGAAGAAGGCCCATTCCGTTACTGGTCGGGCGCGCGAGGAAGCGGGCGAGCTTATTGCCCATGCTTTTCTTCGCCACATCGGCTTTCACAATCGTATTATTCAGGCGGTGGGCGCGGACTTTCGTGTCGACGATGATGTTGAGAGTTTCGCGGTATTTTTTAAACACCAGCTGGCGCTCTTCCCACGTAAGAACGGGATCCATCTCGGCCTTCAGGATCCGGTTAAAGATATTCGTGACCGCCGGATCATCACCTTTCTCGCGGATCGAGAGGCGGATGATTTTTGAAGCGTAAAGAGTACGGAGGTAATTTTCGACAGAGAAGACGAGGGCGGTGTGAGATTTCGCTTCCTGGGCACTCTTGTATTCCATCGAGAGGAAATTATAGAGGTGATTCAGAATCGGACAGGTCATGTCCATTTCATAGAAATCCACGATGGAGACGCGGAGGGATTCAGCGTCCGAAGTGAAGGTGAGCTCGCCGTTTGTTCCGAAGTAATCAAAGCGCTCGAGAGTTTCCGTCGCACTCCGGAGAGTGCGCTTCACCACATAGCCCGTCCCACCCAGGATCATTCCGAGGGAAAGAGAGGCGCTCATCGCTTCTTCCTGATATTCGTAACCCGAATACCCGGAAACGTTTGAGAAGGTTTTGATGTCCCCGTCTATGGAGTAAAGCCGTTTTCCCCCATCCTGGAGAACTGTTTCCAGGAAAGGAAACAGCCCGGAAACGTCGGCCGTAAGAAAATCAAGTCTCATATAGTCCCTGCAACTTACTGTTGCTGTTACTGCTGCTGCTGCTGCTGCTGTTGAGTCTGGTTATACGAGTTCCCCAGAGAAATGGTCGACAGGATCGGACGAAGAGTGATCGTCCGGTCGAGATCGAGTTTCCGCGGGAAGCTCACGCCATAGAACTGATGGTTTCCGATCGCTGTCAGCGCCTCGTAGTCCGGGAAAGCTTTCTTGATTGCTTTCAGGATTTTCGGTCCGTAAACCTTCAGTTGTTTGTCGTTCGCACTTGGAAGAGCAGAGCGGACTTCATCCCATCCGATCTCAAGACCCAGCTCTTTAGCGAACGCGATGTTTTTTGCGTTCTCAAGAGCAGGAATCACTTCCTGGAGTGCTTTTACTTTTACCTGGTTCGAATTCGGCATCATGTAACCGAAAAGCGATCCGTATTTATTCAGAACTTTTTCGTAAGCGGCCTGGTCCTTGTTGATCCCTGTGCGAACTTCCGTTACGAGGTTCGAGTAGAAGAACGGAACGATCCGGTCAGCGAGACCGTAAAGCGGCTGGCGCTCGACCGAGATATCAACCGAAAGACCTTCGAGAGACGCGGCTGAAATTCCGAGGAAGTTTCCGTAGAAATTCAGGAAGTACGCCTGGGCAATGGCCCCGTCAGACAGAGCTTTGGCTTCCATCTTCGTCGTTTCTTCGATCTGGTGGAAGTGAATCACTTCGTGGCCAGCGGTATAGATCTGAGTCAGAGGATCGAGTTCTCTTCTCACCCAGATGAAGATGTCGGAGTCAGAGAAGAGTCCGTGAGACTTTCTCTTCTTCGCAAAACACTCACCGGCGTGATCCTGGGCCGAAAGGTGATTCTCGCGGATCTTTTTTGTAGAAAGAATCGAGATCTTATTCGGTGTCAGTTCCTTCGAGAAAATTTCTTCGAGTGAGCAGCCCTGTTTCTTCGCGAACATTTCAAGATTGTATTTCGCGTACGGCATCGCCGGCATGAGTTCAATGAGGTCAGATACCGAAGCGCGGGTCGACTTCATGATTTCATTCATGCGGGCCAGTTGCGGGAACTGTTCAAAATGAGCAGCACGTTTTTTCGCAAGGAAAGCATCCTTCCGGACGGAATCGAGTTTCTTCGCTTCATTTTCAATCTTCATCCAGGCCGCGCGCGCTTCTTTGATCTGTGCCGGAACGAAATCGGTTTCTGTCAGAAGTTCGCCGGTCGCGAATTCATTCTGGGAAGCCGTGAGGAAGTTGCCTTTTTTCTTGAGACTTGTTTCGCCGAGACCGAAAGTTTCAAACTTAAGTTCCGGGTGCACTGTATCTGTCGAGAAGAGTTTCGCGAACTCGATCGCTTTCTCAGAGTTCTGAAGTCTTTCGCGGACAATCGTCATGAACGATTCCATGAGCTTCATCAGATTCTGAGCAGATTTTCCCGTGATGGTTTCACGGGGGAATTTCGCTTCAATGGAAGTTCTCAGGATATTGAGGACAACCTGGTATTCTTTCTGAAGAACTTTGTTCGTTCCGGCCTTCTCCGCGAACATCTCTTTCAGAGTCGCGAGGATCTTCCGGTCGTGCTTCTTATGCTCTTCTGTGTAGTTCTGATAAACGATATCCATATCGAGAACCAGGAGCTCATCCATCTTCTCGCGGAAGCCACGGGGAAGCTTGTTTCTTCCTTCGAGTTTCTGCAGCGACGTAACGAGGTTGATCTGGTTCAGGTTGATTTTCTCAAAGTACGCCGCGATCAGGCGAGTGGCCTGTTTTGTCTCGAGAAGATCGATCACTTTATAAACCGGCTCAATCGCGCGTGGGTTCATGAACGACAGAACTTCACGGCACTGAGTTTTGAGTGAGAGTGCAAGACCGAGGAGGATATAAGAATCTCCTGTTCCCTTTTTCAGGTGGTCTGTGATTTCCGAAGCAAGACGCGAGACCTGGATCATCTGGGCAGCCACAAACATCGGAAGGTGCGTCTGAAGCGGAACCGGATTTTTCGTGCGGATGAAATCAGCTGCTGTCACTGATTCCGAACTTCCGACATCATCAACCACAACGAAAGGAGCGTAACCGCCGCCTTTTGACGTGTTCACGATCGAAGACATTGGTCCTCTTTCTTCCGGAGCGTATCTGACGAGAGCATTATGAGTCATCTTAGGAAGGGCCTTCGCTCCACCGCCGTAGAATACCCAGAGACGGATATCCGCCGCGAGGTTGGCAAATCTTGTTCCCTGTCTGTCTTTCATCGCGACCGGGATGCGCGCGATTTTCACGAGCTTCTGGTAAGCGTAGGCCTGCGGGCTCTTACGGATCATCTCGAGAACTTCTTTCCTCGACTGTGGATTCATGGTCTTCATGATGTAGATACCTGAACCTCCGGAGAGGTTCGGAGCTTTCACAACCCATTCTTCCGGATTCGCTTCGATAACTTTCACGGACTCCTTCACAGGTGGAAGAGTCTCTGGTGGAATGATCTTCGCGTGTCTGACGTCGAGGCCAAGTTCCTTGATCTTCGGAGCAAAGTACTTCGGTGCGTATGTGGTGAGGGCCGCGAGGATGATCTTGTTATCGAGGATCCGGTTCAAACCACCCATGTAGATGCGGCGGTTGAGAATCGCTTCGAGAAGACCTGGAACTGAGTAATCACTTTGTAACGGAATCGGATTTCCGTGAACGTCGAGAACCATCGGAGCTTCCCCGTCAGGGCCCAGTTTCAGAGAATCTCTTAAGTAGATCGGCTCATTCGTGTCCGGATCACGGAGGATGATGCCTTTATCAATATCAAAGAGGGCAGAATCAGCATTGATGCGTGAATAGATCGCTGTCACGATCGGATTAGATCCGTTGATCGTGCGGAGGCGGATATAACCTTTCTCGTCCTGGAAAAGCTGGACGGGATCGGCGTACACAAGTCCTGAGTAAGCTGCGAGGTTATGAATTTCCGGAGCAGCTCCGTTCATTCCTCCTGGAGGAAGGATAACCTGGATACCGTCTTTAATACCGGTCCAGTCATCGCCGAGAGATTTATAAGTGTCAGCGAGAACGGAGAAGTGATCGTTCGGCATGATCCGGCCCATGGAATCGAGAACCTCAGGGTTCTGCTCGTAGTGGCCTTCAAGAACGTTCATATTGTTTGAAGCACCTGATGGAGCTCCGGCGTTTAATTCAAGAATCCGGAAAGGAAGAGCGGCAGGAAGCTTGTCAGTTTTTTTCGACTTGAGAATTTCTTCGAAGTTTCTCGCCTGCTCAAGATAATCTTCGATCAGAACGAGATCGAGACCGACGTTATCGAAGAAGGGATACTTCTTCATGTTCGGGTGGTGAAGCTGTTTGAAATAGTTCGGCGACGTCATGATGGCGTCGATGAAAATCTTTCTGATGTCATCCGGGAGAGATTTCACGAAGCCGGAATCTTTCACGGATTTAGAGCCGTAGATATCCTGGATCACGCAACGAAGAGAAACCATCAGCACTTGCGCTGCTTTTTCGATCGTGTTGAAAACAGATTTCTGAAGCGGCACGATGGTTGTCGTACAAGGCACAGTGAAGATTTTGTAGTTTCCGTTAGCGTCGGATTTCTGGAAAGTGAGATCGCGCTTGCGGATAAATTTCGTGAGGTTCTGAGACTCTTTCAGATGCACGGAAACTTCTCTTGAGAGAAGATTTTTCACCAGTGCTTTCGAGTGATTGTATGGTGCTCTTTTTCTCTTCGATGAGAAAATGTAATTGGCGACATCGACCTTCACCGTTCCAATGAATCCGAGATTCGGATTGTACGGCTCGAGTTTTCTTGTTCCCCGTTTCACTTTGATCACAACTACCTCACTAAAATAAATAGCAAATAGAAAGACTTACGATTTGATACGGAGTTTAGCGCAAGAGAGTGACACCATGCAGCATGAACGCTCTTTCATGTAAAAACTACAAGGCCGTCTGTTCTTTTACACCCCAAACCCGCGCGAGCTATTTGCAAATCCGGTGACAATGTCGCAGGCCTGTAAAATAAAGAACTTAAATGATGAGGTAAGTGAGATTTGTGACTATTTGACTAAAATATGGGCATTTTGGGACATCTCAAGCTCCCAGAATTAAAGGGTTTTTTGTTGAGAGAAGGCCAACACAAAATGACTTCCTTGAGATTCCTTGGGCCGGTAGGTGAGCTCGGCGTGGTGAAGTTCGGCGATACTCTGGACGATGGAGAGTCCGATTCCGGTTCCCGGTAGGGAAATTTCCTCACCCCGCTTGAAGCGCCCCTTAGCGATCATTTCCCATTCTTTGGGCTTAATTCCCGGACCTTCATCACTGATGGCGACTTCCATGACGTGAGAATTTTTCTCAACGTCGATCGTTACGATGGATTCATCCGGAGAATATTTTATCGCATTTTCCAGGATGTTCTCAAACATGGCATCGAGAAGCTGGCGGTCACCACTGATGATCAGATCTTTTTCTTCCATGTTATTGCCGATGTTAAAGCGGATCGTGATCTTCTTTTCTTTCGCGCGTCCACTGAGTCGTGAAGTGGTGTTGAGAAGAAGTTCATCAATCCGGACCGGAACCATGACAAAGTTGCCGTGGCCTCCTTCCACCCGGGAAATGAGGAGCATTTTTTTTACGAGATCAATGAGTCTCTCAAGTTCCTCACGAAGGGACTTCCGGAATTTTGCCTCTTCTTCCGGAGAGCGTGACTTTGATTCGAGAATATCCAGCTCGCCCTTGATGATAGAGAGGGGAGTGTTGAGCTGGTGAGAGGCATTGGCGACGAAATTTTCCTGGGCCTTGAAGGATTTCTCAAGGCGTTCGAGGAGATTATTAAATGTCCGCGACAGCTCGGCGACTTCATCATTCGTTTTCACTTCGGGCACTCGCTGAGAAAGATTTTCAGCAGCGATACTATTGGCCGTCTCTGTCAGCACTTTGATCGGATTGAGGGCATTCCCCGAGATGATGTAGGAGGCGACACTGGAAATCAGGATGAGGAGCGGGATTGTGAGGAGGTTCAGGAGGACAACTCTGTTCTGCTGCTCTCCCAGGATGTAGGAAGGTGTAGCGATCTGAAGAATCTTTACCTGTCCCTGGGTGTTCGTGAGTTTGATATTGACGGCCCTGTACTCAATTCCCGAATGGGTGAGGGAAAGAAAGCGATGAGTGTAATCCGGACTCTGGGGAAGATCCGGCCGGTAGGGAATATTCAGATCTCTCGGAATCTCCGGGCTTTTCCCGATGATTTCTCCATCGATGGAACGAAGGACATAGATGGTTGAGCCGATGGCAAACGGAAGCTCTTTTCGGCTTTCGTAATCGGAGACTTTCAAATGAGAAAGATATCCCGGAGTGATCACATCATTGCGCGAGATATCGATCCCGATATTCAGGAGGGCCGAATCAAAATCCTGCCGCAGAAGCTGCAGATACTGGGATGACAGGATGTAGGCAAAAACACAGATGAAAAAACCGAAAAGCGATGAATAGACCAGTGTTAACCGGAAGCGGATCCCCTTAAAGAAAATCGCGTTCATTCGGTCTTTTGAAGAACGTAACCCTGTCCCACTACCGTTTTCAGAATTTTCCGCGGAAACGGATTGTCGATTTTTTTCCGGAGGTGATTGATGTAAACGTCGATGACGTTCGAGTCCGGATCAAATTCTGTCCCCCAAACCTGGCGGGCGATGGCATTTCTGTCGACCACTTTATCAAGATGGCGCATGAAGAATTCAAGGAGCGAAAATTCTTTCGTCGTGAGGTCAATGCGGATCCCGTCGCGGCTGACACTTCTCGAGAGAAGGTCCATCACAAGAGTTCCGTTTTTCAGAGAGGATTTATTGTCGGCCTTGCGTCTGGCAAGGGCGCGGATCCGGGCGAGGAGTTCATCGAACTCAAAAGGCTTCGTGAGGTAATCGTCAGCACCGGCATCGAGACCCTGGATTTTATCATTTGTCGTTGAGAGGGCCGTGAGCATGAGAATGAATCCGCTCCAGCCGCCGCCGCGGACTTCTTTGGCGAATTCAATGCCGGATGTCCCCGGGAGCATGACATCGAGAATGATCAGATCGAATTTGTTATTGCGAATCAGCGTGCGTGCAGCTTCGGGTGATTCAGCGGCCTCAACCGCGTAACCTGCTCCCATGAGCCCTTCTTTCACTAACGCCAATACTTTCTTCTCATCTTCAACAATCAGAATGTTCTGCATAAGGTGTCCTTGATAAGGAGAAATTCTAGCCCGGAGGAGGGCGACGCTCAAGTGAAAATACGTTTATCTCCGAATGATTTGCCCGGTTACCTTCAGGTAAAATTGACTCTGACACCGCGGCAATCAAGGTTAGGATATTTTCATGGACAGGGAACTCCTGAATCTCATTCTCGTCGGTGGTTTGGTACTTATGACGAGTGTCCTGGCCAGTAAGGCGACTTCCCGCTACGGATTCCCGATTCTTCTCATTTTCATTGCCATCGGCATGTTCATGGGTTCCGAAGGACCCGGGGGGATTCACTTCAGTGATTTTGTATCCACTCACGTCTTCGGTACCGTCGCCCTGATTTACATCCTTTTTTCGGGGGGATTATCGACCCTCCCGGACTCCCTGAAACCCATCTGGAAAGAAGGGGTCGCTCTTTCCACCGTCGGAGTTTTCCTCACCACTGTCATGATGACCCTTCTCATTCATTTTACGCTGAACTGGAACTGGATGAGTTCGGCGGTTTTGTCCGCTGCAGTTTCCTCAACGGACGCTGCTGCGGTCTTCGGCATTCTTCGCACACAAAAGCTTGAACTCCGCTCAAGGCTTCGCGCTCTGGTGGAACTCGAAAGCGGAAGTAATGATCCGATGTCCGTCGTGCTTCTTCTCCTTCTTCTGCAGTTTGCGTCTTCGCCCGGAGAAACGACGGTCTTTCTCACGCTACAGAAGTTTTTTATTCAGCTCGCCCTGGGAGGTCTCTCCGGATGGTTCCTCGGTAAAGGGCTGGTCCGGATGATCAACTGGCTCAATCTCGAATTCGAGGGCCTGTATCCGGTCCTCACCATGGCCTCCGTCATGTGCATCTACTCCCTCACAGAAACCTGCGGCGGG